>NZ_CM001403.1:3118292-3428257 GCF_000166195.2 Mucilaginibacter paludis DSM 18603
TATTGATTAAAAAGGCTCCGATAAAGAACAAAATGTATCTGCATATTTTCATTGTAATACTATAAATAATTTATTTATGTTTCAGCTCGCTCATTGCATCTGGTATTTCCAGGGGAATTTAAAATTTATTCATGAAAGAATAATATACCATTCATCTTTTTCAGCAAAGCAAACAAATTCCCCATGCCGTAGTATTTTATTACATTAAAACGAATTGTTAATCCGCACTTTGGCCTATCTTCATGGTTATAAATTAATAGAGCAGTTAACATTAAAATTGATCAGTAAAACACTTTGCATAGCACAGCAGGATTAATTTTCGACCATTTTTTAATATTTTGTTTATCACACATGAAAAAATCACTGGCCATCATCGCCTTCTTGATCATCAGCGTTCAAATAACCTTCGCCCAGGGCAAACTGCTTAACGGCATCTGGCATGCATCCATTAAAACAGCATCCGGAAAATTAATCCCTTTTAATTTTGAGATCAAAGGAGTTGATAAAAAGCAAATGGCTATTTTAAATGGCGATGAGCATTTCCAAGTGCCCGACGTAAAAATCCAGTCGGATTCGGTATTGGTGCATCTGCCGCTGTTTGATTCGGAGTTGAGGCTGGCTTTTGACGGCGCCAACCTAAAAGGCTATTGGATAAGGCATCTGCCCCAAAAAGATTTAAAGCTCGAATTTGCCGCGCAACCCGGCGAAAGCTACCGCATGATTAAAAACCCGGCAAAGCCATTGTTTAATATTGAGGGGCGCTGGTCGGCCATATTTGCCAGCGGCGATACTACCGTAGCCGAATTGAAGCAGCAGGGCGCCCGTTTAACCGGCACCTTTTTAACCACCACCGGCGATTACCGCTACCTGGAAGGCATTGTTGCTGCCGATAGCCTATACCTATCGTGCTTTGACGGCGGACACGCTTTTTTATTTACTGCCAAAATAAACGATAACCATACTTTAAGCGGTGGAAAGTTTTATGCAGGTTATAGCGGGATAGACCAGTGGTTTGCCAACAAAAACGATAATGCCAAATTGCCCGATGCCTACTCGTTAACGGCGTTGAAGCCCGGCTACAAAAAGATTGCCTTTACCTTTACCGACCTGAATGGCAAAAAGGTGAGCCTAAGCGATGCGCGCTTTAAAAACAAAGTGGTGATATTGCAAATTATGGGATCGTGGTGCCCCAATTGTATGGACGAAACCGCCTATATGGTTAACTTTTATAAAAAGTACCAGCCCAAAGGGGTTGAAGTAATTGGCCTGGCCTACGAGCGTACTACCGATTTTGAGCGATCAAAGAAAAGCCTGTCATCATTAAAAGCCCGTTTTAATGTTCCTTACCCCATCCTGGTAACAGGCTATACCAATGATAAAGGCGAACCGGCTAAAAGCCTGCCCATGCTGGCTAACTTTTTAGCTTTCCCTACCACTATCATTATTGATAAAAAGGGCGACGTACGTAAAATACACACCGGTTTTAGCGGCCCCGGTACCGGTAATTACTACGCCGAGTTTATTAACGAGTTTGAAAAACTGAACGACGATTTACTGGCCGAAAAATAAGGTGTTTGAGGTGGGAGCCCTGAGCCGGGAGTCTCGAGCCCGGAGTCATGAGTCATTTTTTGAGTCTTGACTCGTGGCTGACGACTCAAGACTCAGAACTAACTCATTATTTTTTGACTCTTGACTCAAGACTCAGTGCTCCCGACTCCAAACCAATCCAACTAATTTTTCTCCACCGTATGGAAAAGCATTTTCAATACCGCTAACACAATGGCGAATAGTGCTGCACTAAAAAAGCCCCTTACGTAAAAGCCATCTAACAGGTGGCTCACCAGTAATACCATACATACGCTGATAATAAACGATATTAGCCCGAGTGTTAAAAAGTTAAGCGGAAAGGTTAATACGCGTAATACCAAACCAATAGTGGCATTTACTAAGGCCAGTAAAATGCCGGCAACTACTGCAGTAAAATAGCCGTTAACATGTACGCCGGGTAAAATATGGGCAGCAATTACAATGGCCAGCCCGGTTAATAATATTTCGAGTATAAATTTCATGGTTGTATATTTGAGACTACAATTTTAGTAAAAGCTTTTATTATATGCGGTGGCTTTACCTTTGTTTTTTTCTGTTAGGTTGCGCCGCCTGTAATAGCCCATCGGCAACGCCGCCTAATCCATTTACCATCCACCTGAGTAAAGATTCTCAAAGTGTTTACATCCGCGGCTTAGATTACGCTGCATTGCAGCAACTTAAAAAGGATACGCTTACGCGCGATGCCTGGCAAAGTCTGTTCCCGGTTTACAGTATGCCTGCCGATACTACTATGAAAGATTTTCAACAGGAGCAACCCGGTACCTATACCGTGGGCGATAGTGCCGTCAACTTTAAACCCGATACGGCATTTAAAAAAATGCAGCTATACTTTGTTCGGTTTTATGGTAATAATTCTGCAATCAGCACCTTAAAGCTTCTGCAAAAAAAAGCGAATTTAAAGGGACCTCAGTATATCGAAGCGGTATTCAAATTTTAGATGGTGCTCAACAAAAAAAAAGCTTTTAAAAGAAAACTTTGAAACGGTCTTTATCTTTCGGCGCTCACCTTGTTGGTTAGCGTAACAAAATCAGCCACACTTAATCGCTCGGCGCGGAGATCAAGCAAAGGGTCGTCGGTTATTTTTTCTTTGGGTATTACCGATGATATGGCGTTTCTTAATGTTTTGCGGCGCTGGTTAAACCCGGCTTTCACCAGTTGCCAAAAAAGTTTCTCGTCGCAGTTAAGCTCTGGTGTATCATTCCGCGTTAAACGGATCACAGCCGAAAGTACCTTAGGCGGCGGGTTAAAAACACCGGCCTTTACGGTAAATAAATATTCAACTTTATAATAGGCCTGCAAAAATACGCTGAGGATGCCATACTCCTTACTGCCGGGCTTAGCCGAGCAGCGTTCGGCTACCTCTTTCTGAAACATGCCCACAACCTCTAAAACCTGCTGGCGGTTATCCAGCACCTTAAATAAAATTTGTGAAGATATGTTATAAGGGAAATTGCCGATGATGGCAAAAGGGCTGGTAAAGGTTTTGCCGAAATCCATCTCCAAAAAATCGGCATTGATTAACCGGCTGCCCAGTTGCGGGTATTTTTTCTGAAGAAATTGGTAGCTCTCCGTATCGATATCGATCAGGTAGGTTTGGTAATCGGTTTTTTGGAGCAAAAAGTCCGACAGGATGCCCATTCCAGGCCCAACTTCCAGCACCTGTGTGTAGTTACCATGCAGTTTAAGGCTGTTCACAATCTTTTCGGCAATGTTTTTGTCTGTTAAAAAGTGCTGACCAAGATGTTTTTTCGCCCTTACGATGCTCATTATTAATTTTTAAACTTAACGCAAATAACGTCATATTTGTGCTTTGTTCAGATAATGGGCATAAAAATGTTTTATTTGTATTTTGGAGAGGTTACGGCTATGCCAAATACAGCGTACAAATCATTGATGAAATCACAACGCAATCGGTGAAATCATAATTAAATATAATCGGTGAAATCACAATACAATAGTGAAATCATCTATATATCATAAACAACATGAGCGAGAAATTAAAAATAGGTATCAGCATAGGCGACGTAAACGGGATAGGACTTGAGGTGATTATTAAAACGCTTTCTGATCCTAAAATATTAGATTATTGCACTCCCATCGTTTACGGCCATACCAAGGTAGCATCTTTTCACCGCAAGGCCTTAAACCTGAGTGATTTTAGCTTCAACGTGGTGGCCGCGCCCGACCAGGTTAACCCCAAACGCGCCAACCTGATTAATTGCTGGGAAGAGGATGTTAAGATAGAACTGGGCCAATCAACCGCAAACGGTGGTAAATATGCTTTCCTGTCGTTAGAGAAAGCCGTTACCGATTTGGTTGCAGGCAGTATTGATGCCCTGGTTACCGCGCCCATTAATAAGCACAATATCCAAAGCGACAGCTTTAATTTTGCCGGCCATACCGAATATTTACAGGAACGCGCAGGCGGCCAGGATTCGTTGATGTTTTTAGTAAGTGACGATTTAAAGGTTGGCGTGGTTACCGGCCATATCCCCGTAGGCGAAATTGCTCAGAAGATTAATATCAATGGCATTGTTTCTAAGCTTAAGCTGATGAACGAGAGCCTGAAAAAAGATTTCTGGATACGAAAACCCAAGATAGCCGTATTGGGCCTTAACCCGCACGCCGGCGATAACGGCCTGATTGGATCTGAAGAGCAGAACGTTATTACCCCTGCCATTAATGAGGCCCAAGCCCTGGGCATACTCGCTATGGGCCCTTATGCTGCCGACGGCTTTTTTGCCAATGGCTCTTATTTAAAGTTTGATGCCGTATTGGCCATGTATCACGATCAGGGCCTGATTCCTTTTAAACAAATAGCTTTTGAGAACGGTGTTAATTTTACCGCTGGCCTTAACATTGTGCGTACCTCGCCAGACCATGGCACGGCCTACGATATTGCCGGAAAAAACAAAGCATCCGAAATTTCTTTCCGTGAGGCTTTGTTTTCTGCTATTCATATTGTAAAACACCGCAGGGAATCAGCCGAGTTACAAGAAAATACTTTGGTATACGCCAAATTGAGCAGAGACAGGGATTAGATTTTTACCGGGCCTGAAATAATGCCATTACGTTAAATAGATTTTTTCACGGAGAGGTACAAAGTGTTTTATCCTCATGGTTAGCATTTTGTGCCTTTGCGTGAGCACATTGCCATTTTTATAGCAAGCCATTCCTAAGTTGATGGCGTTGTAGCCGCAGTTAGGCTTTTGCTTCCCACTATATTATTGATTTTCGGCCACTTATTTGCGCCTTTGCATGCTTGTGAGGAGTGGATCATCTGTCTTCGCCTACCTGTCAAATTAAAAAAAAACAGCCTACCCTTAAAAAAATCTTCACTATTAAGTTGTTTTCTTCGGCACTATACTGACTTTTTCGTCGTTCTTGCATATTAGTTAAAACAATTGCCTCAAATAGTATATTAAAGTTAACTAATGAGTTCAAAATTTATAAATCGCGTTCACTCCATTGATATTTTCAGAGCCGTTACCATGTTTCTCATGATTTTTGTGAACGACATTGACGGCGTTCCCGGGGTGCCAGAATGGATTAAACATGCAGGCGAACGAACGGATGGCCTGGGTTTAGCCGATATTGTTTTCCCTGCTTTCTTGTTTATCGTAGGCCTTTCCATACCTCATGCCATCCAAAGCCGCATCAGCCGCGGCGATAGCAAAACCAAAATAGCTGCATATATCGTTATGCGTGCTTTAGCGCTCATCTTCATCGGCTTTATCCACGCCAATATGGAAACCTACAGCGACACTGCCGTAATAGCCCAGCCCTGGTGGGAGATCCAGATCACGCTTAGTTTCTTTTTAATATGGATAGATTATCCTAAACATACCCCGCGCCTGCTGAGCTATAGTTTACGCGGCGCAGGTTTTATATTGTTGATTGTGATGTGCGCACTGTATAAAGGTGGTACCGCCGAAGCGCCCACCTGGCTGCACTTTACATGGTGGGGTATATTAGGGCTTATAGGCTGGGCCTACCTGATGTGCGCGCTTATTTACCTTTACTCGGATGGCGAACTGTATGTATTGGTTGCCGCATGGATCTTTTTCCTGCTCTTTAACCTCGACTTTCATTTCGGCTGGCTTAACTTTTTAAACGGCACACAAAATTATATCGGCTTGGCCGGTAATGGGGCCATGCAGGCGTTTACGGCTTCGGGGCTGGTTATTTCTGTGCTGTATAACCGCTTTACCCATAACCGGCAGCCCAAGCTTATCTGGGTGGCGCTGTTCCTGCTGTCTATCATCCTGTTCAATATGGGCTTTATAGTCCGGTTTTTCAGCGGAGGTATTTCAAAGGCTAACGATACCCCATCCTGGGTGATGATCTGTACCGCTATCAATATCATAGCCTATGGGGCATTTATGTTCCTGATGGATATGAAAGGCAAAACTGGCTGGTTCGATGCCATTAAACCCGCCGGAACCAGCACTTTAACCTGCTACTTGCTACCCTTTTTATTTTACCCCTTGTACCAAATGACCGATATAGGTTACCCCGATTTTTTAACCCACGGTACCGGCGGACTCATCAAATGCCTCATATTTGCCTTCCTGATGGTTTGGCTGGCTGGGGTACTTGAGAAAAAACATGTACGACTAAGATTGTAAAATATATGGGTAGTGAAATTGAATTTAAATTGGGGCTACGATGGTGGCTGCCTGAAATTGTTTCTGCCGAAGTAATGGAAGGCGGCAATTCGGCCAGCCGGATGAATGTGCTACTGTCGTGTCAACGATAAATGTCGGATATCGTTGAGCTAAAGTTATTAATGATCAATTAGGAATGCCGAATTTTGACTCAAGACTCCGGACTAAGTACTCGTGACTTAACACTACCAGTGGGATCATGGCTCGTTTCTGCACTGTCGCCAAAAAAAGATTCACTATTTCCCTTTAAACCGCTATTTTGGCTTTACAAATGAAGTTATCTAAAATAAGTGCGTTACTTGTGCTTTTCCCGCTGTTAAATTATGCGCAACAAAGCAAGCCTGATACCATCATCCCGGTACAAAACGGGGTTTCGTCGGCTCTTGCTGTTTACCGGGCCCAGGTTTTGAGCGAGGTTAGCTATGCATTAAAATTTACTATTCCGGCGGATAAGAGCGAACTGATCCCCGCCTCGGAAGATCTGCAGTTTAAGCTAAGCGATGTATCCGGTGGCTTACAAATAGATTTTAAGCAAAAAGCCGACCGTATACAACAGGTTACCGTAAACGGAAAACAGATACCGGTTAGCCATAGTAATGAGCATTTAATTATCGCGGCACAATACCTTAGCAAAGGGACCAATCAAATCCATGTGGCTTTTATGGCGGGTAGTTCGTCATTAAACCGTAACAACGATTTTTTATACACACTTTTGGTGCCAGATCGTACCCGTACGGTTTTTCCGTGCTTTGATCAACCAGACCTGAAAGCCACTTTCAAATTAACTTTAAACGTTCCGGGTGGCTGGCAAGCGGTAGCCAACGGCCCCTTAAAGGATTCGGTAACGGAAGCGAACGGCAGCAAAACGTACCGTTTTTCGCCTTCAGATAAAATCAGTACTTACTTGTTCTCGTTTGTGGGCGGTAAGTTTTTCCACACGCAACAACAGGTAAAGGGCCGCGACATCAACTTTTACTACCGCGAAACCGATACTGCGAAACTAAAAAGCAGCATTAACCCGGTTTTTAATATCCAGGCTGACGCTATTCAGTTTATGGAGAGCTATACCCAGATCAAGTATCCGTTTCAAAAGTTTGATTGTATCGGTATTCCCGATTTTCAATACGGTGGTATGGAGCACGTAGGTGCCATTCAGTATAAAGCATCTACCTTGTTTTTAGACGAAAGTGCGCCACAGGATCAGTTGATTGCCCGGTCTAACTTACTTTCGCACGAGACGGCGCACATGTGGTTTGGCGATCTGGTAACCATGCGCTGGTTTAACGATGTATGGATGAAAGAGGTGTTTGCCAACTTTATGGCAGATAAGATTGGCAACATCACCCTGAAAAACAATAATTACGACCTTAAATTTTTAACCGACCATTATCCCGCCGCCTATGGTGTTGACCGCACAACCGGTGCTAACCCGATCCGTCAACAACTGGATAACTTACAGGATGCGGGCTCCATGTACGGTAATATTATTTACCACAAAGCGCCTATTATGATGCGCCAATTGGAACGCCTGATGGGCCCCGAAGCTTTTAAGGATGGCCTGCGCGAATATCTTAAAAAGTATGCTTACGGTAACGCATCCTGGCCCGACTTGATTGCTATACTTGATGCCCGTACACCGGTAGATCTGCAAGCATGGAACAAGGTTTGGGTAAACCAACCTGGCAGGCCGCTGTTTAGCTATCAGCTTAAAACCAGCGGGCAAAAAATAGCCAGCCTGGTAATTAATCAGAAAGGCGAGGATGGCAGCAACCGCGTGTGGCCCCAGTATTTTGAAATAACCCTGGTTTATGCCGACCATATGGAAGTGCTGCCGGTTAACATGAACCAGGCAAGTGTGAACCTCAAAATAGCACAGGGAAAACCGGCTCCTGCAGCTGTTTTATTTAACTCCAGCGGCGAAGGTTACGGCGTATTTCCGGTAGATAAAAAATCGATTGATGGTTTGCCGTTGCTTAAAAGTTCGCTCAGCCGTGCCTCGGCCTATATCAACCTCTACGAAAATATGCTTAACGGATTGGCCATATCCCCGGCTGGTTTATTAAAATTTGACGAGGATGCGCTACTAAAGGAAACTGAAGAATTGAACATCAATATTTTACTCGATCAGCTCAGCTCGGCCTTTTGGCGCTTTACACCACGAGCCCAATGGAACGGCCAGGCGCCCGGTATTGAAAGCGCTTTATGGCAGGCGATGCAACAGGCCAATACCGCCAATGTAAAAAAGCAGCTCTTTAAAACCTACAGCAGTATAGCGCTGACCCCAACCGCGCAAGACAGGCTTTTTGAAATATGGAAAAAAAAGCAGGAACCCGCCGATATCAAGTTAACCGAAGATGATTATATTGGTTTAGCAACCACGCTGGCTATCCGTAATTATGCCGGTTACCAGGAGATATTAAATGAACAGCTTGCCCGGATACAAAATCCCGACAGGAAATTGCGCTTGCAGTTTTTAATGCCGGCCTTATCCAATAACGTAGCCGAGCGCGATTCCTTTTTCGAGACGTTAAAAGAAGCTAAAAACCGAAGTAAAGAAGCCTGGGTAACAACAGCACTTTCGTACCTGCACCATCCTTTACGTACCGAAGCCTCCGAGAAATATTTGCCGCAAAGCCTTAATTTGTTAGCAGAGATACAACTCACCGGTGATATATTTTTTCCGCAAAGCTGGTTGCAGTCTACGTTTAACTGGTACCAATCCCCGTCGGCAGCGGCAACTATCCGGCAGTTTTTAGCTAACAACCCTAATTATAATCCGAAGCTAAAAGCTAAAATTCTGCAATCTGCCGATAATGTTTTCAGGGCGGAGAGGTTGGTGAAGTAGAAGCGGGGATGTAGGTTACTTCCACTTACTAATCCGCTCTGCATTGTTATCTAACTGCGAGGCCAATGATTTAATCCGCGACTTTAATAATAGTTGCCGTCCTTCAATCGTCCGTGTAAAAATTAGTTCACATGGCCCAACATGATTTGCCCATTCCTGCTCAAAATAAAGAGCAAGGGTTTTGTTGCGACCGATAATTTCGGGCACCGAATGAAAATCGCGTTGTTTGATAAAATACATCAATAGGTTTTTCCTGATGATCACATACCTTGGATTGTCAATGGGTTCGATTATCTCTTGCAGCATGCCGATAAACGCTGATCTTTCAAAGGCCGTCCCTCCGTCCAGATGGCAATAAACCGAGCCGTAATCATCAACAGATGCCTCTACATTTAGTTCCTGGGGATTGGTTCTGATCACTTTCGCATTGATCATCGTGTATAGCAACGCGTTTCCAATTTGTTGTATATCTTTTGAAATGTCCCGGTATTTAATGTACAGCCTGAATGCTTTAAATGCCAAACGGCCAAAAATCAGAATGCCAATAACAACAAATATTGTAAGATAAATATACAAGTCGTCAAGCGTTTTCATATACCTGGCATTCTTGGAAAGAGATTGTAGCATTTCAAAAACATATTCTAAAAAACCGAAGCCCAGCGCAGTTAATAAATTCGCAATAGTCTTGTTAAGATAAAGGCTTTTGGCCGCCCTATACTCCCGATTTTCTCCAAATGGTATTTTAATCTCTTCCGTTAAATTCACACCATTCTCCAAAGCTTTTCTCCAGTAATCTTTCAGCGCTTGTCTATTGCCGGCATATTGGATGGTTTCGGCATTCTTACTGGCAATGTTTTCTTTCCGTTGCAGGCCACCGGAAATATTTAGTCTGCCAATGCCATTTTCAATCACAAAGTCGTCTTTTACTGAGATACCGACAAAGCTTTTGAATCTTCTTTTGAGCATATCAAAATCTTCTCCACCAGTAGCAGATGTTGGGTCGATACAGCACAGATGCCAAATATTGCCCGTTTTATTTAAATTGCCATTTTGAGTTCTGATGGCCCTTCCGCGCATCTGATTGGAGAGCACAAATGAGCCAACAAAGCTTGCTAAAATCAAAGAGTTAATGGCAGGAGCGTCCCAGCCTTCGCCTAATAATGATTTTGTGCCTATCAATACCTGTATTTCACCTTGTTGAAACACTTCAGTAATCATATTAACGATGTCATTTTTCAGTTGCTCACACTCTTCTATCAGGATATAATCACCATCAAACGGAACCGGCGTATGTTTAATATTGCTTAAGCCACAATGCTCTGCCCTTTCGTGAAACAGATTGAATGCAGTTTGTGGAATAATGACTACAGAACCTGTTAAAACGCCAATTTTGATAGCGTCACTATTTTCGCGGCGTAATTTTTCAAAAATGGTGATGACACCAATTTTATTCAGTTCGAACGTGTTTTCAAGTTTGTCGGCGTAAAACTCATTTCGGATAAAATCCGTTAAGATTACAAGGCGGAGCGTTTGCCCAAGTTGTTGATGTTCAAAATCAACTATTTGTTTAATGCTGTTTAACTTACTAATGCTTGATGTTAATGCACTGGTAATTCGCTTATTTTGTGAAAAACTAATCTGGCGTTTGTCGATGGCACCAAATCTTCGCAACTTATTCTCAATATTTTTTTGATGCTCTTCAAAGGCTCTAAAATGGGTTTTCTCCTTCAGTAAATAAAATGCCAACAAAATCTCGGCCCAACTATAATCAAAATCCGGTATCTCAATTGTTGCGTCGCCTATAATTTCAATTTGCGTTTCCGGAATTATTCTTCCCATTGTATTTAAAAAAATCAAACAGGCAGAATAAGATGAAAGGTTGTTGTAAATCCACTCTAAATTTTCTCCGGGATTAATCCAAGCCGGATGGCTTTCGATCGCTCTGCTTAAGGTTTCGTCGTTCTTTATTTCTTCGAAAAGCAGTTCAATTCCTTCTCTAAACTGCGCTATCTGCTGAAATTCATTCTCTGTCGGATGCGATAAATAAACATAGTCCTGATGTGGGCACAAGTCGCCTTCAATAATCAATTCAGGTACAGAAATTTCAACGTCAATCGGTCCGTTCAATTCAAGATACCTTTGCCACTCATTTGGCGTAACATCATAAGGAGGAGTTGCCGTTAAGCCGATAATAACCGGTTTAATGCTATTCTTAATTTTAATAAGTGTTTGCCACCATTCATTTTTTAAATGATGTGCTTCATCAACCACAATAGTTTTGATTTGTTTTTCTTTCAGCCCTGCTATAATGTTTTCCAGGTTGTAATTGGATGAATCGCCAATTTCGTTTTCCGTAATTTCTTCTTCAATATCCGTTTCACTTTCTTCAACTTTCAGATCGTTACAGGCAGCATGCAGCCCCTGATAAGTTACTATTGTTAAGAACTCGGGATGGCGTATATCGCGCGAAACCCAATCAGGAACCATCCCGGTTTGTAGAAACAGGTCACAAAGTTTTTGGATCCATTGGTTTCTGATGGCGATTGTGGGCGCCAAAATCAGGGTAGGCTGATTAATCCTGATGGCAACTTCTATGCCCAACACGGTTTTACCGGAACCGGGTGGAGCAATAACATGGAGATGATTATTTTTTAAGTGTTGATCAAGCCCGTCCAGAACGCGCTGCTGATATTTTCGCCAACTATATTTAAATTTTATGTTCTCCGGAAATACTTTCAAAATCAGATAATTGCTTTAGCATCACAATTTATACATTTTGAAACGGATTATGCAAATAGGGTCACGTCAATTTGATATCGTCGTATAATATTATCCTTTATCATCCAAAACGGATATGATAAAGTATAAGGCAACCTTAACAGAAGCAGAACGGGGATAGCTAACTGCAATAATCAGTAAGGGTTCTCACACAGCCCAACAATATCGCAATGCTTATATTTTATTGAATTGCGATGAAAGTGGACTTGGGGAAAAGATCATCAACGAAGAAGTTAGCCGTGTGTTAAAAGTAAGCATGCGGATGATAGATCGGGTTAAGCAACGTTTTGTCGAAGACGGTTTTGAAGCTTGCCTGGACCGCAAACCGATAATCAAAACAAAAGCTAAAAAAATAGACGGTGAAGCCGAGGCACATTTAATAGCATAAGTTGTGGGAAAGCCTCAGAAAGTTTTTCAAAATGGTCGCTACGGCTATTGGCTGATAAAATGGTAGAGTCGAAATATGTTGAAGATATTTCCTATGAAACGATAAGAAAGGTGGTAAAAAAACGAGTTAAATAGCCGACGAATGGTACGGGGAAGCCACAAAAATAACCTGGGCACACATAAACCAGCTGCGTTGTATGAGGGTCTTTGAGCCGAAAGAAGCCAAACGCATAAGAGACAATCTTGAATTTGTTTATACCCCCAAAAATGGCAGGTGGTTGAATATGCCTGAAATAGAGTTAAATGTTTTGATGGGGAGAATTGACAATATCCAAAAGATGCAAAAAGAACTATTGGCCTGGCAAATACACAGGAATAATAAAGAAGCTATCATTAACTGGAAATTTACAAATGACGATGCAAGAATTAAACTCAAATGCCTTTATCCAACAATTTCATCTTGACATGACACTATGGATCTCAAAAAATCAGTGCAATCAAAAAACATTCAAAATCAGTGGTCGAATTCCCGTTTTAGCTGCCCCCCGGGGAAAGAGACCAAAGCTTCTGAAAAATAAAACGAAAATTGTTTATAATCAATGGCTACAAATACTTAAATCTTTAAATATCATCCAATTATGTAACAACAACCTACCCTGCCCCACATCAAAAAAAATGAGCGCATAAAATGCGCTCAAAAAATCAGTGTAATCAAAAAAATCATCTAAAAATCAGTGGTCAAAATTCCGCTGTTTTAGGTGCCCTCGGGAAAGGGATCACATCCCTGATATTGCCCATACCGGTCACAAACAACACCAAACGCTCAAAGCCCAAACCAAAACCGGCATGCTGGCAGGCGCCAAAGCGGCGGGTATCCAAATACCACCAAAGCTCATCCTTAGGGATGCCCATTTCGTCCATCCGTTGTTCCAGCTTGTCAAGGCGCTCTTCCCTTTGCGATCCGCCTACAATCTCGCCAATACCGGGGAAAAGGATATCCATGGCGCGTACCGTTTTACCGTCGTCGTTCTGGCGCATGTAAAAAGCTTTGATCTCTTTAGGGTAGTCGGTTAATATCACCGGCTTTTTAAAATGTTTTTCAACCAGGTAGCGCTCGTGCTCGCTTTGCAGGTCGGTTCCCCAGCCCTCCACCAGGTATTGGAATTTCTTCTTTTTGTTGTGAGGTGAGTTCCTCAATATCTCAATCGCCTCGGTATAAGTTAAGCGCTCAAAATCATTATCCAGACAAAACTGAAGCTTCTCAACCAGGTTCATCTCCGAACGTTCCTGCTGCGGTTTCGATTTTTCTTCTTCCAGCAAACGCTGACTTAAAAATTCAATATCCTCGCGGTTATGCTCTAAAGCATAGCTGATTACGTATTTTAACAGCGCCTCGGCAGTATCCATATTCTCGGCCAGATCGCAAAAAGCCATCTCGGGCTCAATCATCCAAAACTCGGCCAGGTGGCGGGTAGTATTGGAGTTTTCGGCGCGGAAGGTAGGGCCGAAGGTATAAATATCGCTCAGCGCCATCGCGCCAAGCTCGCCCTCTAACTGGCCTGATACGGTTAAGTTGGTAGCCTTGCCAAAAAAATCCTGCTTAAAGTCAATCTCCCCGCTTTCCGTAAGTGGTGGCTTGGCAGGGTCTAAAGTAGTTACCCGGAAGGTTTCGCCGGCCCCTTCAGCATCCGAAGCGGTAATCACAGGCGTATGTAGGTAAACAAAACCGCGTTCCTGGAAAAAACGATGTACCGCGAATGATAAGGCATTACGCAGGCGGAATACCGAACCAAAGGTATTGGTACGGAAACGCAGGTGTGCTATCTCGCGCAGGTACTCCAAACTTGGTCGGTTTTTTAATTGCAGCGGATATTTCTCGGGGTCGCAGTCGCCCAATACTTCGATCACCGATGCGGGTATTTCCACCTTTTGGCCCTGGCCTAAAGATTCGCTGAGTATCCCGCTTACACTAATGGCCGCACCAACGGTAATCCGTTTTAGTAAGGCAGGGTCGGTATTTTCAAAATCAACTACAATTTGGATGTTATTATTGGTAGAACCATCATTTAAAGCTATAAAACGGTTTTGACGGAATGCGCGTACCCACCCCATAACAGTTACCTCCATACCGGTTTGTTCGCCGGTTAACAGTGCCTTAATTTTAGTTCTTTTACTCATTGTAATCTATATTTATTAAGTAGCAAAATTACAATTATTTAGGTATCGGCCATGTTTGCTTTGCATTTTAATAGTTGATGTTTTGCAGTCGGCTTATCATTCATATGTTTGCGGGGCCAATTTCATTGATATGAATCCCAAAACAAGCCTGGCCATAGGTATTATCTGTATCGCGTTTTCGCCGATATTTATCAAGCTAATGCCTTTGGCCGCAATACCCGCTGCTTTTTACAGGCTGCTGTTTGCCTGGCTGTTTTTGGCACCATACTGTTTGCTGGCAAAAAACCTGCGCATTGGTAAAAAAGATCTGTTGATAGCCACCGTGGCGGGCCTGGTATTCGCGCTGGATATTGCTTCGTGGAATATGGCCATCCAGCAATCAACCGCAACTATTGCCACCCTGATAGCCAACCTTACGCCGCTATGGGTGGGTTTGTTAACCTTGGTGCTTTATAAAAAACAACCTGGAGCCAGTTTTTGGCTGGGTGCTTTGATAGCGCTATGCGGCATGGTTGTACTTTTAGGGCTCGGCAACCTTTTGAGCCTTCGGCTCAATCCGGGAATACTGTTCGCTGCAATGTCGAGTGTGTTTTATGCTATTTACATCCTCACCACCCGGGGTATATTGCAAAGGGTGGATACGCTGGTGTTTATGTTTTACAATATGCTGGCTGCCGCTTTGTTTTTAGGCCTGCTTAGCCTGGGCAGCCATGCCGCCTTAACAGGCTTTTCGGCACGTACCTGGTTGTTGCTCATTGGCCTGGGCCTGCTTTGCCAGCTGCTCGGCTGGATCACCATCAACTACGCCATCAGGCATATCGATTCTACCCAGGTATCTATTGCGTTGCTCAGCCAAACCGTGGCTACGGGTTTGTTAGCCTGGTGGATATTAGGCGAAGCTGTAAACATCCGCGAGATATTGGGCGGTATGCTTGTATTGGCAGGTATTGGATTTACATTTTTAAAAAGATGCCCGCGTGGATGATGCTGAAGAATAATCAATAATGCTTAACTACCCCGCCCGGATTATTCTATATCAAAATTTACTGCGATTAGTCCGGAGCAAAAAGTCCGGATCCCTGAGTAAAAAATGGGTCTAATGTTTTCTGGATTAGCATTTTTTTTCCTTACACCACCTCCCATTATTTAATCAGCACTTAAATATTTTAATGCGTTTAATGGGTATCGTACCTGCATCTTGCTTCAGTTATCTATCTTTGTATTTGCTATGATCACCAAACCTACCATCGACCGCATAATGGAGGCCACCGATATTGTTGAGGTGATAGGCGAGTTTGTGGTTTTAAAAAAGCGGGGAGCTAATTACATCGGCCTCTCGCCATTCGCTAACGAGCGTACACCATCGTTCACCGTATCTCCGGCTAAAGGCATCTTCAAGGATTTTTCATCGGGTATTGGCGGCTCGGCCGTTACCTTTTTGATGGAGCACGAAAAGATCAGCTATCCCGAAGCCTTAAAATGGCTGGCCAAAAAATACGGTATCGAGGTTGAGGAGCTGAACGACAAACCTGAAAACCGGGAAGAGGAAAATCATCGCGAAAGCTTATTGATAGTTACCGGCTACGCGGCTAAGTTTTTTCAGCAGAGTTTATGGGAAACCGATGCCGGCAAAAGCATTGCCCTGAGTTATTTTAAAGAGCGTGGCTTCCGCGACGAAATTATCAAAAAATTTGAGTTGGGCTATTCGCCCGATCAATGGGAGGCCTTTACCAGCCAGGCTTTAAAGGATGGCTACCAGCAACAGTTTTTAGAGGAAACCGGCTTATCGGTTAAGCGGGATAACGGCACCCTGTATGATCGTTATCGCGGCCGGGTGATGTTCCCGATTCATAATTTCACTGGCAGGATCATCGCCTTTGGCGGGCGTACGCTCAAAAGCGATAAAAATGTACCCAAGTATGTTAACTCGCCCGAGTCGGAAATCTATCATAAATCCAACGTTTTATACGGGTTAAACTTTGCCAAAAAGGCCATCCGCGAAGAGGATAATTGTTACCTGGTAGAAGGTTATGCCGATGTGATCTCGGTACACCAGTCGGGTATCGAAAACGTAGTGGCATCATCAGGCACTTCCCTTACCGTTGAGCAGATCAGGCTGATTGGCCGCCTAACTAAAAATATCACCATTTTATACGATGGCGATCCCGCCGGTATCAAGGCATCGCTTCGCGGGTTGGATATGATACTCGAGGAGGGCCTCAATGTAAAAGTAGTATCCTTCCCCGACGGGCACGACCCGGATTCGTACGTGCGTTTGCTGGGCAGCACCGGGTTTAAAAACTATGTTAACCAGAATAAGAAAGACTTTATTCTGTACAAAACCAATATCCTGCTTAAAGAAGCCGGTAATGATCCGATCAGGAAAGCAGAGGTGATCAGGGAAATTGTGGAGAGCATCGCCAAAATTCCGGATTCTATTAAGGCTGCCGTATTTATCCGCGAGTGCAGCACTTTACTGCAGATAGAAGAGCGATCGCTAAACACCGAGCTCAACAAAATACGGCAGGCTAAGCACAAAAAAGACTACCAGCAGCAACATCATCAGCAACAGGCCAAACCAGACTGGGCAGATTTACCGCCCGACGATTTGTTTGTTGACGAAAAAATTGAACGCGTATCCAGCGAGACCGGCGAAACCCAGGAAAAAGAAATTGTGCGCTTGCTGATTATGTATGGCAACCGCATTATTAATTGGGATGGAATAGCCAATACCTATATAGGCCCCTTTATTATTGCCGAACTAAGCGACGTAGAGTTTGAAACGCCGCTGTATAAGCACTTTGTTGCCATTTACCACCAGGAGCTCGAGAAAGGTAATTTACCCGAAGAGGTGTTTTACATTAACCATGCTGATAAGCAGATCACGGATATTGCCATCAATATTTTAATGTCGCAATATGTGTTGAGCCCCAACTGGTACGATATGCATAAAATTGCCACAGTAGACGAGGAGAAGGATATGAAGGCCACCATCCTGGGCGCTATATTTCACCTCAAAAAGCAAAAGGTGGGTAAAATTCTGGCGGATATCCGCAATCAGCTTAAAACTACCCAGAGTGCCGACGACGAGGATATATTGCTGAGCCAGTTTGTACACATGAAAAAGGTGGAAAAAAGTATTACCGATTATTTAGGCATTGTAATTACCAAATAATGGCTACGCATAACGATCTGGGCCGCCAGGGCGAAGCTTTGGCTAAAACCTACCTGGAAAAAGCGGGTTACGAAATTATCGACGAAAACTGGACCTACGGCAAAGCGGAGATCGATTTGATAGCCTACCGCAACCAAACGATCATTTTTGTAGAGGTAAAAACCCGAAGTGGCAATGGTTTTGGCGAGCCGGAAGATTTTGTGGATAATCGTAAACAAAAATTATTAGCTGAAGCGGCAGATGAATATATTTACCTGATGAATCATCAGGGCGAAGCAAGGTTTGACATTATTGCCATTTTGTTTAACCGTCAAAACAATCATACACTAAAACATATTGAAGATGCCTTTTGGCCATCGTCATCTATTTAACAATACCCAATGAAATATAGAATTATAGCCGTTGCTTTAATAACTACAACTGTAGCAGGCTGCTTTACAAAAAAACAATCGGCTGTCCTTAGCGTCAGCCCCGAGGCAGGTACAAGTTATAAACTGGGCGACCAGATTCCCGTAAGCGTTTCGGTACCGACAGATACCAAAGCCGATTCGGTACAATACCTGGTTGATTCTGTCAGGGTGTTATCCCGCAAGGATACGCTCAGCATTAAAATAAAAACCGACTCGATGAAGCTCGGCTCCAAGCTAATTACGGCCCGCGTATTTTCGGGTGGAAAACCGGCCGAAGTATCAACTAATGTAATGTTGCTGGCTCCTAAAGCACCAGCGGTTTATACTTTTAAAATAGAAAAAGTATTTCCGCACGATACCAGCTCGTATACCGAGGGCCTGCAATACGTGGACGGCTTTTTGTACGAGAGCGCCGGCAATTACGGCAACTCAAGCCTGCGCAAGGTTGACCTGAATACAGGCACGGTGGTTCAGAAGGCAAAAATGGATCCGATGTATTTTGGCGAAGGTATAGCGGTAGTAGGCGATAAAATTATCCAGCTTACTTATAAAGAAAAAAAGGGCTTTGTATATGATAAAAATACCTTCAAGATATTAAGCACCTTTAATTTTAACTGGGCTCCCGAAGGCTGGGGAATGACGTATGATGGCAAAAATCTATTGCATAACGATAGCACCAACCGCATCTGGTTATTAAATAAAGATACCTACATGCCCCAAGGCTACCTGGATGTTTACGACGATAAGGGCCCGGTAAACCAGATTAACGAGATGGAGTATATTGATGGCAAGATATACGCCAATATTTACACCACCGATACCATTATTGTAATTGACCCTAAAAACGGAGCCGTTGTAGAAAGTGTAGACCTTAAAAACCTGTACCCGATGGATAGCCGCCCTTACAGCGTTAAAAGTGATCCGGCTAATAACGTACTGAACGGGATAGCCTGGGACGAAAAAGGCAAGCGTCTGTTTGTCACCGGGAAAAAATGGGATAAGTTATTCCAGGTGAAGTTTGTAAAGCAATAGTGCTTTTGTACAAAGCGTAAATAATCTTTGTATTTTATAAGTAACGAAGCCGGCCAATAGGAGAAAAACAGGGATAAAGTTTGGGGCTTCGTGTTCTACTCCGGTGGACAGGCAAAAGTGCGCAAAGGCCTGACTGCACGCCGGGCCGGGTGTTGGCCTGTGGGTGGAAGGATCGGGCAGTCTTGACTTTTTGGTTACTTTTGTGTCAAGACAAAAGTAACAGCCCTTCACGCGGCGATTGAGCGTGCCGATGCTCTAAATTGAGAATGCTGATTATTGGAGTAAAAACAGACACGCTGATAATTAATAACTTAAGAAGATATCGTTATAAGAAACGAAGCAATCTCTATAAACGGGCGGCCTTGCAAAGTGGCTCTGCTGATGTAGAGATTGCTTCGTTCCTCGCAATGACGATGGGGTGAGAATGGCGTTGGAGATAAGACGAGCCCTTTACGCCGCGACTGAGCGGGCCGATGCTGTAAATTGAGAATACTGATTATTATAGCAAAAAAATACTCTGAAAATCAGCAACTTAAACTGAATTATAGTAAGTTTCCTTCTCTATGCCGCTCTGTAGAAAAACAAACCATATAGGGCTTCCGGAACATGATAGCCCCATATAAAGTTCTATCCCTAATACTTCTGATATACGTTATACAGGATATTCAAATCCAGCTGCGTTAGCTTGGGTTTAATATCCGTTTGTACAAAATGCCTTTTAAAAGCAACAACAGCAGCATTTAAATCAGAGGTGTCATAGCCAATCAGCCGTAGCGCAATAGCGTAATCAAAGTTTTCGGGAGACAGTTCAAGCACATCATCGCTCCAATAGCCAAATCCTTTTTCAGCCAGTTTTTTCCATGGGAAAAACGGACCAGGATCAGGCTTGCGCTTCGGCGCAAAATCCTGGTGACCGATAAAGTTAGCCGCGGGTATGGCATAAGCCTTTTTCAATCGGTCTAATAAGGCCAATAAACTTTTAATCTGGGCATCGGTATAGGGTTCGTTGCCGTTATTATCAATTTCTATACCGATAGAAATGCTGTTCATATCAATTACGCTTCCCCATTTGCCAAGGCCGGCGTGTTGTGCACGCAGATAATCGTTCACCATGTGTACCACTTGTCCATCTTTAGCTACCACATAATGCGCGCTAACCTGGGTACGCTTTACGGTAAAAGTATGTATGGTTTGCCCAATGGAGCCCTCGGCGGTATAATGGATAATTACATAATTGGGTTTGCGCATCCCCAGGTTAACGGTGCCTACCCATTCGGAAGGTACAGCCATACCCGATGAATCTGTCAGCATGGCTGGTTGCTGCAATTGCAGAACCCTGGCAAAAGAGTCTACCTGATGCTGATACACTTTATTGGTAGCGGCATAAGGGCCTTTGGGTGAGCACGAGGCAATTATTAGTGCTAAAATTAAAATACAAAAGTAAGCGTAGGTATTTTTCAAAGCTCAAAATTTAAATTTGCCGGTTGTATTGTAACAGTACACGACACTATAAGTGGAATAATCAAATATGGCTATTTACAAGAGTTTTTCAAAATTATACAGTTACGTAAAAGTGAATCATTGTAACAATTATAGGCAACCAGGCTGCTAAAATCGTACCAGGTATAATTCGGTTGTTATCTTTTTCGATACCAGATGCGGCCGGCCTAAATTTTAATATTCTTCAAACAATCACATTCATATAATTTTATCTTTGCCTCATGAATATCCTCATCATAGGTTCGGGTGGCAGAGAAAGCGCTTTTGCCTGGAAAATTTCGCAAAGCCCGCAATGCAGCCGGTTATTTATTGCTCCCGGTAATGCCGGTACAGGCCAGTATGGTACAAACGTAAACCTGAAGGTTACCGATTTTGAAGGGATCCGCAGTTTTGTTTTGTCCAATGGCATTAACCTGGTTTTGGTTGGGCCTGAAGAGCCATTGGTAAAGGGGATTCATGATTTTTTCCTGTCGGACGAAATGCTGCGATCTATCCCAGTAATAGGCCCGCAAAGGCATGGTGCACAGTTGGAGGGCAGTAAGGATTTTTCAAAGCAGTTTATGTTCAGGCATCACATTCCTACGGCTGCTTCGCACACTTTTACACAAGAAACTTTGCAGCAGGGGTTGGATTATCTGACTACCGCGGGTTTACCCATTGTATTGAAAGCCGACGGCTTAGCGGCAGGTAAAGGCGTGTTGATTTGTACTACCTTACAGGAAGCTCAACAAGAACTGGTAGAGATGCTTACAGAAGCTAAATTTGGCGAGGCAAGTTCAAAAGTAGTTATAGAACAATTTTTGCAGGGTATTGAGCTTTCGGTTTTTGTAATGACCGATGGTAAGAGCTATAAAATATTACCCGAAGCCAAAGACTATAAACGCATTGGCGAGGGCGACACCGGTTTAAATACCGGTGGTATGGGCTCGGTATCGCCGGTTCCGTTTGCTGACGCTGATTTTATGCGCAAGGTTGAAGAACGTATTGTTATACCTACTGTTGAAGGGTTGAAGCAGGAAGGCATCCCTTATAAAGGATTTATTTTTATCGGATTGATGAATTGCGACGGAGACCCTTATACCATTGAATACAATTGCCGCATGGGCGACCCGGAAACCGAAAGCGTGATGATGCGCATCGAGTCGGACTTTGTTGACCTGCTGTTGGGCGTTGCCAACGAAGATCTGGAAACTAAAACACTCACCATATCAGGCAAAACGGCAGCTACCATTGTATGCGTGGCTGGTGGCTACCCCGGCGAATACCTCAAAAACAAAGAGATTACGGGTATTGATAACGTACGCGATTCGATCGTTTTCCATGCCGGAACAGAACTGGTTAACGATGTAGTTAAAGCCACAGGTGGCCGCGTTTTGGCGGTTAGTACTTTGCAGGATAATTTATTTGAAGCCTTGCAACACGCCACAGCCGATGCCGCCAGAATTTATTATGACGGCGTTTACTTTAGGAAAGATATTGGCTTTGATTTGATATAAGGCGCTTAAGCTTTAGCGTTTATGATTGAACCCGGTTGGGTTTTAATCCAACTGAAGCCGTAAAATGCCAATCCGATTCAGATATTTTACATTAAAACAAAGGCCCGCATCAAAATCAAATGATGTGGCCATTGTTTTTACCGGGAATTAAAACCAGCCGGAATTAAAAATTACATTTTAAATATCTCTGCCAGTTTGCTATCCAGGTCGGCACCCTTCAGGTTTTTGGCTATAATTTTCCCGTTAGGGTCAATCAAATAGTTTTGAGGGATAAAACTTACCTTGTATAAAGCGGCCGCATCGTTTGCCCAAAACTTCAGGTCGGATACCTGTGTCCAGGCCAGTCCGTCATCTTTAATCGCTTTTAGCCATAAAGCCTTCTCTTCGGCTTTATCCAATGATACACCAAGGATTGTGAAGTTTTTGCTTTTATAATGATCATACACCCTAACAACGTGCGGGTTTTCCTGGCGGCAGGGGCCACACCACGATGCCCAAAAATCAATTAAAACGTATTTGCCTTTTAATGACGACAGCGTTACAGGTGATCCGTTAACATCATTCTGCGTAAAATCTGGCGCTGGCGATCCTATTGCGGTTACCTTTAACTCATTAATAGCACTGCTAAAACCTTTGCCAAGCTCGGTTTGTTTAACCTCGGGCGACAAGGCATTGTAATACTGTTCTATCGCCAGAAAGTCCATGCCCGATTTAATTAACACCCGCATACCGATGAGGCTGATAAAGCTCTGAGAGTTACCCAGTATAAATTTCTCTACAGCGGCGGTTTGCTCATTTTGTAAGCGCCTGTACCGGGCCTGCATGGTATCCTGGAAAGCCGGGCTAATTTGCTGGGCATCCGGTGTCGACTTAATTTCGCTATTGAGGGCTTGTGCACGCTGGTTGAAGGGCTCTAACATAGCCATAAACCTTTTGTTATCTTCATTCAGCGTTGATCCGATTACTTTGGCTTTTGATACCGAATCGGCATCGGTTAAAACAATATTCCCCTTTTCAATATAAAAATTCAAAGCATCAATTCCACCTCTGCTTTGCTGTAATTTAGCCAGGCCCATAGCTGTAGGGTCCATCACAATATAGGCGGATGCCGGGTCGGCAATGTTACCATGGAATTTAAATTCGCCATTGGTAATTGTTGTTGAGTCGGTAATGTTTTTGCCACCACGTTCATAAAGCAAATAGGCCCGTGCCGGAGGGTTATAACTCCCAACCTTACCTTTAATGGTATAATTATCGGGTGTTTGGGCTAATAGGATAGTCGGCATTACTGCCAATAACATTAAAAATACTTTTTTCATTACTATAAATTAATCAACTTAAACCAGTTTTTGATATGTTCGCCACCATAGGTCGGGCATTTCGCCCGATACGGCTATATTATAATCTTCGTAACGGCAGGGTACCAGATGCGACCGCTCGTTTTTTGAGCCTCCCGACGGATAGGGCACCTGCATCCACCAACGGTCGGATTTTTTGCTTTTCACAAACACAAGTTCGTGATCATCATGCTTTAAACTCGTTTTGTATATCAAATATTGTGAGCGGGGCTGTAAAGGGAAATCTTTTTTTCTGTTGTAAAATCCGTCAATAAAATACCATATCATTTGGGCAAGCAACATGGCGGTTTGCCCATTGTTATCATAAGCCGGGTTAAACTCATAAAAACCTATGGATGTGAGTTTGTCGTTAAAGCCGGCATACCGGCAAATCTGGCAAGCTTCCTCGCCGTATAGTCCATTTGGGGTAGCATTGGCGTTGCCAACCGCATCTGATGAACGGATGGCTCCTATATCAAAGCTTACCATGGTAGCATTACGGATAATAGGCTCGGTAGCCTGTATATTGCCGCTTAACTCGCCCAGGCGGTGTACATCAAAATAAAGCTTATCCATTACCCGCAAACTATCTTGGCTGGCAAAATAAGTTTGGTATCCCAAATTACTAAAGTTAAACAAGTAATTTGGCTCGTGTAAAAATATCCTGTTTAAGTAAGATGCTGATGTGGTTTCGATGGTTTCGTAATAGGCATCGTCGTCCAGGTCAAATTGCGCGTCAACCACTACCACATCTACCTTTTGTTCCAGGTTTTCGTAGGCCAGGTATTGGGCGTAGGTGAGGTCTTGGCCACCGCCAATAATAACGGGCAAAATATCCATCTTCACAAGTTCGCTCACCACTGTTTTTAACGCGAAATAGGTATCAGTAATACTTGCCCCCTGGCGGATGTTGCCTAAATCAACAATATTGGTGGTATAGGCACCTTCGTTTAGCTCGTATAATCTTTCGCGGATATAGTCGGGGCCAAGGGCGCACCCCGAATTATTAACGGCGTTGCGATCTTCCATTACACCGATAATGGCAATACCCGGTTTAATCTCTTCCAGATCTGGAAACGATTCGGTATAAACATTGATTTTCACGCCAAGGTGACTGCTATAATAGCCCTTCTTGGGGGCTATTTTTTCTAAATCGATGGGGCTCAAAAAATCAACTAACGACATAGGCCTATAATAAAACGCTCAAATATCAACTTATTTTGCATTAAATTGCACCGTTTTAAAAAAAATCGAAGGCATGATACTGGTTACAGGTGCAACAGGTTTCCTGGGTTCAGAACTGGCGAAGCAATTAGCCGCTCAAGGCAATAATTTAGTTTGTATTAAACGCGGCACATCAGTTGTGCCGGATATACTTAAGCCCTTTACAACACAAATAAAATGGGTTGAGGCCGATATATTGGATGTTTTTGCTTTGGATGATGCCTTAACCGGCATTACACAGGTTTACCATTGCGCCGCTTGGGTATCATTTAACCCGGCGCACAAAAAAATGATGATCAAAACCAATGTGGAGGGCACGGCCAACCTGGTTAATTTGTGCAACCAATATGGCATCCGGATGGTACACGTAAGCTCTATAGCCGCTATTGGCGAGGCCAAGCCGGGCGAGTTGATCAGCGAAAAAAATCACCTCGAAGAAACTCCGCACGAAAACGCCTACGCGATATCGAAATACGAAAGCGAAATGGAGGTTTGGCGGGGTATTGCCGAAGGCTTAAACGCGGTAATTGTAAACCCTTCGCTTATTATTGGCGCCAGCGCTGGAGTAAACGGAAGCGGCAAAATTTTCCAGACAGTTTATAAGAGATTAAAATATTATACCCCGGGCAGTTGCGGTTTTGTAGATGTTGAAGATGTTGCCAAAAGCATGATCCTGCTGATGGATAGCGGCATTACCGAACAGCGATATATTGTTAATGCCGAGAATTGGCTTTATAAAGACCTGTTTACAGAAACCGCCCGCAATTTTAAAGTGCCGCCACCCACAAGCGAAGCTAAATCATGGATGCTTAACTTAGCCTGGCGATTTTCGGCCGTTTGGGGTTTACTGAGTGGAAAGCCTAAAGGAGTGGATAAAATATCGGCGCAAGCGGCTTCAAAAAAACTCAATTATGATAATGCTAAGCTCATCAAGGCCACAGGCATTACCTTCAAACCGCTAAGCCTATCCATTAAACAGATCTGCCTGGCGCTGTCGGTGCATTCTTCATAGTGGCTGTTTAAACTTGTCTGTGGTAGCGCTTCGTTGAATGATGTTGGTGTTCTAGCATTCGCGCTGGATACTTTAGGCAAAGGTAGGTTAACTACATCATTGGATACAGGCATATTAACCATAAAATCTGTAGTTATTATGGGATTGCTCTGGCAAAAATTTGCACATTTGCATTATTAACGCGCATTCAATGAGCCAATATTATATCATAGATTTCGATAGCACTTTTACACAGGTTGAAGCTTTAGACGAGTTAGCCCGTATTTCATTAAAAGACCGTTTAGATAAGGAAAAGATATTTAAACAGATTGAAAATTTAACCAACGCTGCTATGGAGGGCCGCTTGTCGTTCTCCGAAAGCCTTGAGGCGCGCGTAAGGCTGTTGCAGGCCGATCAGATCCATCTTAAGCAGCTTGTTAAGCATTTAAAAAAGAAGGTGTCGGCATCGTTTTCTCGCAATAAGGATTTTTTTAGAGAGAATGCCGATAAAGTTCTGATTGTTTCAGGCGGCTTTAAAGAGTTTATCACGCCCGTTGTTACCGAATACCACATTAAAAAAGAAAACATCTACGCCAACACTTTTGAGTTTGACGAAGAAGGTAACATCATTGGCTACGATACCGAAAATCCACTTTCGCAGGAAGGCGGCAAGGTTGCCCTGTTAAGGCAGCTGAATCTGCCCGGCGAGATTTTTGGCATTGGCGACGGCCACTCTGATTTTCAATTGAAGGAATCGGGGATGATTAAAAAGTTTTTCGCCTTTACTGAAAATATTGAACGCAAGGCCGTGGCCGAAAAAGCCGACCATATTACCCCCAGCTTTGATGAGTTTTTGTACATCAACAAGATGCCGAGGGCTATATCCTATCCCAAAAACAGGATCAAGTGCCTGGTTGTAGGTAATATTGACGAAGAAGCGCTGGCTATGATGCGCAAAGAGGGTTACAACATCAGGCAGCGTGAAAGCATCGAAGAAAAATACCTGGAAGAAGCCGGCGTATTATTTTGCGACGAAGCACACCAACCCACACCCATGCAACTGGAGCAGGCGGGCAGATTAAAAGTAATAGGTTGTTTTGGGAAGATAAGCAACCGCAAAATAGCCGATACGGCTGGTGAAAACGGAATTATTATTTTTGACGATCCGAAACATAACCCCCGCAATGCCGAATTTATCCCTAAACGGGTAATAGACTTTATGAACGAGGGTAAAACGCACATGAGCTGCAACTTTCCCGAATTGCAGCCGCCCCGTGTTAACAATGCGCACAGGCTTATCCACATCCATAAAAACGTGCCCGGCATCCTGGCTCAAATTAACGAGGTGTTTGCCAAGCACAATATCAACATTGTGGGTGAGTTTTTGGTTACCAACGCTCAAATTGGTTATGTAATTACCGATGTTAACAAAGGTTATGATCAGCAAATATTAACCGAACTTAAAAAGATCGAACATACCATTAAGTTCAGGCTGTTATATTAAGGTTGGGTAGTTTGGAGTTCTAAGTCTTGAGCCGGGAGTTCTGAGTCAGGAGTCCTAAATAGAAAAATACAGCGTCCGCATTCCGGTGCCGGACTTTGCTAATGACTCACAACTTTAAGGGCTCGTGGCTCAAGACTCAGAACTCCCGGCTCAAGGCTCAAGACTCAGAACTCCCGGCTCAAGGCTCAGAACTCATGACTCCCGGCTCAAGGCTTAGCTTCCTCTTCTTTCATCGGTATTACCAATACAGCTACCGGCGAGTGCCGCACGATAGATTCGGCAACGCTACCCATTAAAAAACGGTCTAAACCTGTTCGGCTATGGGTGCCAATTACAATCAGGTCGGCTCTGAAGCGGGCGGCGCAATCGATAATCGTATCCGAGGTTGAGCCGATCTCGTTAAACTGGGTAACTGTTAAACCACTGCCTAATTTGTCTATGGTGTCATTTATCAATTTTCGCGAGTATTCCTGCTGGGCGTTAATAACTTCTGCTTCCTCTACTCCGCCACTCAATGATGGGATGATCGATCCCATCATGCTGCTGTCGTTCAGCGGGGTAGTAACCACGGGTTCAACAATATGAACCAGCGCTACTTCGGCATTAAACTGGCGGGCGAGTTCAAAACCATACTGCGCCGCGTTTTCGGCATATTTACTATCATCGATACCAATTAAAACTCTTTGAAATTTCATGCTGCAATTGCTTTAAACTTATTATTATAACAGATTAAACGCGTTATGTTTGATGGTGAAGTTATAAATATAGTTTGTTATCCTGCATCGGTATTGCTCATTATTTTTTCTTCGGGCTGCACCATTGTTAAACTCTGAGACTTGGAAACGCCTGTGCGTTGCGAACTGTAAATGCCAGCTTTACCACTAAAAATATAGGCAGTAAAACAGGCAACAGCAAAAAAGAGCGAATATTCTGCCCCAAATAACTCAATGCCCATAAGCGTACAGGCTAAAGGTGTGTTGGTGGCTCCGGCAAATACGGCTATAAATCCTAAAGCCGCAAATAAACTTACCGGCGCGTTTAATATACCGGCCAGTGTATTGCCCAATGTGGCGCCAATGTAAAACAAGGGTGTAACCTCGCCACCTTTAAAACCGGTGCCTAATGTAATGGCGGTGTAGATCAATTTCCAGAACCAGCTGAAAAAATAGGCGCCGTTGTGGGTAAAGGCCGATACGATGGTTACCGCGCCAGGATATTCAGGCTCAACACCCAAACTCAAATAGTCGGGCTTGCCGATAATCCATGTTAAAGCGATTATAACGATACCACCGCATACAGGAATCATCCAGCCTTGCTTAAACCATTGGGTACAGATTTTTTTTACGCTATGGGTGGCCTGGGCAAAAGCCATACTGGCCAGGCCAAAAGCAGCCGAGGCCACAATAATTTTCACCAAAAGCAACAGCATCATCAAAGTATTACCGGCATTACCATGTAAGCCCGCAGATACATCATCAATATGGTAAGCTGTGTGCTTGATACCCCAGGCTGATACGGTAACATCGCCCACCAAGCCTGCAATTAAACAAGGCAGCAGGGCATCGTACTTAATTTGCCCAATGGTTAATACTTCCATGGCGAAGATGGTGCCGGTTAGCGGCGTGCCAAATACCGCCCCAAAACCGGCTGCAATACCGGCAGTTAACAGGGTACGCATTTGTGTGGAGTCCAGTTTAAACCAGGTGCCAAACAAATGGGCCATGCTGCCGCCCATTTGTACTGCCGTGCCTTCGCGCCCGGCAGAGCCACCAAATAAATGCGTTATAACCGTAGTAACCAAAATAAGCGGCCCCATCCTTTTGGGTACCCCCGCCCCCGGCTCATGAATCTCGTCTATAATCAGATTATTACCTTTTTCTGCCGAACTGCCATACAAGCGATAGGCAAAATGAATGGCAACACCGGCAACCGGCAACAGGTACAATAACCATGGATGCCCAAACCGATAATGGATAGCTGCGCTTAGCAGCCACAAAAACAAAGCTACGGCGCTGCCTATAGCAGCAGCAACGGGTACAATAATCACCGTCCACCGGAGCAGGTACTTTAAAATAGAAAAATGATCTGAAAAAATTTTTGGTTTAGCCATAACGCATCCCTGTAAATAAATAAATTTATTTGGCAGGCGTCATCAGCTTTGCAGCGGTTCAATTAGGTGGAACACCATCACCTTTGTTTAAGCAAATATCAATAAAATATTTAAAACATTTTCATCTTATCCATTACCGGTTTAAGGTAATCCTGAATATTGGCCTGATGTACTTTTACATTTTTGGTGAATACAAATGATTTAATCTTTAGCGTGCCATCCAGGTTAAGGTTTTTGTTACCGCCGTTCATTAAACTCATAATCGACATCAGTGCCCCGGCATTGGCCAGTTTAATAGATGCACCCACTTTATAATCACCTTTTGTTTTAGCGGCAATAGTAACAGGATAGGCCTGTAAAATGTGCGCTATTACTTTATTGTCTAAAGATAAATCCATAGCGGCTTCGTCAACTTTAAGCTCGTAACCATTAGGGTTTTCTACAGGAATAGTAGCTTCAACATCAACCCCAGTTAAGCTCACGTTTTTAACCGATACATCGGTAATCATCCCGTATTTTAAATCCTTGGGTTTACCGCAACTGCACAAAACAAATAGCGACGATAATAACAGAGCGCCTTTTATAAAATTAATGCGTGAATTTATCATAGTAAATAGTAAACGTTCAATTGTGTGTTATGATTGCAAAGAAACTAATTTATACCTATACTTTTCTTTTTTACCTTTGGGCATATGCATATTACCCCCGAAATTGAAGATAAAATACAACGCCTGCAGGAAAAGTATGAAGCCATGGGCCAGGATATGGCTTCGTACCTGGACGGTTTGCTCTATGCCGATTTTTTAACCTATTGGGATTATATCCACCTGGATACTCTATTATCGCTGCAAAGCCCCAAAACACCAATACCCGATGAGGAGATCTTCATCATGTACCACCAGATTACCGAGCTTTATTTTAAGCTGGCTATACATGAGTGCAAGCAGATTGTTGACCATCTGGAATTAACGCCCCAATTTTTTGTTGCCCGGCTTAAACGGATCAACAGCTATTTTGAGGCCCTTACACATTCGTTCGGCATCATGGTTGATGGGATGGAGAAGGAACAGTTTTTAAAGTTTCGCATGTCCTTACTGCCTGCAAGTGGTTTCCAATCGGGCCAGTACCGCATGATTGAAATTTACGCGACCGATTTTATCAACCTTGTTGCGAAGGATAAGCGTGACGAATTGCAAAACGCCACCATCGAAGAGCAGTTTGAATATATCTACTGGAAATTTGGTGCTACCGAACTGTCTACCGGAAAAAAGACATTGACCCTGCGCCAGTTTGAAAAAAAGTATGCTGTCACCTTTATAGCCCTGGGCCAATCATGCGTTGGGCATAATTTCAATAGTATTTTGCACCGCTTTAAGCGCGAAGGCATCGACACCGGCAGCCTTGAAAAGGAACTGCGCCGCTTTGATGTGCTGGTGAACGTTAACTGGCCCTTGGCTCACTATAAATCTGCCGTACGTTACCTTAATCGCGAGCCCGAAGAAATCAAAGCTACCGGCGGAACCAACTGGCAAAAGTACCTGCCTCCGCGTTTTCAGAAACGGATATTTTATCCAGCTATTTGGACGGCATCGGAAATTGAGGAGTGGGGCAAAAGCTGGGTTGAAAGCGTGTTGGATGAAATTTAAGTGATATGAGCAATTTAAAAAGCTATCAGTTCTTTTTTGAGAAAGTTGGTTTTTTTAAGAAAGTTGGTTCTGTTAAGCTCAAAAAACGTTACTGGATTTTATTGGCTGGCATTATCTTTTATTTTTTAGCGGCTTTAATCAGAGTACCAACATCGTCTGTAACTGCAGGGTTCTTCGCGGGTGAATGCATCGGCAGGTGTAACGCAACTGATGTGATAACTGATCATGCCATCCGTGTCGATGAAATTTCGAATGTGGACACCATTCCAAGTATCCACAAAACGATACGGGGCGATTTTAGCGAACTTAAATTTAATGTCCCCCTGTTGCTGCTTTTTCATTTTACAGGCAGCTTTGGTCAGCCTGATTCTCACGACCAAGGGGGCTATATATTGGGCTTTAAATTGCTGGGAATACCGTTTTCGTATGATATCGACAAAGGTAGCGAACCCTGGTATTTTACGGATATGACTGATTTGGTACGGGATAGGTTACGTAAAATTAATAATGAGATTTTATATCATTATCAAGTAAAGCCTTGAAATAATTAAACTATACCTTTGAGGTATTCATTAAAAACACGCGTCAACCAGCTTTAACGCAGTATAATACACTCGTTTAATAGCGTTGCAGTGAAAGAGTTAAGCGTAATTATCAATTCAAAGCAAAATTCCGTAAATTGCGCTTTTCTATTCCAAATAAGAAAAGGCCATGACAGAAACACTTGACATCAGCATCACTAAAACCTTGAATTCCCGTTTGGAGCAAACGGATTTTAGCAACCTACCCTTCGGACGTACTTTTGCCAACCACATGTTTGTGGCCGATTATGCCGATGGTGAATGGAAGAATTTTCAAATCGTCCCTTACGGGGATATTGTGATGAGTCCTGCTATTTCTGCCATTCATTATGGCCAGTCGTTTTTCGAAGGATTAAAAGCATACAAGCACGGCGATGGCAAAGTGTCTGTTTTTCGCCCTTACATGAATGCTGCGCGGTTCAACAAATCTGCCGAGCGTTTATGTATGCCAGACTTGCCCGAAGATATTTTTGTACAAAGCATAGCCGCCCTGGTTGATGTCGATAAAGACTGGATTCCGGCACAGGCCAATCACTCCCTGTACATCCGTCCGTTTATGTTTGCTACCGACCCTTACCTGGGTGTACAGCCATCAAAAACATACAAGTTTATGGTGATTACCGGGCCAACCGGCCCCTATTTTTCTAAGCCACTGCGCGTAAAAATCGAAACCGAGTATTCGCGCTCTACCGAAGGTGGTTTTGGTTATGCCAAGGCCGCAGGTAATTATGGCGGGGCGATGTTGCCGTCGCGCAAGGCGGTTGAACAAGGATACGATCAATTAATTTGGACCGATAGCAAAGAGCACCTGTATATGGAAGAATTGGGTGCCGCCAACGTGATGTTTATATTAGACGGCAAATTAGTTACCCCATCAACCCGCGATACGATTTTAAAAGGGATTACCCGCGATACGGTTTTAAACCTGGCCCGTGAGTGGGGTTACGAAATTGAAGAGCGCCGCGTAAGTGTTGCCGAGATTTTAGAAGGTGCCAGAAACGGCAAATTAACCGATGCCTTTGGCGCCGGAACCGCGGCCACTATTGCCCCAATAGGAGAAATTGAGCACGAAGGGCAGCTTTACACCTTGATTGACCCATCGCAAAGGGTATTCTCAAATAAGGTATTAAAAACACTGGACGAGATTCGTTATGGTGTAACTCCCGATCCTTACGGATGGAATTATATGGTGTAAGCTAAGCTTATCATTTATAAAAACAGGGATGGGGTAAACTTCATGCCTGTTTTTTTTTGGTAGTTTTTGGGGTTGACTTTCATCGTTTTAGGCTGATATTGCTTTATTTATACCCTATCGGGTGTAAATAAAGCGCTGGCATTTAATTAATCCCGATAGGGTATAAAAATTAAAAAATTACTATATTTATACCTTAAAGGGTATAAAATAATGTTAGCTCAATTTTTAAAATCTAAAAGAAAAGCATTTAAGCTGACGCAACAGGAACTGGCAGATAAGGCCGGAGTTGGCTTGCGGGTAGTACGGGAGATGGAACAGGGGAAAGCTACCCTGAGGATGGATAAGGTTAACCAGGTGCTGGCCCTTTTTGGTTCGGAATTGGGCGTAGTAATCAAACATAACGAATATGAGTAAACGGGGAATGGTATATTATCAGGATAAACTCGCAGGCATGATAGCGGAAACAGATGAAGGGTATGAATTTAGCTATGATGCTGATTATTTGAATGTAGAAACAGCTAAGCCGATAAGTTTAACGATGCCCTTATTAAAAGAAAAGTATACCAGCAAAGTACTGTTTGCTTTTTTTGACGGATTGATTCCGGAGGGATGGTTGCTGAATTTAGCTACTGAACACTGGAAAGTAAAAAGGAATGATCGTTTTGAATTATTATTACTAACATGCAGGGATACTATTGGCGCGGTAACCATCATCCCCGAAAACGAGTAATTTATGGCTAATTGTTGGTTTTGTTATCAGGAGGCAGGTGAAGCAAATTATCACCAAAAGTGTTCGAAGAAGTTCTTTGGAACAACTGTCCCCCCCATATTGCAGTTGGATAAACAGTTGTTAAAGGAATTGGCAGAGCAAACCATAAACACGCGAATAGCCGTAACGGGTGTACAGCCTAAGCTTTCGGTTACGTTACAAAAAAGCGGAGGCCAGGCCAGGCTTACCCTTGTTGGGCTATGGGGAGAATATATTCTGAAGCCTCAGCAAGAACAATACCCTTTGATGCCCGAAACAGAAGATTTAACCATGCACCTGGCCTCATTGTTTAAAATAGAGGTATGTGAGCATACTCTGCTGAGAGCCACTGATGGAAGCCTGGTTTATCTGGCCAAAAGGTTTGACCGTGTTAAAGGAAAAAAAATCCATGTAGAGGATTTTTGCCAGCTATCGGAACTATTAACCGAGAATAAATACAAAGGATCCTATGAAAGAGCCGGAAAACTGATCCTGAAATACTGCGTTAACAAAGGGCTGGATGCGCTTAGCTATTTTGAATTGGTTTTATTCTCCTATCTTACTGGAAATAACGACATGCACCTTAAAAACTTTTCGCTGATGCATCAGGAAACAGGTATTCGTTTAAGCCCGGCTTATGATCTGCTAAACGTTAACTTATTGAATCCGGCAGACGATGAAGAACTGGCATTAACCCTAAACGGTCGAAAGAGGAAGATCAGCCGTAAAGATTTCGAGATTTTAGGAAACAGCCTCCAAATTCCGGAGAAAGCGTGGCGCAATAGCATGAGGAAGTTTGCATCCATGAATAATGAGGTTAACAGTATGATAGACGCCTCGTTTTTGGGAATGGAAGAGAAGGAACGATACAAGAATATTTGGTTAGATAAGCAAGCGATGCTGCAATTGTAAATCAAAAATCGTTTTTATCATAATAAATAGGCGAAGCTTTGTGGATAGGTGTAGATCAGGTTCCGGCTTTACTTCGACGAGGCAAAGGCCTCTTTGATCTCTCATCGGCAAAGATTTTCGGCCACCATCATTTATAACAAAAAAAGCCGGGCTCATTAACTGAACCCGGCTTATATGTTATTTTGCTTAACCTTAGAATAACAACCTTACAGGCTCTTCTAACAAAGCTTTTAATGTTTGTAAAAACGCGGCACCTGTTGCGCCATCAACCGTACGGTGGTCGCAGCTCAAGGTAACCTTCATAACGTTGCCTGGTACTACAGCTCCGTTTTTAACAACCGGTACTGCTTGTATTCCGCTTACGGCAAGTATACATGAGTTAGGCGTGTTAATAATAGCTGTAAATTCGTCAACGCCAAACATACCTAAGTTAGATATGGTGAAAGTTGAGCCTTCCATTTCGTTAGGCTGTAATTTTTTAGCTTTTGCTTTGCCGGCAAAATCCTTTACCTCGGCAGAAATATGGCTCAATGATTTACCATCGGCAAATTTAATTACCGGAACCAGTAAACCTTCGTCAACAGCAACAGCTACACCAATGTTAACATGCTCGTTATAACGGATCTTATCGCCTAACCAGGATGAGTTAATGTTGGGATGTTGTTTTAATGCAATAGCAGTAGCTTTCAATACCAGGTCGTTAAACGATACCTTGCTTGGCGCATAGGCATTGATCTTGTTGCGGGCCTCAATTGCCTGATCCATATCGATTGACATGGTTACATAGAAATGCGGTGCGGTAAACAAGCTTTCGGATAAGCGCCTGCCAATAGCTTTGCGCATTTGCGTAACCGGTTTTTCCGTATATTTTTCAGTACCAACAAACTCAGGTATTTTAACAGCGGGTTTTTCAGCAGCGGCAGGAGCTGTTGCAGCAGGTGCTGAAGCCGGAGCGTTTGCCGCGGCGGGCTTGGCAGACGGTGTGTAAGCTTCTACATCTTTCTTCACAATGCGGCCACCTTCGGCGCTGCCTTTAATTTCGGTTAAGCTAATGCCTTTATCCTTGGCTATTTTACGTGCCAATGGAGAGGCTTTAACGCGGCTATCATCGGTACTTTCGGCAGCGGCTTCCGCCGGTGCAGTAGTAGCGCTTTCTGCGGCAGGAGCCTCGCCAGATGCTTCAGGAGCAGGAGCGCCATTTCCGCCAGCCAGCAAAGGTGTAATATCAGTACCCTCTTTACCCACTATGGCAATAATCTCGTTTACTTTGGCGGCTTCGCCTTCTTTTACACCTATATATAATAGTGTGCCGGCCTCATAGCCAACCACGTCCATTGTTGCCTTATCGGTTTCAACGTCAGCTAACGAGTCGTCGCTCTTTACTTTATCTCCAACCTTAAAGTTCCATTTCTGGATCACTCCTTCGGTCATGGTATCGCTCATCAAAGGCATACGGATAACCGTAGCCGGTATTTTTGATAAATCAACAGCAGGAGCTGCCGGTTTTGCTTCCACCGCTGGGGCCGCTGGTTTTTCTTCTGCTTTTGGCGCGCTGGTGCCACCCTCTGCGGCTAAAGCGGCTTTATAATCTTCGCCCTCTTTGCCCATTACTGCAATTACGGTGTCAACCGGCACGGCTTTGCCCTCTTCAACACCGATGTACAATAAAGTACCATCCTGAAAAGATTCAAAATCCATGGTGGCTTTATCTGTTTCTATCTCAGCCAAAACATCACCCGATTTAATCTTGTCGCCAACCTTTTTATGCCATTTAGCCAATACCCCTTCGGTCATGGTATCGCTCATTTTTGGCATTTTAACTACTTCAGCCATATATTTATTTGATGAATAGTTTTATATTCTTTTAGAATGAATAAGTGTTAATTTTTGATGTAAGGATAATCCTTTTGTACGTATACGTCGGTATACAGCTCAGAAGCCTCAGGCCATGGCGATTCCTCAGAAAATTTAACAGATTCGTCTACGATAGCTTTGATTTTTTCATCCATTTCTTCAAACCATTTGTCATCAGCATATTTTTCTGCTACAATAGTTTGTTTAACCGTTTCGATAGGGTCTTTAGCTTTATAGCTTTCAACCTCGTCTTTGGTACGGTATTTTTGTGGATCAGACATGGAGTGTCCTTTATAACGATAGGTACGCATCTCAAGGAAGGTTGGTCCATCGCCTTTACGCGCACGCTGAATGGCTTCGTCCATCGCGTTGTGTACAGCAACCGGGTCCATCCCGTCAACTGCCGACGAAGGGATATCGTATGGTAAGCCTAACTTATAAATATCGTGTTGTATAGTGGTACGGGCTAACGAGGTACCCATAGCATAACCATTGTTTTCGCAAACAAAAATTACAGGCAGTTTCCATAACGAAGCCATGTTAAATGTTTCGGTTAACGCTCCCTGACGTACGGCGCCATCGCCCATATAGCAGATGTTCACATTATCGCGCCCACTGTATTTGTTAGCGAAAGCAATACCTGCACCCATCGGGATCTGGCCGCCTACTATACCGTGTCCGCCATAAAAATGGTTTTCCTTGTCAAACATGTGCATCGAGCCGCCTTTGCCTTTAGAGCAACCGGTAGCTTTACCGTAAAGTTCGGCCATTACAGCATTGGGATGTGTACCCTTTGCAAGCGCATGAGCATGATCGCGATAAGCGGTTATCATGCTGTCATCATGCCTTATTACAGACATGGCACCTGCCAATACAGCTTCTTGCCCAATATACAGGTGGCAAAAGCCCCTGATTTTTTGTTGCCCGTATAATTGACCTGCTTTCTCTTCGAATTTTCGCATTAAAAGCATTGATTCATACCAATGCAAATAAGTGTCTTTGGTGATAGCGACTGAACTCATGTGTTAAAAAAGATCCTTTTAAAATTTTAAGATGCGCAAATCTAATTATATCCATGTAAAAAGCGAAACCGGAGTGATTTTGTTTAACTTTTATTAGATTTTTTTTGGAAAAGAAATTTTTAAGGCTATCTTCGAAACCTGATACGACGAAAATTACCAAACGATGACGCGTTTGATAATTTTTAGATTATCAATTTAATACACAATTTGTTGCATTTTTCCCTAACAACAAAAAGATTAAATGAAGAAAATATCTATTGTACTTGCATTACTTGTCAGCGTTTCATTTGCTACCGTACAAGCACAAACAAAAGCCGTACCAAACTCCTCTCAGGAGACAGATAAAGGTACTGATGATCAGGATAAAAGCTTAGTTAAAGATTACCTTTCCCAAATTATGGGCGTAGCTTTATCTACAACCTCAAATGTTAAGCTTTTTCAATTTGTTTACGACTGGATCGGCACTCCCTACCGCTTTGGCGGAACGTCCAGAAAAGGCATCGACTGTTCAGCTTTTACGAAAGAATTGTATAGTAAAGTATTCAACCTCACCATCGAACGTAACTCAAGGGATATTTTCAGCATGGTTAACCCGGTTCAAAAAGATGAGCTTAAAGAGGGCGACCTGGTGTTCTTTAAAATTCACAGCTCAAGCATTTCCCACGTTGGTATTTATTTAGGTAACAATAAGTTTGCGCATGCCTCATCAAAAGGTGTAGCGATATCTAATTTAGATGATGACTATTATAGCCGTTACTTTTACAAGGGTGGCCGTTTGATGGAGTCGTTTAAACAGGAACTTGAAAAAGAATCTCCGGATGACAAAAAATAAAAATTAAAAACCTAAATGAGGATCCTTCCGTAAATCGGGAGGATTTTTTTTTGCCTATGAAAAGCCTTTCACTATTCTCCTTGCTTACCTGCATCCTGTTTTTCTGTGCATGCCAGGAACAACCCGCAAAAGTTGTTCATGTCAGTAAAAAGCGAATTGTACATCAACGCCATACTATAGTTACCCCTCCCGATTCTACCATTAGTATAGCGGCCGTTGGCGATATGATGTTAGGTTCATCCTATCCCAATGTAAACAATTTACCACCCGACAGTGCCAAAAATAGTTTTAAAGCAGCCCGCCAGTACTTACGCGAGGCGGATATTGCTTTTGGCAATTTGGAAGGGACGCTGCTGGATAGTGGTGTGCCCGAAGGCAAAAAGAAGTTTAAACCGTATTTGTTCCGTATGCCGGTAACTTACGGCAAGGTTTTTAAGGATGCCGGGTTTGATCTGCTCAGCATTGCTAACAACCATATTGACGATTTTGGTGCTTTAGGGCGTAAAAGCACGGGTATTGTATTGGATAGCTGCGGTATACAGTACGCCGGTCTGCAGGTAAAGCCCGTAACCATATTTACGGTAAAGGGCGTTAAATTTGGTTTCTGCGCATTTGCTCCCAACAGTTATGTAGTATCCTTACACGATTATAAAAATGCCTGCCGAATTATCGGCAATTTAAAGCAACAGGTTGATATTGTTATCGTATCGTTTCATGGCGGCGGGGAAGGTGTGGGGTTTGAGCATGTGCTTTGCCAGAAGGAAAGTTTTATGGGCGAAAACCGGGGCGATGTACATGAGTTTGCACACAATGCCATTGATGCCGGGGCCGACGTGGTGTTTGGTAATGGGCCGCATGTTAGCAGGGCTATGGAGTTATACAATAATCATTTAATAGCCTACAGCCTGGGTAATTTTTGTACTTATAAAAGTGTAAGTGTATCCGGCGTGTGCGGTATGGCTCCCTTGCTACAGGTAAGGCTTGATAAAAAAGGCAAATTTTTAAACGGCAAAATCATCGCCTTTAAGCAGGACCATTGGAAAGGCCTGCAGCGCGATACACTGAACCGGGTGGTGAGCCGGATAAAGTACCTTACAGAGACCGATTTTCCGCAATCGGGTTTAACGATTAATGATGATGGGGTGATAGGGGTTGCTCAGTAGGATTGATTAGATTTTAATAAACCACTACTGCTGTTAAAATAATGTTTCTTTATGCTATTTGAATGGTTTGTCAAATAAGCCTTTTAAAATTCAAAGACTTTTTTTATATTGATATATGAAAAACAACAAAAGCAACCATATTAACAATAAGAAAACAAGCATCAAATAAACTTGAGACATCTGTCGATGCCCAAAAACGGGAAGAAGTCGGCAAAATTTGAGGTTAAAAACTGTAAAAAAGCCTCTGAGATAAGCTCGTGAGCATTTACGAACGCTATTTCTAAAAAATCTTTAGTCGACAGCTGCTAAAGTAAAGTTTTTTAATGTATCCAATTTAATTGTTTGCTAAATAAAGCATATTCAAATTAGGAGAATTTTGAACTGGACATAACTAAAGGTATATCCAGTTTCCCAAGCCCCCTACGCGTGCCGCGCGTTCCCAACCATGCTTATTCGTCGTCAAAAGGTTTGTATAAATGATGTTTATAACGGGAGTAGGCTATATATTACAGTTGCTGTTCGTCCTTCCAGTAGGGTAACCGCCAGTCGATTTAAATTTATCAGTTTTGGTTGTAAGGTCATTCTAAAATAATCGTTAAATTTATGTCCTAATCGAATCGTAACGGTGTACTCAGAGGCAAAAAAATTACATCTTATACAGGAAATGCTCAAAGTAAAAAGTGAGAAAATATGGATGCAAGTAGAAAAAATCATCGAAAACACATCCTCTGCGAACGAGGCCGCGGATGATAAGCAAATAGCCCCTACTGATTTTTCATTTCTTAAAAGCAGGGAAGTGCTATATAATCTTAACGGTTCTTTAAGTGAAACCTTAGTTGAGGAACGAAGAAGCGCTCGATGACTTTAAGATAATATTGATGCACTGTTCTTATCCTGTCATCAAAACTATTGCCTTAAATGAATGAGAAATATATTGCGGGGATACCGACATACAGTGCACATTCGGCTAAAGGCAAACAAATCTAAAAAAAGACAAGCCATCTTCTCATAAATGCTATTTGTTCGCTATTAAAGCTTTGACAACTTTACCAAAGTTGTCAAAGCTAATCCGTTTTGAATTACCGATATATTTATTGTGTAACCTTGTTTTTGCACGTTAGACAGGCAACCTTCAATAACTAAACCTCATCCTTAGTAGTACGTACCAGGCTGATACCCGAAAAAAAGAAGAGCAGAGCAATGATGGCAACTACTACGATGCTGGTTGCCTGTCCGGAATGGTTAATGATCGTTATGCCCGAGTAAATAAGGCCTATAATTCCTAATATGGTTAATATGGCTCCAAAAGTACGTTTCATGTTCATGGTTATATTCGTTAATATTTATTACTTATCAAAAAACCAACCATTTATAAAAAGCTTCCTATATTCGTTAAACAATTAATCAAACCATGATACCATCACTTATTATTGGATTTATAATTTTAGTGCTGCTTTTTTCGTCTTTTGTATCCGTACAACAGGGTACTATAGCGGTTGTAACCGTGTTTGGCAAGTATAGCCGCATTTTGTCTCCCGGTTTAAATTTTAAACTGCCGCTTATCGAGATGATTTCCTCGCGTATCTCCATCCAGAATCGTTCCGTAGAGCTGGAGTTCCAGGCCGTTACTGTTGATCAGGCCAATGTGTATTTTAAGGCTATGCTGCTGTATTCGGTATTAAACCAGGACGAAGAAACTATCAAAAACGTAGCTTTTAAATTTGTTGACGAACGTAACCTGATGCAGGCGCTGGTGCGCACGGTTGAAGGCTCCATACGTGCGTTTGTTGCTACAAAAAGGCAGGCAGATGTACTAATTTTAAGGCGCGACATTGTTGACCATGTAAAAGAGCAACTGGACCAGATACTGGAAAGCTGGGGTTATCATTTACAGGATCTGCAACTGAATGATATTACTTTTGATGATGTGATCATGAAATCGATGAGCCAGGTGGTAGCATCGAACAACCTAAAGGCCGCTGCCGAGAATGAAGGCCAGGCCCTGTTGATTACCAAAACCAAAGCTGCCGAAGCCGAAGGTAATGCCATCAAAATATCTGCGGAGGCAGAGCGGCAGGCAGCCCAATTACGCGGGCAGGGTATAGCCTTATTTAGGGAAGAGGTGGCCAAAGGGATGACGGTAGCCGCCAAAGAAATGAAAGAGGCTGATATGGATACCTCGGTAATTTTATTTACCATGTGGACCGAAGCCATTAAACACTTCTCAGAAAACTCCAAAGGCAATGTTATTTTCCTCGACGGCTCGGCCGACTCTATGCAGCATACCATGAAAGAGATGATGAGCCTCAATATTTTGAGCCAAAATCAACCCAAAGGGAAAGACGACAGATAATCTTGGTCGATCTTTTATATAGTAATCCGAGGCCCTTAAGCTTCGGATTTTTTATTTTTGAAGAAAACCGCAATGGCATAGCTCTATTATTCATTAACAAAATTAACTTATAATAAACCAAACAGTAATTAGTATGTCTATTTGTAGTTATCCTGATTAAATGAAAACAAAGTTGAGTGTGCTGGCCATTAGTGTTGGGTTTTTGTTCTTTCTTTCCGATGGATCTGTAGCGCAGCCTTATCACCGTTTGGCTGCCCGAGATTTTGCCGGAAGCCCCACAACGGAAGCCGGTTACGCTGCTTATACCAATTGCTATGTAAGTTATTCGTACCGGGCATCCAGGTACAACGGCAATTATAGTATCGATTTTAGTGTACAGCTGTATCTCAACACCAATAAATCGTGGATCAGGTTTAACGAGGTAAATAACCGCGAAATGTTACTGGGTGTGCTTAGGCACGAGCAAGGGCACTATAATATGGCTTATTTAATGAAGAATGAATTGTATTCGGTTTTTACACATCACCGGTATTCGGCCAATTACCAGGCCGAGGTTGTATTATTGTTTAAACAGGTTGAAACCAAGTACCATCAACTGAATGATGATTACGAAAGCCAAACCCAGCACATGGCCAATGTCAAAAACCAGGAAAAGTGGAATTTGTGGTTCGAGAAACAATTGGATAACGCCCAAGTTGCAGATAATCGGCACAATGGCGACAGGTTGCCATATTAAGGTGATTGAGATGACGAAAGGTAGCCTGGTTATAAGGCATTAACAATAGGCCTGGGAAAGTCAAAATTTGACTCATGGCGCCATACTATATACTCTTTGACTTAAAGGTTACCGGTAAATGCCCATGTTTTTTTCGGCGTGATGCATTGATGTAAGGGAATATCAAAAGAGTTGATGTCGTCAATTGCATCTACAGGGTCAAAAAATGATAGCCCCGTAAAAAGGGTGCCTGGTTTGCATTCGCTCATAAAACGATCATAAAAACCCTTGCCATAACCAACGCGGTATCCAAGTTGATCAAATGCCAATAAAGGCACCAGCAACAGGTCAATTTCAGCGGGATTAATTTCAGTTCCGGCAACAGGCTCCGGGATGCCAAAGCTATTATTGGCTATTTCAAGGGCGTTATCATCTAAAAAGTGCCTCATTCGGTTTGTCGCAAAATCTGCTTTGGGGTATGTTAGCCTGATTAAAGGATGATTTTGCTTAATCCAGTTGATCATTAACCAGGTATCCGGTTCCACTTTTTCCCGCATAGGTAAAAAAAAATGAATGCATTTGATATGGTTGAGGTTTAATTTCCGGAACTGGCTTAACAATTTTTCGTTGAGTTGCTGATAAGCCTCCGGCGGTAATTCCAGTCGTTTTTGAAGATATAGTTTTCGCAGTTCCTGTTTTTTCACACTCGGTAGGTTCTGAAACAAAAATACGGTACAACACCGGATAGATTATTATCGTATCATAAATTTTTTTATTTTTATAAACCAAGCACATCGTCCTATCAAAAAAAAGATGTTCAAAAAAATTCTGTATTGCCTGTTATTAATTGTGTTTATAACGGCTGTGGTGTTATTGGTAAATACTTTCACCCTAAAATCAATACAACCCGGTTATAAGGCACTTGCCCCAATTGTAGTTAATGATAGCGCCGTTGCACATTTCAGGCAGGGCATAAGCTTTAAAACAATATCTTAACCTGGCAGACCGGCCGATAGCATTACGTTTACGCAGCTTCATCAATACCTGCAAACTACGTATCCGCTTTTTTACGGTAAGCTTCAAAAAGAAACCGTTGCCAATACACCTTGATATTTAAGTGGGAAGGTGATGATGCCACCCTAAAGCCGGTAATTATGATGGCGCATCAGGATGTGGTACCGGTTGAAGGCGCGTCTATGAAGATGTGTAAACAAGCCCCATTCGCAGGGGCGGTTCAACAGGATGCCATTTGGGGGCGCGGTGCGGCCGATGATAAATTTTGCCTGTTCAGTATCCTTGAGGCAACAGAACGTTTGTTACAGCAAGGCTACCGGCCAAGTCGAAGCATCTACTTTGTTTTTGGCCACGATGAAGAAACCGGTGGTAAAGGCGTTGCTGCTGCTGCCAAATTATTTCAATCGCGGGGTATTAAAGCCGAATGGGTTTTAGATGAGGGTGGCGAGATCAATACCGAAATTCCGGGGCTTAAAGGGCAACCTGTAGCTATTATCGGCACGGCCGAAAAAGGTTACCTCTCGGTCGATTTAAGTGTGAATATCGACGGTGGCCATTCCTCAATGCCTCAACCCGAAACAGCCATTGATGTGCTTACCGAGGCTATACATAATTTAAGGGCTAACACTTTTAAGCCCGAATTTACTGCACCCGTAGAAGGCTTTTTCCGGTATCTTGGACCAGAAATGCCTTTCGGGAGTAAATTAGCTATTGCAAACCGCTGGTTATTTAAAAATCTATTATTCCGTATTTACCATAAAAGTCCAGGTGGCAACGCCCTCATTCGTACTACTATAGCGCCAACTATTATACAGGCTGGGTTAAAGGATAACGTGATACCCAACTATGCCCATGCTACGGTTAACTTTAGGATATTGCCAGGCACCAGCATTGCCTAAGTTATAAAACACACTGCCGAAGCCATACATGATAGCCGCGTAAAGATAACCAGGCTTAATGATTTTGCCGACGAGGCTTCAGCGGCAAGCCCTACAGAAAGCATGGGTTTTCAAAAGGTGATCAAAGCGATCAGGCAGAACTATGCCAATACATTGGTTGCGCCTTTTTTAACCGTTGGGGCCACCGATTCCAGGCAGTTTAAAAATGTGTCCGGCAGTATACTGCGGTTTTCGCCGGTGGCGGATATCAAAGGCATGCACGGGGTTAATGAGCGGGTAGGCATTCAGGAATATAAAAATGGAATTGGTTTTTATTACCGATTGTTGCAGGATGTGAAGTGAGGGGGCGTTACCTAACTGCCTGTAAACATTTTCGTTATATCTTTAAATTAGCCTCTTACAACAGCATTTTGCCCTATTTTTCCATTTTTCAAAAAAACCTTTCCACTTGTATTATTTTTCCTAAATTTGCGGGCTAATTATCGCTCATTGAAATCACTCAAACCATATTCGATTCCCTTTACCGGGCTTAAACTCGGAAAGCACTTGTTTGATTTTGAGGTAACAAATGCTTTCTTTGATGAATTTGAATATTCATTAGTTAAAAAAGGTAAGCTTGATTGCCAGGTTGAACTGGAAAAACAGGAAACTATGTTGATCCTGAATTTCAAGATCAGCGGAACTATCGACTTGTCGTGTGATCGTTGCCTGGCAGAATACCCTCAACAGATAGAAGTTGAGGAACGCGCCATTGCGAAGTTTACCGATGAGGATATAGACGATGAAGAGGATATGATCACACTCAGCAAAAACGATCACGAGATCAACATTGCAGGTTTGATATATGAATATATTAACGTAGCAGTTCCGTTTGTATCGGTATGCGGCTATGAAGGTAAAACAGAATATTGTGATATAGAGATGCTTGACCGGTTAGATAAATTGGCAAGCGGTGAAGAACCACCAAGTGAAGATGCAGACCCACGCTGGGACGCGCTTAAAAAAATTAAATAAAATAGTAATACCAAAAAAGTTATGGCACATCCAAAACGGAAAATATCGAAATCAAGAAGAGACAAGCGTAGAACGCACTACAAAGCTGTGGCTCCTACTTTAACTACCTGTCAAACTACAGGTGCTGTGCACTTACCGCACAGAGCTTATACTGTTGATGGCAATGTTTACTTCAACGGAAAAATTCTGATCGAGAACACTGCTGCAGTTTAAGTTAATTTTCTGAAATGAAGATTGGCTTAGATATAATGGGCGGCGACTACGCACCCCAGGCAACAGTTTTAGGTGCAATTGCGGCTTATGAAGCTTTATCAGAAAAAGAACAACTTGTTCTGATCGGGGATAAAGAAATTGCTGTCAGTATTCTTCAGGAAAATAATTTTAATCCAGACCACTTCGAGTATATACATACTACCGAAGTTATTGGTATGGGCGAGCATCCTACAAAAGCGGTTGTTCAAAAACCAAACTCCAGCATTAGTGTTGGGTTTCAATTGCTAAAGGAAGGTAATATCCAAACCTTTGCATCGGCAGGTAATACAGGCGCTATGCTTGTAGGTTCACTGTTTAGTGTAAAGGCTATTCCGGGCGTTTTGCGGCCGGCCATGACGGCTATTGCTCCTAAGCTTAAAGGCGGCCTTAACATCCTGCTGGATGTTGGTGCCAATGCCGATTGTAAGCCAGAGCATTTGCTGCAGTTTGGCATTTTAGGAAGTTTGTTTGCCGAGTCAATTTACAACATTACCACCCCCAGGGTGGCGCTGATGAATATTGGCGAGGAAGAGGAAAAGGGCAATATACTAAGCCAGGCCACCTATCCGCTCATGAAACAAACACAATCATTTAATTTTGTGGGTAACGTGGAAGGACGCGATTTATTTGGTGACCATAGCGATGTTATCGTTTGCGATGGATTTACCGGAAACGTAGTGCTTAAAATGGCCGAATCCTTTTATGTAGTAGCTCTTAAAAAGAATTTTAAGGACGACTTTTTCGACAGGCTTAATTATGAACAATACGGAGGCAGCCCTATATTGGGTGTCAATGCCCCCGTTGTGGTTGGCCACGGTATCTCAACGCCGAAGGCAATAAAAAACATGGTTCTTCTATCCAGGGACATGGCCCAGAGCGGCCTTGTTGATAAAATCAAACAGGCCTTTCAATAAACAACAAATAAATGAGTAAAATTCATGCTGCTATAACGGCTGTTGGGGGTTACGTACCAGATTACGTTTTAACAAACCAGGAGCTGGAAACCATGGTTGATACCAACGACGAATGGATTACCACCCGGACTGGAATTAAAGAACGCAGAATATTGAAGGGTGAAGGATCCGCTACATCCGATATGGCTGTACCTGCTGTTAAGGAACTGCTGGAAAAAAGAAAAATCGGCGCAGATGAGATCGAACTCATTATTTTCTGCACATCCACTCCTGATATGCCTTTCCCGGCAACGGCTAACATATTAGCGGATAGGATTGGCGCCAAAAATGCATGGGGATATGATTTGAATGCTGCTTGTTCGGGCTTTATCTTTGGATTGGCAACAGCTGCCGGTTTTATCGAGAGCGGAAAATACACCAAGGTTTTGGTAGTTGGTGCCGATAAAATGTCATCTATCATTAATTACGAAGACAGGGCAACCTGTATCATATTTGGTGATGGTGCCGGAGCGGCCCTGCTTGAACCCGATACCGAAGGCAACGGCATTATTGATTCCGTCTGTAAAACAGACGGCTCCGGACGCGCCTACCTTAACCAAAAAGCAGGCGGCTCGCTGCACCCTGCTACCCACGAAACGGTAGATAATAAAGAGCATTATGCTTTTCAGGAAGGCAGAACCGTATTTAAGTTCGCCGTAACCAACATGGCCGAGGTAGCTGCCGAAGTAATGGAACGTAACGATATTGCGGCTGATGATGTTGCCTGGCTGGTACCCCATCAGGCCAATAAACGGATTATTGATGCAACTGCCATACGCACAGGTATCCCGACAGAAAGGGTAATGATTAACATACAAAAATACGGTAATACCACCAACGGCACTATCCCGCTTTGTTTATGGGAATGGGAAGACAAGCTTAAAAAAGGCGATACGCTTATTTTGGCAGCATTTGGCGGTGGCTTTACATGGGGTTCCATTTATTTAAAATGGGCCTATTAATAATGCAAAATGGCTTATGCCCCGGGGATTAAGGCCCCTGAGCGCGCCCGGGTGCATTTAAACATAATTAACTGAATTTTGTTGAATGTAAAATAACTGGTTATTAAAAATTTGCATATCAGCATATTTGTATATTCGCACATCAACATTCATGCACATTAACTAACAACTTATCCAACACCAATACACCTAATCAATGGATATCAAACAAATTCAGGAACTTATCCGCTTCGTTGCCAAATCGGGCGTAAACGAAGTTGCAATTGAGCAACAGGATTTTAAGATCACAATAAAAACAAACCAGGCGCCAACCATCGTACACGCCAACGTACCTGTACAGGTTCCGGTTGCCGCCCCTGCCGTGGCTGCTCCTGCCGTTGAGATTGCTCCGGCTGCATCAGCCCCCGTAGCTGACACTTCAAAATATATCACGGTAAAATCTCCGATGATTGGTACTTTTTACCGTTCAGCCGGCCCTGATAAACCGTTGTTTGTTAACGTGGGCGACGAGATCAATCCCGGCGATGTAATTTGTATCATTGAAGCGATGAAGCTTTTCAACGAAATTGAATCAGAAGTTTCTGGCCGTGTTGTTAAAATACTGGTTGATAATGCTTCGCCGGTTGAATATGATCAACCTTTATTCCTGGTTGAGCCTGTATAGTAGGAGTTAGCGATTAAGTTATTGCTTATGAAGCCATTTTTTACTAAATGGCTTTGTAAATTATTCAATAACTTATTAAACAGTAGCTCAGTAACCCAATAACTAAAACATGACCACCAACTCATCAACTAATGATAGGATGTTTAAAAAAATACTGATTGCCAACCGCGGTGAAATAGCTCTGCGAATTATCCGCACCTGTAAAGAAATGGGGATTAAAACCGTAGCTGTATACTCTACTGCCGACCGCGACAGTCTGCATGTGCGCTTTGCTGATGAGGCTGTATGCATAGGCCCGCCGCCAAGCCGCGATTCTTATTTAAACATTCCCAATATTATCTCTGCTGCCGAATTAACCAACGCCGATGCTATCCATCCGGGTTATGGTTTTCTGTCAGAAAATGCTAAATTCTCGGCTATTTGCGCTGAGTACAATATTAAATTTATCGGCGCCACTGCCGATCAGATCAACGCCATGGGCGATAAGGCTTCGGCCAAGGCCACAATGGAAAAAGCCGGCGTACCTACTATCCCGGGTTCAAAAGGCTTACTTAGCGATGTTAAAGAAGGTATCAGCATAGCTAATAAGGTAGGCTATCCCGTGATACTTAAAGCAACTGCCGGTGGCGGTGGCCGCGGTATGCGTGTAGTTTGGCAAGATAGTGAGTTTGAGGCCGCATGGGATTCTGCCCGTGCCGAATCGGGCGCTGCCTTTGGCAATGACGGCCTTTACCTCGAAAAATATGTTGTTGACCCCCGCCACATCGAAATCCAGGTAGTTGGCGATCAATATGGCAAGGTTTGCCACTTATCTGAGCGCGATTGCTCTATCCAGCGTCGTCACCAAAAATTGGTTGAAGAATCTCCTTCGCCGTTTATGACCGAAAAGCTTCGCAAAAAAATGGGCGAGGCTGCTATTAAAGGCGCCAAAGCTGTAAGATATGAAGGTGCAGGTACAGTAGAATTTTTGGTTGATAAAGATCGTAATTTCTATTTCATGGAAATGAATACCCGGATCCAGGTAGAGCACCCGGTAACCGAAGAGGTAATCAATTTCGACCTGATTAAAGAGCAAATCAAGGTAGCATCTGGGGTGCCTATCTCCGGTAAAAACTACGAGCCAACCATGCACGCCATAGAATGCCGTATTAACGCCGAAGATCCGTTTAATAACTTCAGGCCATCGCCAGGTAAGATTACAAATTTCCACTCTCCGGGTGGCCATGGTGTACGCATCGATACACATGTTTATACCGGCTATGTGATACCGCCCAATTACGACTCGATGATAGCCAAGGTAATTTGCGTGGCGCAAACCCGCGAAGAGGCTTTAAGCACCATGGAGCGAGCCCTGAGCGAATTTGTGATAGAGGGAGTTAAAACAACCATCCCTTTCCATCTTAAACTTTTAAAGGATCCAAACTTCAGGGCAGGTAATTTCACTACCAAGTTCATGGAAACTTTCGAATATTCTGAAGATTAAGGAAACTGTTAGTATAACTTAAACCGTAAGTACCATTCTACGTTATAATATTATAATAAGAATGGTATTTTTGTTTTACACACTATGAGCGATAATAAAATTTTAAATGCCATCAGAGGCAAAGGAAAAAACCTTGAAGGCGAGATGTCGTTTTTTGATCATCTGGAAGTATTAAGGTGGCATTTAATCCGGGCGGCGGTATCTATCCTCGTTTTTGGTGGACTGGCATTTTACTTTTTCGACCAGATTTGGGATACCGTTATTATGGGCCCCAAAAAGCCCGACTTTTTTACCTACCGGATGATGTGTAAACTGGGCCAGTTAATGCACAGCGATGGGATGTGTATTACCGAGATTCCCGGCAAAATTATCAATACCGAAATGGCTGGTCAGTTTTCGTTACAAATTAACGCGGCGCTCATTATGGGTATTACACTGGGCTTCCCTTATCTGCTGTGGGAAATATGGTCGTTTGTAAAACCAGCCCTTTTAGAAAAGGAGCGTAAAGCTGCCGGAGGTTTTGTATTTTATGCCTCGCTATTGTTCTTTTTAGGCATATTGTTTGGATATTTTGTGGTAGCCCCGCTGTCTATACACTTTTTAACCAACTACCAAATCAGTCCCGAAATCCAAAACACTTTTACTATTGACTCTTATTTAACATCGGTAGCTACCTTGACTTTGGTGAGCGGTGTGGTTTTTCAGCTCCCCATCATTATTTTTGTACTGGCAACTATAGGTATTGTTACTGCTAAATTTATGCGCGAAAAGCGCCGCTACGCTATCATTATCATCCTCATTATTGCTATGCTGGTAACGCCAACTCCTGATGTTACTACCATGATTGTGATCAGCATCCCGCTATTTGGGCTTTACGAAGTAAGTATATCGGTTGCAGGCCGTGTTGAAAAAAGAAAACTGATTAAAGAAAAAGAGTTTTTTAATGCCTAACCACTTATAAATGATGAACGATTTAAAGATAGCTATCGGTGCAGACCATGCCGGTTTTAGCTATAAAGAAGCTTTTTTAAAATCCTTAAACGTAAAAGAGCTAAAAGATTTTGGCACGTATGATGCCGCATCGGTAGACTATCCCGACTTTGCGCATCCGGTGGCAACCGCCGTTGAAAATGGTGATTTTGATTTAGGAATTTTGATCTGCGGAAGCGCCAATGGTGTGGCCATTACCGCTAATAAACACCAGGGAATCCGCGCAGCTATTTGCTGGAACGAAGAGCTGGCATCCCTGGCGCGCAAGCATAACAATGCCAACATTGTATGTATTCCAGAGCGCTTCGTATCTTTTGATATGGCTCAAAAAATTGTAGAAACTTTTTTTAATACCGAGTTTGAAGGCGGCAGACATGCTAACCGGGTTGGAAAAATATCGTGTTAAATTTCAGTGGAGATTTAAATGTAACAAGGCCCGCCGATAAAGTTAACTCAAGCCAGTTCACTAAAACAGATCTCCAGATGGTGGTGAACTGGCTACCAATCTGCAAAATGAAGATCAATACTGGGCAGGAAATTATCTTTCAAGCGAATTGATATCTTCGTCAAAAACAAACTCTTCTTCAAAATCGCTGTTTCTTCCTAATAGGGTAAAGCTTTCGGCCACTACTTCGGTAACGTATTTTTTAATGCCGTTTTTGTCATCGAATGATCTTGTCCGGATTTTTCCCTCCAGATAAACTAACTTACCTTTTTTAAGCAATTTTGAAGCCGCATCAGCTAAGGCGCGCCACATTACAACGTTGTGCCATTCGGTTTGTTCAACCCGCTTACCATCTTTGTTAAAAAACTCGGTGGTTGCCAACGGAAAACTTGCAACGGCAACATTGCCCGTAAGGTATCTAAAATCGGGATCCTTTCCTAAGTGCCCCACTAAAACAGCTTTATTTATTCCAGACATGTTATTATGTATAGTTAAGTAATGTACTTATTGGTTAGAATTATGGATTGATAACGTGTTTCATACTATTTATTAGATCGGATATCCTTTAAACATTGTAATTAGTAACTCAAGGGTGCAGTTTTCAAAAATTTCAATACCGGGGCACCCTCAAATAGAGCCGTTTAACCGGCCTTTTGTGCATCGTTTCTATTCGATGTCAATGTTCATCCTCCTTACTCAGCCTCAAATTTAATACATGGGCATCAATCATGTTTTCATCATTGGCTTCCATTAGTTACCGCTCTTTCCTTGAACTGGTTTAACCCCAAACCCATATAGCCGCGTATATCTTCAATATTTTTAGTCCTGATATACAAATACATTAAATGTTTACTGCCCAAGATGCTGTGCTAATTGAGGGGAAAGTGCTGGGGCTTATAAAGGGCCCATCAACTTAATACAAATTTAAAATAAAACGATTGCCGACAATTGTGGAAACTACGTAATCAGCCGGTGGAAACTACTGATTAATTGCCACAAATCAATTTTATACAATAAGCCACAGCTTTGCAAACACCATTTATACCTATAGTCGTTACAGATTTCAGTAGCAACTTCGTCAAAAGCAATGTTCATTAAATTTGAGAACTTAACCAGGCTATTGTGGCAGATGGATAACTTTAAACAACCTTATTATTCAACATTCTATATCATAATAGGGAACGCCATCCCTTTGCCTATACTATTTAATTTACCTGGTGTATCCTCTAAAAAACTACAGAACTGCCCACGTACGGAAACACCAACAACGGAATTTCGGTATGTTTAGCTAAATTTTTAGTATAACTTTCTTTAAATATCCGGTCGAGCAAATCATGTTTTCGATGCACCATTGCTATCATTTGTATTTGCCTGTGCTCAACAATCCAACTGAGGCCCTTGTCAACATCGGTGCTTTTTACATCCCTGTAATAAATGTGAGGGTAATCTACTTTGTCCGAAATGCCGCTTAAAAAGTTGCTTACCTTTTGTTGATACTCTTTGTTATGATGCTTGCCGTCCATTACGTGTACAATTAAAATTTCGGCATTAAACTCGCGTGCCAGGCTTGCCAGCGAGTGTATTACTTCAATATCTTCCTCACTTAAATCAGTTGCAAAAGCAATACTGCGTAAGCTTGTAAACTGGGCCTTGCCGGGCATTAACAATAGCGGAAAACTTGCCTTATCAATCATATCCTGACTAACACTGCCGGCAAAAAAACTATTGATTCCGGTAGCGCCCCACAAACCCATAACTACCATAGTGATCTTTTCATCAGTCACCAAATCGCGAACGGCGTCCATTACCGATCCGGCTTTGCAACAATAGGTAAGGTTAGGTTCAAAAACCGCTACAGATGCGGGCTCATTTTTTAACGATTGCTCGAGCGATAATCTTTTTGCCAGTATCCTTAATTCCTGGTCTGTTGTTTCTTTAACAGACGAGTAATCGTCGTGTGGCCAAACCAACTGTTCCGTTATCCGTGTTTTGGCCTTTTCATTAATCGCGCTGCATAGCTTTACATCGGCATGCATATATCTGGCTAAATTTAGTGCGTACCTGGCTGCGTTATCTGCTGCCGGCGAAAAATCGGTGGGTACCAAAATCGTTTTCATAACCAAGTTTTAATTGCTATACAAATCTTACAAATCAATAATTGTCAAACAATGATATTAATCACGGTTATTTATGACTATCATTTGATGAAACTTGGTTAAGCACAGATATCCGCCCGGATAAAATAACTTTAGTAGATGAAGATTTGATTAGAGAGACTTGCGCAAATGTTAGGCAACGGTGATATAACGGTTTGGGCGTGTCCCTCCTCCGTCGGGCCGTGCTTTACGCTCATACGCGCAGGTCTTAACCGCGGGGCCGGTATCCGCTGCAATCACTCACGTAAAAAAGGTTAGGATAATTAGAATTTTGATATGATGGATCAACACGATATACCTGTTTTGACAGGTTGCGTCCTGCTAAGCAACAATTAAAACAGAAAGCCCGGCAAGATAGTTCAAGAACCTACCCTTACAGCCGTTCAATTTCCTCCACAGAAAGTTTGGTGAATTTATTAATCTGCTCAACAGAAAAGCCGTCCTTTTTCATTTCAGCGGCAATAGCGAGTGATTTACGATATTCACCTTCCTCCCTACCTTCTTCACGACCTTTTACTTCGCCTTTACGGTAAAGAAAATCTTTTTCTTCCTTAAAAAACTTGGTTATAGTTTCCATCGCTTTTTCAAATTGTTGTTCAACACTGCTGCGCAACTGTACAAATATACGCAATTGTTTAAAATACCGGCTTTCTGCAAAGTCACCTTTGGTAATTTGTAATGTATGTTATGTAGTGGAATTCATTATTTTTGTATTGATACATTATTAAGAATCAACCATGAGCACTTTAAATTACCCTCTAACCAATGCGCAGATAGAGTTGATGAAATTATTCGGCACCAACCTTTCAGCAAATGACCTGCAAGAATTAAAACAATTACTTTCGCAATTTTTTGCCGATAAAGCAATCAAAGAAGCTGATGATTTATGGGATAAAAAAGGGCTTACTAATGATGATATGGATCAAAGGCTGAATGGAAAATAACAAAAATTTAACCGTTGTTATTGATACAAATGTTTTGCTGGTGTCCATATCAAGCCGTTCTAAATATCCCTGGTTATACCAAGAGTTGCTGAAGGCAAAACTCCGCATAGCGCTTACCGACGAGATTTTATTAGAATATGAGGAAAGATAAGCAAGCACTGGAGTAATCAGGTTGCGCTAAATGTCATTAGAGCACTTACAGATTAGTTCAAGAACCTACCCTTACAGCCGTTCAATTTCCTCCACAGAAAGTTTGGTGAATTTATTAATCTGCTCAACAGAAAAGCCGTCCTTTTTCATTTCAGCGGCAATAGCGAGTGATTTACGATATTCACCTTCCTCCCTACCTTCTTCACGACCTTTTACTTCGCCTTTACGGTAAAGAAAATCTTTTTCTTCCTTAAAAAACTTGGTTATAGTTTCCATCGCTTTTTCAAATTGTTGTTCAACACTGCTGCGCAACTGTACAAATATACGCAATTGTTTAAAATACCGGCTTTCTGCAAAGTCACCTTTGGTAAAGGATTGGATCTGATCTACAATGGATTTAACGGCATCATAACTATCCTCTTTCCCAAAGTTAGCTAAAATACCCAGCATTTTCACCTCTGGATTGTCTGATTTAAGAAACAAACTATAGTTAGCCTCAACGATACGTGCCAGGTTATAACTAAACTTAAAGTTTTCAGTGTTTATAAAGGTTGGCATATTGGGCGTCACATCTTTCAGAAATATAACATACTGCTTTACAGGAAGCTGATATCTTCGCATCAGCATCACATTGTACTCGGCCATACGGTAAACCATTTCCTTTTCATCCTCAACCTGAAATTCTACCTGCAATACGTAGGTTTGCCCGGTAGCATCGGTTACCTTTTTCAGGGCATCCGGCTTTCTTTCCTTAGTATGCTGTATATCATCCGGCAGTTCCTCACTTTGCACAATCGTTAACCCCAACACATCTCTGATGATCACAGGCAGCGTAACCTCCAGATTCTCCTTTATTATTTTGTCGTACTGACCGGCCTGATTGCCTTTGGTTTTTTGTTTCACCATCAGCCAAATATAAAAATCTGCATGGCATAATCCATGTTTACAGGTTATGCTATGCGTCAAATTAATAGTTTTGAATTTTTAGTATTACATGTTGCTTTAAAACCATAGCATAAGGCATTAAAGTCAATATTATTGCCTATTACTCAATAGCCATCCTATAAAAAATGGTGCAGTAAAATACCGCACCATCTCAATCCAACATCAAACAAAAACTATTAACTCTTAATTTTAAACAAAGGCCAGTTTATCAACTTCAAGGGTTTTCCAAACCTGGTATAAGCCCCTTGGGATATGGAAGCAGCCTTTCCATTTGCCGCCTTTTAAGGGCAGTAAAACTTCACCCCGGCGGTTTAAATAGCCAAACCATTCGCCATATTGGTTATCCCTAAAGTGTGGCCAGGTATATTCATGCAGTTTAATAAACCAGTCGGCACAGTCCTGGTTCCCGGTTAGCTGATAGGCTTTAGCCATGCAAACTAAAGCTTCAATATGCACCCACCAAAGTTTCTGGTCCCATTCAAGCTGCTGTACAGGGTGTCCCTTAATATCTTTAAAATAGATTATCCCGGCGTGCTCATCGTCCCAGCCAAACTTTAGGGTACGCAGTGCAATGGTGATCGCCTTTTCAATCAAGGCTTTATTATTTAACCGCACACCCAGATCCATAATGAACCACATCGCTTCTATGGCGTGGCCCGGGTTAAGTACCCGGCCTTCAAACGAATCAGAGAAACTTCCGTCGGCATGTACATTTTCAAGTATCAACCCGCTCCCGGCATCATAAAAGGTTTCCATCACCTCATGGATCACCTCGGCTGCCAAATCATCAATCAATTGTTTATCCAACAGGTGCTCCAATTCTAAAGACAGGTTACAAAGTATCATCGGCAAGGCAAAATTCTTCAGATCGCGGGTACCGGGATAAATTTTACTGTATTTGCCTTTTGGATTATTACGGCGTTTTAAAATATTCTGAAAAGTGTTATAGGCTACTTCGCCATACTCGTCAACCGGGTCGGCTTTATATAAGGCGCCTAAGCCCATAGCGGCAAAGCAGTCCGAAAAAATATTGTAGGGCTGCACCAGTGGCTGGCCAGCGCGGTTAAACGAGAAATAGAAGTTGCCTTCGTTATCTCTTCCGTTCTTCAGCAAAAAGTTGGCGCCATGCTTCGCAATGTTAACCCAGTCTTCATTTTGCTCTACCCGGTTGTTCAGCATAGCATAAGTCCATACCTGCCTGCCTTGCAGCCAGGCAAATTTATCTGTATCAAACACCTTACCCTCACGATCCAGGCAGGTATAATAACCGCCAAATTCCTTGTCTATAGAATGCTCCGTCCAAAAGGGGACAATATTTTCTATTAATTCTTTTTTGTAGAGCTGGCTATATCCCAGCATGGTTGTATTCGTATTCATATCAAAATGTTTTCAGGTATTCCTGGTAGCGGTTGTATAAATGCCCGGCTTGCAGATAAGCTGATTGCGGGCTCATAAAATGAGAAAATTCAAAGGTGATGGCTTTATCGTATCCGGCTCTGCGTGCGGCTTCCAGCTTAAGGCGCAGCTTCTCAAACTTAATGGGGAAAAACTTAATAGGCATATCGCGGTCAAAGCTTTCGGCATTTGTCCAGCATTGCAGACCAAACTGATCGGCCATTTTTTTATTCACTGCAAAAAAATCGTCGAGCTGGTCATAATCGATATGCCCGTCCTGAAAAGCTACCGCGTCAACTGCGCCCTGTATCCCCTCAAAAATCTCGCTCCACTCCTTTTCATGTTCAAGCACCGAGATGGCATCCTCTTTGGTCAACTGCGGAGAGGCCGCCATAACGGCCTTTTTACCGTCTATCCATGGTGAAATCAAAGCGGGCAAACCACCGCTCACCTGCTTGCACTGGCTGCCCAGCATCCGGAATGCCTCGGTTGCGCCCTTGGTGCGGCGGCTTATCTCCATACTTAAATACCAGCCTCCAAAGCTTGCATAGTGCCCGTACTTTTGCCATACCTCATCAATTACGTAGCGGTTGGCATCCAACTCATGGCTCAGGTTGCCAGTATCCCAGTAGTGCCCGCTATCGTACAGGCCAAAATAAAACTTGATACCGTGTTTATCGGCCAGCTGCAAAAAAAGCTCCACCAGATCAACCGGAGGCCGGTAGCAGCCAAACTGTTTTTGCAAATAAGCTGATGGATAAGTTAAAAAACGGCGATACCCGCTGCGGATCATAATAACAGTATCAATCCCAACAGCCTTCATCAGGCCAAAGTCCCTGTCCCATTCATCCGGCCCCCAGTTTTGATGCGGAATATCGTGCGATATCTCATCAATAAAAGTTCCTGTTATCTTCATAAATAATTCTTGCTTTTTAAATAGTCTACCCAGGTAATGTATGCACTGGCTTTCAGGTGAATGCCATCGATAGTAAGCTCCCGTTTAAGTTTACCTTCAACATCTTCAAACAAGGGATGTAAATCGATGTAAACAAGCCCTTGTTCCAAAGCCAATGCCTTAATGCGGCGGTTCAGTTCGGGCACCAGCACATTACGTCCTTTGGTGTAGGGTTCCTTTGTCATGTCCTCGTTAATAGGCAAAATGCTCTGGATATATAATTTTGTTTTGGGCGATGCCTGTTTAGCTTTTTGAATAATGCGTTGATAGTTGTGGATAGTTACCTCATAAGGCAGTTTCCTGAACAGATCGTTAATACCGATCAGCAGAAAGATCTTGTCAGGATGGGCCGCTGCTATCTCGCCTACGCGGGCCAGTACGCCAAAAGTATTATCGCCCCCAATGCCCCGGTTAAGCACCGGTTTGCCGGGTACCAGCTCCTGCCATTCGCCATGTTCGGTTATGCTGTTGCCTAAAAAAACAATTTCGTGCCTGTGGTGCGGCATGGCATTAAAAAACTCCATCCGTTCCAGGTAGTGGCCATTGGTATAGTTGCTGTCAATTTTTACAACCTGGGCCATTAGCGTGGTTGCAGTCAGAAGGCAAAACCCAATCAAAAACAAGTATTTAAAGCCTCTCATAATCACAACACCTTTAAAAATTTTAAGCGGTTCACCCATTGTATGTAGGCTGCCGCGCGCAGGTGCAACCCATCAATACTCCAGTCCTTTTTCAGCTGGCCACTGCCATCCTCAAACGTGGGGTGCAGGTCAACATAAATCACCTCGGGTGTATTACATAGCTGCTGCAACTGACCGTTGAGTGATTTGATGATGCTGTTATTGATCTTGTTATAGATCTGCGGCAGCATTTGCTCGTTAACCGGCAAAATGCTTTGGATATATAATTTTGTTTTGGGCGATTGCTGCCTTACCTGTTTAATGATGCGGCCGTACACCGATAGGATGGCTTCGGCCGATGTGCCGCGTTTTAAATCGTTAATACCAATCAGTAAAAAAATCTTATCCGGCCTGGACGACAGCACGTCATCCATCCGGGCCAGAACGCCGTAGCTCACATCGCCGCTGATTCCCCGGTTTAGCACCGCCCTGCCGGGTATAATTTCCTGCCACTCGCCACCTTCGGTAATGCTGTTGCCTAAAAAAACGATCTCGTGTTTCTGGTCGGGCATTTTTTTGAAAAAGTCCAGCCGCTCGGTATAATGCGAGTTTACGTAGTTGCTATCCACATTATTAAACAGCTGCGCCCTGGCAGCAGTGCCAAACAATACCGGAGCCAATAAAATAGCGGCAAATATTCTCAGCCTCATAGATCGGCCTCCTTTAATTTATCCCACCAAAATTTCTTTAACCAGATGCTGGTTACAATTAGTACACCGCACCACACCACCATATAAGTATTTTGCCTGATCATGAAGTAAATAGGGATGACCACCTGCGCCATTTGCCATACAATACCCACCAGCACATTTGATGCATCACGCTTAAAATCCTGGTTAGGTATAAAATCTGGATTCTCGGCTATTACCTCGCGCTTGATGGGCCCCCAAAATCCCCATGGGCGGGTCTTGCGGTAAAACTCCTTAATGGATTCGCGATTTGAGAGCGGCTCCAGGTAAGTACCAATAATACAGCCGATGAGCGATACCAGCAGGATAACCGGGAAAACATAAATATCTACCACATCCGGAAAAACAAAAAGCTTGGTGGTTGAGGCAATTAAGCCAAACAGCATCCCCCAGAAATAGCCAAGCCCGCTAAAGCGCCACCATACCCACTTTAAAAGGTTGGCGGCAACATAGCCGCCATACAGGGCTGACGTGAGCCAGAGCGTTAACTTGTTTAACGATGCCGCGTTAAAGCCGCAAACAATCCCCACAAGCACCAGTATAACCGATGATATGATACTTAGCCTGATGTATTTACTGTTAGATGCATGGGGGTTGATGTACTTTTTATAAATATCATTCACAATATAGGCCGGGGCAGCATTCACAAAAGCCGAGAAGGTACCCATAAATGCTGACAAGAAACCCGCCAGTACCAGCCCCTTTAAACCGATGGGTACAAAACGGTTGATGGATAGCGGCAATACTTTTTCAAAATCGATATGGCTGCCCATCTTCCCCATCTCGGGGCCCAGGTAAACCAAACCCAGCACAGCGAACGAAGCAACCATCAGATACCTTGGAATATACATGACGAAGATGGTGCTGAAACTCATTTTAGCGGCATCAGACGGCTTGCGAGCCGATAGCACCCGCTGCATATCATAACTCGGCACAGGCCCCGCTATAGATGCAAAGATGCCCTTAAACAACATCATCATAAACAAAGCGCCAAACATGGTAAACCCGTCCGACTTTATTTTATCGTTAATATTGGGCAGGGCGGTATGGCTCCAGTCGAGGTTCAGTTTCCAGTGGAACATCAGGTCGCCCCAGCCCTCGGGTATGGCGGCGCGGATCTGCTCGGCGGTTACCGATGTATAGGCGATGTAGCCAATGCAGAAGCAAGAGATCGTCATGATAAAAAATTGCAGTACCTCGGTAGCTACCACGCTGTACATACCGCCTTTAACCGTGTAAATGGTGGTAAGGATGCAAACGATAAGCGCGTAAGCATGATCTGACGTTAAATGGTACGAACCGATGTTGGTGCTGAGGTCCCAGGGTAAGATGGAGGTGCAATATTTGCCGATACCTTCAAAAAAATAGGCGATGAAACCTATTACGCTGATCACAGCAAAAATAACGATGATGATGTGCGACAGCTTGGCGCCCTTGCCATCGCCAAAGCGGAAGGTGATCCACTGCGCTCCCGTCATGGCGCCCGAGCGGCGCATCCAGATGGCCAGGTACACAAAAATAAAAACCTGGTTCCATACCGGCCAGAGCCAGGGGATCCAGGCGCTTTTTAACCCGTAAATAAATAAAATACTCACCGTCCACATAGTGCCCGAGGTATCAAACATACCCGAGGCATTACTTAGGCCCAGGTAATACCACTTCATGGTGTTGCCCCCTAAAAAGTACGACTGGAGATCTTTAGATGCTTTTTTGGAGATATAAAACCCCAGAAACAGGATGCCTACAATGTAAGTGAGGATGATACTGGTATCGATTATACTTAATGTCATGCGTATAGGTTATGATCAGATTTAATTTTTCAGTGAATCAGGTTTTCCAGTATAGTTTTTTCCGGGTGCAGTAAACCGTAATGAGGGATACGATGCCGGTAAATATCACGCCCCTTAAAAACGCTCCCACCACCTGATGATCCATCAGATCCAAAAGCTTTTGGCCGCCTGTTATTTTTAAAACCGGGATGAGCAGTAAATTTCCCGCCGTATAAGCTATCATGGGGTTTTTGCCGTTATCAGCCAAAAACTGGATGAAGGGTTTAAAAAATGGTGTTTGCTCCATCAACGTAAAAGATGCCAGCGTTGTAAATGCCAAACCGGTGGTTACAAAATAATAGCTGTAGGTTGAAAAATCCTTTTTAATACCGCCTTCGTAAGCTTCAAAAAAAAGGCCGAGCAAAAGCAGGTAAATACCGGCGTGGATAAATCGCTCCAAAAGATTTTTTTGAGGCCCATCCGGCTGTAGCTTAACCCCATATACCAGCAACGCCGATACTGCAGCTGTAAAAAACAGGTTGGGCACTAACAGGCGGGTGTACAAGCCAACCAAATTGCCAATCAATAATAACCAGCAAAATAAGCAGAGCAGCCAAAGGTTTTTTACTTTAGCCGGTGTTGAGTTGCCCGTTTTAGCTTCATGTACAAAGCTTAACAACCATTCGCCGGCTAATGTGCCGGGGAGTACAATAAACAAATATTTGAGGTAGTAAAATTTATAGGCCCACAGCGCTGGCGACCAGTTATACAACACGCTGTTCCAGGTTGTGGTATCCTTACCGCTTAAAAAAACCGCCATTACAAAAGGCAGCAAGCCAATGCGCAGCCAGGGTTTATTTTGTGTAGACAGCCATATTAACGAAGCAAACAGCGCCATATTAGCCAAAACCATAATGATAATATCGTTCTGATTAAAAGAGAAGCCGTTTTTAAACGGATAGAGTGCCAAAAAAGCCAGGGCTAATATAAAACCCGAAACTTTAACCATTAACGCCGCCTTGCCCTGCCACTCCTGCTTATAGGAATACATTAAAAATAACAGCACAAAGCAGCCTATAGAGAGCAGCTGATCTGCAAGGCCAGGTGCCGCGCTCATTACCCACGACCGGGCATGCATGGTGAATACGGAAAAAAATGCCAGCAACACGTAACGCTGTGCTATCTGTAACAACGTTTTCCAAAGCGGCTGAACCGCCGATTTTTTGACTAAAGCCAGCGGAATTGCAGCACCCATGGCAAACAGAAAAAAGGGAAAAACCAGGTCGACCCAGGTAATGCCCGGCAAGTCGGGCTTAAACTGGTGTGCAGGCGGCGGCACCTGTGCGTGGTACATCCAGCCGGGCAAAATACCGCCGAAAGCGATGCTGCCCGATAACACCATCAGTAAGATGGCAGTACCGCGCAAAGCATCAAGGCTGTTAGCTCTTTGGGGTGGCGTTTGGATAGTTGTATTGATCATGTGAGTACTCAAACTACTTAACCGTGATTGTTAGCTGCTTAACCACACTGCCCGAACCATCGTTGCCGCCATTGGTAGCTACAAAAGTTACGGTGTAGGTACCGGCAGTTGTAAACACATACTTATAGCTGCTTAGCTGGTTTAAATAGGTTTTAATGACGGTTGGCACATCCGGGCTTACATTGGTAGCAAACATGGGTTTGGATAGCGCCCAATCTTCCGACACGATTAAACTACTGGCCGGCGCAAACGCTAAAACAGGATCTGATGTTTGGATAGCCCATTTATTTGCCGGGTTAGCAAAATCAAGCGCCAGCCATGATGCCGTGCCGATGGTAGATACATTCAGCACACTTCCATCGGGCAGGGTATTGGTCAGGTTAAAATTATACACGCGCCATGTCCGTTGCGTGCTGGTGGTTCCGGGTGCTTTATCCCCCCAGTACTTAAACGCAAAATAAATAGGCTTGCCGCTGGCGGCCAGATCTGATATGTTAACCACCCCCGAGCTTGTTTGCGTGCCCACGGCCCCACCGGCCGCTGTTGATAAGGTAAAGCGGCTGGTGATGTCTGTCCAGGTAGCCTTCCTCACGCTGGTGGTATCATACAGGCCGTTAAAATCAGTTGAATACAGCAAACTCAGGTTGTTGGCCTGCGTGCCGTACAAAACCTGTGTTTTGATTTCAAGGCCCAGTACCCCGGCAACGGTAGTACGATCTTTAAACTTGTATTCCTTACCTTTTTCACCGGAGTAAAAACTGATGATATCCGGATCGCCCGAAAATTTAAAAGTGACTGTGTCGCCTGCTTTATATTCCGTTTTAGCCGTTTGAACATCAAATGCAGATAGTTGGATCGCTGATTTTTTGCACGAAAAGATCAGCGGGAGCAGCATTAAGCCTATGATATATTTTACTTTATACATCTCGATATTTTTTAATTGATCTATAATTTACCAGCCTTTATTTTGTACGATACTGCTATTGAGCGATGTTTCCTTCGACGGGATGGCGAACAAAGTATCACGATTAGATACATTGTTGCCCGATACACCTCCATACGTATAGCCAGACGGAGCGGTAGTAGTGATCTCGTTCCCGATGCTCTTCATGGTAGATACAAATATCCCCCAGCGGATCAGGTCAAAACGGCGCAAGCCCTCATAACCCAATTCCAGCGCGCGTTCTTTGCGTACGGCTTCCCTGAAGGTATCTTTATCCATGCCCGCAGTTAGGTCGGCGGCGGTAGCTGTGGATAAGCCCAGGCCAACGCCATAAGCCCGTTCGCGTACCAGGTTAATGGCGTTATAGGCCAGGCTGGTTGCACCGTTCACTTCGTTTTCGGCTTCGGCATACATCAGCAGCACATCCGCGTAGCGCAATAAAGGAAAATTAATGGCTGATGTATTGGTAAATTTCACCGTAGACGACTCAAACTCGCGCCTCCATTTGGCATCGCAGCGGTTATAAATTTGCGCAGCGGTGTAGTAAATCAATACAGATGAGGTAGACGAGGTATAGGTATACGGGCCGATGGACCAATCGCGACGCAGATCGTTTGTGCCAAACAGGTTGTAATAGCGCTGTGTGGCATGCTTGGCGCCATAACTATAACCCACAGTTGCGTTGCTGGTGCCTATGCCGTTAATTACGCCGACACTGCCGCCTTCGTCCTGCGTACCATTCTTGATGCTGAACTCTACCTCCCAGATGCTTTCTTTGGTATCGTAAATGTGCTGGCACATGTTTTTAAACACCTGCTTATAATCAGGATTTAAGGCATGGGGCGCATCTGTCATTACTTTGCCTGCCCATTTTTTTGCTTCGGCAAAGCGCGATGCATCTCGCAATGGCGCACCCGCCATTTTCAGGTTAACCCGGGCCAGGATCCCCCATACTACCGATTTGGTGATCCGGCTGTTATAGGTGTAAGCAGTTATCGGGTTCACCAGGTCGGCGGCTTGCTCCATATCGGCTACAATTTGTTGGTAAACGACTTTGTAAGGCGTCCGCGGAACATTGTTTTCGTTAACCGACTTTGTAGATGCCAGCCTTAAAGGCACATCGCCCCAGTTGCTGGTTAAAATGAAATAAAAATAAGCCCGCAGAAAAAGCGCTTGCCCCTTGGCTACGTTTTTATTAGCCTGGGTAAGGGCCGATTTATCAATGTTTTCCAATACCAGGTTGGATAAATTTATGCCCTGGTACAACAATGCCCAACAGGTATTAATTTTGGTATCCGATGGATCGTAGTTGTATAAACCAACATCCTGCGTCCACGATGGTAGCGCCACAAAGGCATCATCGGCAACATCCATCTCAAAAAATAAATACCTGCCATAAGTACCTGTTTTACCCAATATATCATAAATACCGGTAAGCGCGGTGTTGATCTGGTCGTCGGTTTGGTAATAGTTCACCGGCGATAGAAAATCGGTTGGGGTGGTATTCAAAAATTTTTTACACGAGGTATTGAGCAGTAAACCAGCGCAAGTTAATATGGTGATCAATGTTTTTCTCATTGTGTTATTTTTAAAGGTTAAAAGGTGGTGTTTATACCTAATACAATGGTGCGCGCCCGCGGATAGGCGGAATAATCGAACCCGGGCGTTAAGGCCGAATTACGTACCGATACCTCCGGGTCATACCCGCTATATTTAGTCCAGGTGTACAGATTTTGAGCGGTGATGTATGCCCTGAACGATTTCAATTTTAACTTGCCGGCAAATTTGCCAGGCAGGGTATAGCCCAGCGACACAGTTTTTAATCTTAAAAAAGAGCCATCCTCTATAATACGGGTTGAATAAGCTTTCAACACCTGCCCTTTAACCGCCGGAATATCCGATGTAGGGTTGTTCGGCGTCCAGCGGTTAGCATACGACGCGAACTGGTTGGTATTGTATATCGAGCCACTTTCCATAGCCAGCCTGTTGGCGTTAATGATATCATTACCGTACGACCATTGCATGAAAACGCCTAAGTCGAAACTTCGATAAGTGAAGTTATTAGAGAAGCCCCCCACGTGCACAGGGTAGGGGTGGCCGATGGCCACCTTATCTTTTTCGTCAATCACCAGGTCGCCGTTTAAATCACGATACTTGGCATCGCCCGGTTGTACATTGGCCCTGATCTCGCCGTTGGCCGTAATATTTGATTTTAAGGTATAGGTGTTACCGGTTTTAATAAAATCATCATACTTATAGGTGCCATCATAAATTAACCCATAAAACTGCGCAATGGGCTGCCCCACCTTGGCCACATAACCGGGGATGTTTACCCAATCATCGCCCCAATATTGGGATGATGTCATGTAGTTTTGATTATCTGCCAGGGCCAGTACTTTATTCCTGTTAAACGAGATATTAAAACTGGCATCCCATGAAAAATTTTTCGTTTTAACCGGAGTCCCCGAAAGGGTAAACTCCAAGCCCTGGTTTTGCACTTTACCTATATTTTGGTAAGCGCTGCTATAACCGGTGCTTGGCGCCAGGTCGCGGTTCAGCAATAAATTGTCGGTTATTTTGCGATAGGCATCAAATGTAAATAGCAGGCGGTCCTTAAAAAAGCCCAGGTCGAGGCCGATGTCGGTTTGTGCCGTGGTTTCCCATTTCAAATCGCTGTTACCTAAACTGCTCGCATATACACCCGGAACAGTAGCATTGCCAAACGAGTAGCCCGAGGTTGAGCTCAGGTTTAAGCTGGCATAGGGTGCAAAATTACCGATCTGGTTATTACCTGTTACCCCGTACGAAGTTCTTAATTTACCGGTTGAGAGGAAACTCATGCTCCTGGCAAATTTTTCTTCATCAAATTTCCAGGCAAAAGCGCCCGAAGGGAAAAAGCCCCAGCGATGACTATTTAAAAACCGCGATGAGCCCTCCTCTCGGCCGGTAGCGGTAAACAGATACCTGCCTTTATAATTATAGTTTAACCTGCCAAAAAATGAGGTTTGGGTATAGTTTGAGGTAATGGAAGTAATGGAGTTGGGCGTACCTTCGTCGAGGCCGCTCAGTCCCAAACTTTCGTTGGGTAACAATACGGCGTAGCCGCCGAATATATTGGTTTTTCCACTCTCGGCTGTAAAGCCGGCTACGGCGTTAATTAAATGATCTTTAGTAAAACGCTTGATATAAGTTAAAGTATTGGCCGTTTGCCACACGCTGGAATTGGTATAGGTTTCGCCGCCGCTAACTTTGTAGTTTCCGCTCGATCCTACCCTGGACAAGGCCCCGTTAAAAACATCGTCTTCGCGGCTACCGTTGCTGATACCTCCGGTTAACTTCAGCTTAAGCTCTTTTGTAAAGGCATATTCCGCATAGCCGTTAGCAATCAGATTGGTGCCGGTATTTCTGCGCAGCTCGTTTTGTGCCGAGAGTACCGGGTTGAACCTGAAATCGGTAGTTGGGTCAACGGTGGGGTCGCGGGGCAAATTCAGCAGATCGTCTGAACCGCTTAGCGCTACCGGGCGATAGGCCCAAACATTATATAATAAGGTAAGGGTGTTAGTGCTTGATGATGCCGATGTTGGCGTTCCATAATTATCTACGTAAGCGTAAGTGGCATTAAGGCCAACCTTCAATTTATCCGACTCCTCCTGATCTATGGTAAAGCGGCCCTGGTTGCGTTTAAACGCACTATTGATGATGATGCCCTGCTGATCGACCGTTGATAGCGAAATGCTGTACCGGGTTTTATCGTTGCCGCCGCTGAGTGATAAATTGTGGTTTTGCATCGGAGCTACTCTTGTTACCTGGTCTTCCCAGTTAATTCCGGCTACATCCTTGTAGCTATCCAGTGTACGGGCGCCATTTTGCAGGAATAAAGAATTGGTGGTAATGGGATCAATTTCGTACTGCAGCTTTACAAATTCATAAGGGCTTAATAATTGCTGGCGCTTTTTATTTTCCTGCCAGCCATAATAACCGTTATAGGCAATAACAGGGGCACCCAGCTTGCCGCGCTTGGTTGTAACAATGATAACGCCGTTGGCCCCCCTGGCGCCATAAATGGCAGTTGAAGAAGCATCCTTTAAAACATCGATAGATTCGATATCGTTAGGGTCGAGGGTATTCAAAGGATTGACGGCGCTGTTGGTAGGATTCTCAAACGGAAAGCCATCGATCACAAACAAGGGATAATTATTCTGGGTAATGGAGTTATAACCACGGATCACGATATTCACTGCCGATCCGGGTTGCCCTTCAAATGAGTTTACCTGCACGCCGGCTACCCGCCCGGCCAATGCCTCATCAAACGATTTTACCGGAGCCTTTTGTAAATCGTTTATGCTTACGCTGCTTACCGAGCCGGTAAGGTCTTTACGCTGCACCGAACCGTAGCCAATAACCACCACCTCGTTCATCTGGGTCGACGATTGTTGCATCACTACTTTGATGGGGGTGCTGCCGCTAACGCTAACCTCCTTCGTGGTAAAGCCTACAATACTAAAAACCAATACCGCTGGCTTGCCGGTAGCCGCGGCTATGTTAAAGCGTCCGTCGGCATCGGTATTGGTGGCATTGGCGTTACCTATTTTAAATTTTACGGTTACACCGGCTAAGGGCTCACCGTTACCGTCAGTAACGGTTCCTCTAAAAATGGTGTTCTGGGCCACGGCGCTCCAACAACACAATGTTAAAAGCATGGCAAACAATAAACTTGCCCTTTTTCGATTTTTAGTAATTAATTTTTGCATAGCATACCATTAGGGGTTAAAATTTCTGTTAATTATTAGTGTGTGGTTTTTACAATCCCATCAAAGCCGATGGGGATATCAAAGGGCTTCAGTAAAGTATCAATCAATACGGCAACCATTCGTCGGCTCAGTACAGTTTGGCCGGTTAATTCCTGGTTAATGGCGGCGCCGGCCAAAATGCGGTTCATTTGCAAAAGCGTAGTGCCGGGTTTCAGCTTAGCGAATAATTTCACCATAAAAGCCCCGGTTACCAAATTGCCGGAAGGGAACAAGTCGTCCAGATTGGTATAATACATCTTCAGCCCGGTAACCAGGTCATATTCGTTGATGTTTAGTTCCGGGTAAAACCAGGTTTGGTTGGCCCATTTATAAGGCAGGCCGGTGCCTTTGAGGATGCCGGTGGCACCTATGCGCTGCAAGGCCTCAAAGTTTGGGTCCTCGGGCTTTACATCAATAAAGGGCATCAAATAAGCCTTGGAATCAAGTAGTGCCTGCTGTACATCGCGGATATTAGCCTGCGCGGGTTGAATGTTGTTTTTAATGCATACAGCGGCCAACGCACCGGCGGCCTGCCCTATGGTAAGCACTACCGGCTGCAACCGGCTGGTGCCATTTACAATATTGGTTACGCTGATGCTTTTTTCGGCAACGATAAGCCCATCCACCTGCTGCGGAATTAACGCGCCTAAGGGTATGTTGTATGCGGGTACCTTAATGCGTACAAAATCAATGGCCGGAGCCGATGGATTTTTTAAGTGATGGTGGTCTACCGGGTAATCGCCCACGGCTATACCAGTACGGTAAAGTGCCGTTTTTTGATCGTAGGGTTTAGCAATATCATTTAAGGTAAGCTTTACCAAACCGTTCATCCTTCGTGCTTCACGGTGATAGGGCAACATCGGCAGGTGGTCGGCAGTGGGATATTCATCATCGGCTATGCCCAGGTTTTTATAACCCAGCGCCGTTTGGATATAGTAAATAAATTTCAGCGCATGTAATTTAGCCTCCTTCAGTAAAACCTCCCGCTCCTCAGGTGTTTTCTCTATTAGGTTCAGATAAATATCGTTGCCGCATTTGGGCCAATTGATCATGTATTTGTTATTGGGCAAGCGGCCATATTGCAGCATCTGGTAGCAATTGTTATCCGCAGGCGCGGTTACCGAGGGATCGGATACATCGCAGCTGCATTTAAATTCATCGGGGTTATAATTGGCTGGTTTTTTTATCGTTTTATCCGCGCCCTTGCCGTAATCTTTCAGGGTGATCACAAAGGTCATGTCCTGGACAATATCATTCGCTTTTTCCGGGGCCATCGCTTCGCCAGTAGTATAGCGGCTATCCATCCCCACATCATATTTTACTCCGGCAGCGGCCATCACATCGCCAAGCTCGGTGGCGTCTATCAGCAGCCTGGCGTTTATCAGACTGGTTTTACCGGCTTTCTTCACGGCCACCTGCCAGCCTCCATCAATTTTTTTTACTGATTGCCATACCGTTTTATACCAAATGGTAAGATTGTTATTTACCGCGAGCTGCTTTAATATTTTATTACCTACCGACGGCTCAAACAAAGTATTACTCACCCAGCCGGTTTCCACGGCTGCGGCCCCGCCGTAATAATCGCGTAGTTTTTGGCGAAACTCCGCCCACAAACCCGATGGAAGATTATTGTCGCCATCAATAGCACTTACACCCGCCGATGTGAGCATGCCACCCAGCCATTCGGTTTCTTCTACCAGCAAGGTTTTAACCCCCATTCGCGATGCTTGAATAGCCGCGGTAGTGCCGCTTGCTCCTCCACCGATGATCAGCACGTCTGTTTGTATCGTTTTAGATTGCGCCGCCGCCTGGGTGAAGCAAAAAAACGCAAGTAAAAACAGAAATATTTTAGGATTTGTTATCATATCAACCTGTTGTGCTATTTACTTTTAATCATTACAGCCGTCATTACACCGCGCTCGGCACCATCAGATGGCTTTACAGTGGCCTTGCCATTAACAACCAATGATGTAGAGCCGCCACCATCTAAATTGAGCGCCCCTATACAGCCCATCTCTTTCATTAAGGCGGCAAGCTCCGGTAAGGTAAGCCCAACAATTCCGCCGGTATCGCCACCCTCAACAGCCAGCACAATAATTTTATTACCGGAAGTAAAACCTATGGCCGACCGCGCCCTGGGCGAATTATTATCAATCACAATCAGTTCTTCGGTGTCGGTAATTCTAATCGTGTTATCCTTAATTAATACCGGCGAACCGCCAATGGCGCTCACGGCATTCCATACCCAACCATTGGCCGGGAATGTGGCCGTAGGAACAGGCTGCGGGGATATATCCTGCGAGTTAGGGCTTGGCGATGGATAGCTATATAAAATATTATTTATCCCAACGGCGTATACCCAACCAACGCCCGCTACATGATCGGCTGATAAGCCGAAAGCGCCCCTCGTGGGATAATAAGGTACCTGGTTGCCCTGGTAACTCCGGTTTAATGATTTAATATTTTGAGAGGCTACGGCACCGTTATACATGCACAGGCTGTAAGAAACACCGGTGCCAAAAAAGCCCCCGTTAATACAGGCATATTTACTGCCGGGCTCATCCTTAAAAAAATTACTGACCGTTTTATTTGCAGCGGAGTACAAAGGCTTAAATTCTACTTTAGCCGGATCGGCCACAATACAATATGCGTTGATGGGCCTGTTTTGAAAAGGGGCCGTTGTTTTATAAACCTGTACCCCGGTAGGCAAACCATCCATCAGCTCTGTGGCCTTAACCCAATAGGCAGGCAGCTTTACAAGCGGCGTGGTATCGACAACGATAACTACAGGATCGGGATACAACTTAACCTGCGAATTATCTTTCGCACATGACAGTAATAGCAAACAAACAATTGCTGAACTATAAAGTATACTTTGTAGATATTTCGCCATGCCTTACTTCTTAATTTTACATAAAGTAAATATAAAACTTTTTAAATAAATTTAAAAACTAATATTAAAAAAATGTAAAATAATTTTAACTTAATCAAACAGAGCCTCAACACGCTCATTATATTATTATTAAAGCCTACTTTTGCAGTATAAGCGGTTGCTTTTTATAGCGCCGCTAACTTTTGCTTATATTTAACTAACTGTAACACATAAAATTTATTAATGACCTTTTTCGAGGAGTTTAACAGTGATAATTTATCGGGGGTTGCTTACAAAAACCTCACCCTGAAAAAGGCGGTTATCGCTTTTTTTGCCATGACAGGCAACAGCACCATTGCCGACCTATGTAAAGAACTTAACCTGAGCGCACCCAAAGTCAATAATTTACTGAATGATTTGATTGCCGACGGCCTTGTTAAAGATTACGGCAAAATGGAATCAACAGGAGGGAGAAAACCTAATATTTACGGATTGATACCCGAGTCCGGCTTTTTTTTAGGGGTGGATGTCAAGCAAAACCATATCAACATCGGTTTAACGGACCTGCAGAAAAAAATGGTTAAAATTACCGAAGGGCAACCCTATTCGTTAAAAAACAGCCATGAATCGTTACAGGAACTTTGCCAGCTGATTAAGGATTTTATCAGCAACTCATCCATCAATAAAGATAAAATATTAGGAATCGGCCTTAACCTCTCCGGGCGCATCAACTATGCCACAGGCTATAGCTATAGCTTTTTCCATTTCAATGAAGAACCGTTAAGCAAGGTTGTAGAAAATTATATCGGCATTAAAGTTTTTTTGGAGAACGATTCGCGCGCGATGGCTTACGGCGAGTTTACTACCGGCATTGTACATCACGAAAAAAATGTATTGTTCCTTAACCTGGATTATGGGTTGGGGATGGGCATCATGATCAACAGCCAGCTTTATTATGGCAAATCGGGTTTCGCCGGCGAATTTGGGCACATGCCGATTTTTAATAACGAGATACTTTGCCATTGCGGCAAAAAGGGCTGCCTTGAAACCGAAGCATCGGGATGGGCGCTCACCCGGCTTTTCAAAGAAAAACTTACCGAGGGCTCATCGTCAATTTTATCAAACCGTCCCCTGAACGAAATTCAGCTGAGCGATATTATTGAAGCCGCCGGGAAAGATGATGTGCTGGCCATTGAACTAATTGCCGAAATAGGCGAGAAACTCGGACGCGGAATTGCCCTGCTGATCAATATCTTTAATCCGGAGCTCGTCATTTTAGGGGGCAGCTTAGCCGATACCGGCGAATACATTCGCCTGCCTATTAAAAGCGCTATCAATAAATACTCGCTAAGTTTGGTTAATAACGATACCATGCTCAAAGTATCAAAGCTTGGCGAGCAAGCCGGCATTATTGGTGCCTGCCTGATGGTAAGAAACCGGTTGTTAACCAATACCATGAGTTTATAAATAAAAATAAATGCCCGCCTTAACCGGCGGGCATTTGTTTTATTTTGCATTGACGAGGTTTGAAAAAAAGCTAAAATGCTGCGGGATGCTTTTTGTCCAGTAACTGCCGGTATGGGCACCCGGCTGGGCTATGTAGGTGGCTTTGAGTTTTAACTCATCGCACTTTTCGCGAAACTTTTTGCTGGTGATGTACAGGTAATCTTCGGTACCGGTATCAAAAATGAAGGTTTTGTTTTTCCCGGCAATATTCTGCAACAGGTTAACCGGCGAATAGCTGTCAAACAACGAGTTACTTTCGCTGTAAGCACCCAGCAAATACGCAATTGTAGTTTTATGGAAGGCCGAGTAACGCAAATTAAGTACTCCAGACGTACTACCTGCGCTTTTAAACAGATCCGGATGGCGCAGAAACAAATACATGGCACCGTAACCGCCCATACTGTTCCCGGTAATAAAAATATTTTGCGGCTGCACGGCAAATTTTTTGGCAACGGCAGGCATCAGTTCCCTGATAAAAAAATCTTCGTATTGCGTACTATCCTTGTTTGGAGAATTAATATACCAGCTTTTCTTCAACCCGTCGGGGCAAACAATTAAAAAGTGATACAGATTGGCCAGGGCCTGCAAGTTAACCAACCCGCTCCACGACTTATAATTGCCCGAATGCCCGTGCAATAAATAAACTACCGGACAGGCTTCATTGGGTTTATAATCAGCAGGTTTATAAACCCATACCGTATCGTTTGCCCTTAAATTAGGCGAATGGATAACCATCGTTTCCTGAGCAAACATTTGCTTACAGGTTAACAACAACAGCAGGGTAAATAAGTATCTCATACAGCAGGTTAGTAAATATTCAATGTAGCTATTTTATTTCATATCAACCGGAATCAAAATAAGCGGTGTTGGCAAGCACGAAGCCCCGGGTGGCGAATACGTTAATTTAATAGTTTGCTCTTCGCCGTTTGCCGCAGGCGGAAACACCTGTATCAGAATAGATTCTGGCGCGCTCCGGGTAATTAACCTATCGGACGGAAGCTGGATAATGCCTTCTTTAAAAAGCCCCTTGCTCACCACCATGGTGGCAGCCATCCCATTGCACCATTTACTGTCTGCCGACCGGCCGTTCCAGGTCACCAGCGCCAAACCCTTTCCGTTGGTGCTTTTCCATTTAATTTCCATGTTATACATTACCCCGTAATTGCCAACCAGTTTGGCTTGCTGGTTCCGGCTGCTTTCCCAGCCAAGCACCCAGTTATCCTTCACGCCTTCGGCCACTGTAATTGCCGAGGGACCATTTTGTGTATCAAAAACGCCTTTATTACGTAATAAATAGTTACTTACGCCATAAATACCCCTTCCGGCGCCACTCTCGCCCTTAGGTGGCAATATGTTGGTAACGCGCTCTAAAGCTTTTACCCCCGGTGTGGCCGGGTCGGTTTGTAAAATAGTTATCTCGGCAGGCTGGTCCACAGTAAACTCGTAAAAACCATGGGCCAGCTCATCGTATTTAACAATGTTCTTTTCCAGTTTTTCATCTATGGGCAAGGCCTGCCCTGGCTTAATCTCCCGGATCTTCTCATCGCCTTTCGAGGCAAAATAATCTGCCAACCCCTGTTTCCCGATCTGAAAGTAGTTGCCACTGGGCTTTTGAGAAGAGTATTTAAGCATCCGTATATGCAAAACAGATTTACCGGTATTACGGATAAGGGCGGTAATTTTCCTATCCATCTTTTGAGGCTCCTTAACCCCATTAACATTGTACATATACAACCTTACCGCGCCAGGCTGCACCTTTTCGCGAAGCGAGATCCCCTCGGGTACACGTATATATTCAGGATCGTCCGAGATGATAAACTGCGGCCCGGGTAAAATCATTTTATCATAGGGTATTTCGGGCAATTTTTCTGATAAAAACCCAGGGAGTTCTACTATTGTACCTTGCTTAGCGTTAACCAGCAATTTATCGAACTCCGGTTTATAGGTTTGAGCTTTTAGGTTAATACCGCTTAATAGTACTGCGGATAGTAAGACGATTCTCTTTTTTGTCATACGATTAATGATATAAACCAAACTTATTAATTTTTTTTAAAAAGTTTACAATTTAAATTAAATTTATTAAAAATGTTTTTTTAGTTCAGTTTGATTCATCAACCAGTTCTTAAGTATTGGGCCAATTGATAATCAAGGGAGCAAGTGCCAACCACTACACAATGAAATATAGTATAGCCGCTGTGATCCTCATTTTGTCATGATGGGCTACTTTCTTTACTGTATCTACCATAATACAGAGCGATGAACCATCCGGGCGATTTAGAACGGCAGCGCAGTGAGCAAATTGAAAAGATATAGGCCGTGGCGGATTTATTACCTATTGATATCATGGCCGGTCTGTGGGTATAATACCTGTAGCTTAAGAGGTTGGCATCTAATTGACCTTACCCTGACAAGGATCAAGCTCTCGACAGCGACAAATATCACCGAACTTATTTTAATCCTGATGACGCCAAGGAATATCCACACTCAATCAGGGAGTTGATTGAGGCAAACACTACGAAATTAATTTATGATTTGATATACCAAACTAAAACACCACTAACCACTCGATTACTTATCATACGCCAATAAAATAAGTTAGGCGCGGTCGAGCCACTACCCAAAAGCAATGCCTGCCTGCGCCTAACTGCTAAAGTTGTTAATTAGCTTAACTCTGTCAAAAGTTTAAGCCAACATTAAAGCTTGCCCGGCTGAGGCTAATTGACGAACCAGTGTTGTTTTTGATAATATCGGTAGCACCGGCTTGTGCATCATAATCAATAAATAGCTTAGTTTTTTCGGCAATTTTAAATTTAATTCCTATACCAAGCGCCAGGCCCGCATCTGTACTATTTATATAATCCTTTAAATCGAGATTTGCCCCTGGTGCTTTAGCGTTAACCAAAAAGCCAATGTAAGGGCCAAAGTTAAGATACCAGTTGCGGGTGCGGCCAAAATGCCAGTTGGCCATTACCGGTACAGTAACATAATCAAGATTATAATCGGTAAAAACCAAATGCCCGTTATAATCGGTTATATAACCTTCTTTCCAACCTTTTTGGTCGTATATTACTTTAACCTTAAGTCCCCAGCGGTCCGAAAAATAGTTTTCTGCCGATAGCCCTGCATTAAAGCCGGTTTTGTAAGTGCTATTGGTTGCATTGTTGCTTATTGCGGTACTCGAACTGTAGCCAATGTTTATGCCGGCTTCAATGCCTTTGCTTTGTGTTTGTGAAAATGCTGTTGTACAGAACGTTACAGCAATAATTAATGTAGATAGAATTTTTTTCATTTGATGATAAAGTTTGGATAAATATAGAAAAGTATGGCGTAATAAAAATATATTATAACAATACCGAATTGATACAAATTACGCTTGCGGATTAAACTTACGCTATTTTATACATCATGCCCCGAAAAGTGCCCCGCCTGTTAAATATCCAGGATAAGCGGACTGCGGCGTTTCTGGAGAATTCTACCAACATCCATAAAAAATAAAAAGCCTCCCAACCTTGCGTCGGGAGACTTTCAACCTAAACCTTATCACAATTAAACCGATAATTTTACCGGTTCGACATATGTAATACAAACTCTGTACCAAAAATTAATTTCGGGTGCTATTTATGTCTTTATTTACTTTCCGACAACTCAATTAGTCATTTTGCCCTACACTTCGTGTTGCTTTTGCCATACACTATGCTGTCATGCTGACTGTTTATTGGAAATTTTTTTCCGTAAATAGGAATCAAGCAGCACTAAACCCAATACAACATCAAAGCAAATAAAGCCTTTAACTACCGTGGCGCTTAAATAATTTTGAAGCTGTGGTATTTTAACCCCAGAAAATTGGTAATTACCACCCTGAACTGCCGACCAATTTACACTACTGAATGCTGCTATTAATATAAAGGCAATGGCAATTACAAAAAATGCGCTTATTATCCTGATAATCCTTTTGTCAATGGCAGCCTTTAACGGCTGCTGTGCCGTTTCGGTACGAATGGCTTCCATTACATTGTAGGTAAAGGCCATAGATGGCTCGTCAAGCTCAATTGCCGCAAATTCGGCATTCAGCTTCAAAAGCTCATCGAATTTTAGTTTGTAAGCCTCGTTGCTTTCAATTAAAATACCAATGGCCTGTTGCTCTTCAACAGAGCAAGAACCATCAATATAATTCCAAAGTTTTTCTTCTATCTCATTCATATCAGCTCCCTCGCTTCGTGTTTTAAATTGTGCTCCAGCTTGTCTTTTAAACGCTGGCGTGCTCTAAATAGTTTAACCTTAACTGTATTGGCCTCCATGCCCATGGCCTGCGCTATTTCTTCGAGCGATTGCTCCGCTTTATAGAACAAGGTAATAATCATGGCATCGTCGGGCAATAACTGCTCAATGGCCTGGTTTAAGTAAAACGACCTGGATTTGCTTTCGGCCATATTGTTTTCCATGCCCGAGGTATGATTTTCTAATTGAATATAGGTCTCTTCGTTATCAATAGAGGTGGTATCAACTCTTTTCTTCCGCAAAAATGTCATGGCGGTTGTATAAACAATGCTATAAAGCCAGGTGCTGAATTTAGACTGCCGCTGAAATGACGACAAAGAGCGGTACGCTTTTACAAAACAATCCTGTGTAATCTCCTCGGCATCTTCCCGGCCTTTTGCAAAGCGCAATGCTAACGTGAAAACAAAGCGTTGATGGCGCTTTACCAGATCCGCGTAAGCAGCCTGGTTACCCGCCAGGGATTGGTCTATCAATTCAATATCTGTAAGCTTTGTTTGCATCAGTTGCCAATATGACGCATCAATGCTTTGTGCGGTTACAGCTAAATGTAAATATTTTAGTAAAGTTTATTGGCAGCTATTGATTGCGATGATCAATAACAGGTAATTACAGTAGTTTTGAACCCGGCGCAGGGCACTGGTGGAAAGGTTATAGCCGTCCCTCAGCATATTGTTTTAATTTTTTTTCGACTTGCTGTAACCTGTTTAAAAAACACATAGTCATAGCTTACAAATACAACAACATTGAATTAAAACAAATAACATTTATTAATTTTTTAAATTTATAACTTCATGAATCCAGCATTATTAATACCCATCCTTGTCCCCTTAGCCATGTTTGCTTTGATATTTGGGATAGTTTACCTGCACAAAAGAGAAAAAATGGCCATGATTGAGCGCGGCATGGACCCCCGGGCATATAAAACCCAACCTATGCCCGCACCCTACCGCAATTTAAAATGGGGCTTGCTGTTGATAGGATCTGGACTGGGCTTATTTTTAGCTTACCTATTAGATCATACCGTTTTTACACACAGTCAGGATGAAAACGAAGCGATCTATTTTTCGTTGATCGGCATATTTGGAGGTATCGGCCTGGTGATATCATACCTTGTCGAAAAACGGGAAACGATTGATAAGAAAGTTGATGGTATATAGTCCATGGTCGATGGTCCATAGTCCATGGAAAAGTCTGATGGCCGATGGTAAAGAGAAAAACTAATTGGATGGATCACCGTAAGGTATTAGTGCGAAGAAGTATTGCATCATGCCTAATTAGGCCATCATTATTGACATAATTCATCAACCAGTTGCAAATTACGAACGATGGACCTACACTATCGACAATCCACTAATTGACTGACCATGAACCGGCCTCTAACCATGGACTATGGACCATCGACCATGGACTCTCCCACCATGGACTCTTCCCAGCTACACTCTCGGCACTATTGCCACCGTCAGCCTGCTGATGCAGTTCATTTTGCCGCGATCGTCGTAAATTTTAATATCCCATACATGCGTTTTGCCGCCGATGTGTATGGGCGTACATATCCCTGTTACCAGGCCCGATTTTACCGGGCGTAAATGATTGGCATTTACCTCCTGCCCAACGGCCATATATTTTTCCGGGTCAACAATTAAAGCCGAAGCAATGCTGCCCATAGTTTCGGCTAATACCACGGAGGCGCCGCCGTGTAAAATGCCAAAGGGCTGGTGCGTACGGGCATCAACCGGCATAGTTGCCTTAATGTAGTCATCGCCAATCTCGGTAAACTCAATGCCTAACAATGCGCCGATATGATTTTTAGGGCTATCATTAATTGAATCTACCTTTATATCAGCAAACCAGATCCTGCTCATCAGTAGCGTTCTTTAAGTATTTGCAGGTGGTGTGCTTCGTGCCCCGCAATAATGTATAGCAAGGCATTTACAGTTACGCTGTAATTGCTGGCCAAACCGGCGCGTTGTTTTTCCTCGTTGTTCAGGCTTTTAAAAAAATACAGGTTAACCTGGCGCAACAGTTTAAACTCTTCAGCCATATCCATCAAGTCAAAATCGTTATGGCGCGAGTTGGCCACATAATCATCCTGTTCAAAACCCGGCAAGGGCGTAGCGTCGTTACGGGCAATGCGTAAGGCACGGTAGGTCATAATCCGCTCGGTATCTATCATGTGGCCCAGCACCTGCTTAACCGTCCATTTGCCTTCGGCATAAGCGTAAGTTGCTTTATGGGTGGGCCGGTTTTTAAAAAAGGCATAAGTGCTCTCCTGCTGGCTTTTCAAGATCTCTATAATATCGCCTTCGCCTACTTTGCTGATGTAGGTTTCATGCACCGGTGCATATTCGCCTGTAATTGGTTTAGCCATTGGTTCGGTTTTTTAAGATGATCCGGAAAGTAGTACCCTTACCCAGTTCAGAGTCTTTTACAAAAATTTGCCCTTCGTGATAGTTCTGGATAATCCGCTTGGTAAGCGAAAGCCCCAGGCCCCAGCCGCGTTTACGTGTTGTATAACCAGGCTGAAAAACGGTTAAAAATTTCGATTTAGGTATTCCTTTCCCGGTATCGGTTACATCAATCAATATCTGTTTTTTGGTAGGGTTGGTTGATATTTCAACCAGTATGCTGCCGGTGTTATCAATAGCGTTAATGGCGTTCTTCAATAAGTTCTCCAACACCCAATCAAACAGGGGCACATTAAGCCCGGCTCTTAAGTTCGGGTCGCCTTTTACATCGAAATGTATTTTGTTGCTTACGCGAAATTTAAAATAATCCACATAATCTTTAATCACATCATAAACCGAATGTACCTCAAGCACCGGCTTCGACCCTATCTTTGAAAACCGGTCGGCCACAATCTCCAACCGCTTGACGTCGTTTTCCATTTCGGCAATCAGCGGATCCGACTCGGCATTAAATTTATCTTTCAGCAACTCAATCCAGGCCAGTAACGATGATATCGGGGTACCCAACTGGTGCGCGGTCTCTTTAGCCAAACCTACCCAAACCTGGTTTTGTTCGGATTTTCGCGACGAATTAAATGCTGTATACGCAACGAGTAAAAACACCGCAATTAACGACAATTGTATATAAGGGAATACCTTTAGCTGGGTAAGCAAAGGCGAATCCTGGTAATAAACCAGCCAGTACTCGTTACTAAAAATTGTTATTTTAATAGGCTCGTGCTGGCTTTTCATATAATCCAGCTGCGCTCTAAAATAGCGGATATCAAACTTAACGTTCTTTTTTTTAGGTTGCTTGGAGGGGTCTTGTATAAAAGTTTTGGTTGAATCTAATCCTCTGGCAAACTTAAAGTCGCCGGTTTCGTCAACCACAATGGCGGGCACGGCCAGGCTATCCCTAACGGCGGTAACGTAATTGTAAAAGTCGTTATCGTCAATCTCAAACAATTGCCGCATGCTCAGGGCCCACACCTCGGCACGCGTGCGCTCAGATTTTGCAATGCCCTTTACCAGGTAATTGGTGTACAATAATGATCCGCTTGCTATAATTACCGCGAACGAGAGCAGTAAATATTTCCAACGGCGTTTGTTTTCGTATGGATTCATCTTCATCAGCAATCCAAATTACGGTAATTCCTTTCGGATTTCGAATGCACCGGGGCGCATTTATGCTGGATGATCAGGCAGATGGGGTACTTCAAGGGGCGTTTTTTGTTTTTTTAGTGATGATGCGCTGTTTGGCGCTTTATAAATTATTTATTTTAACGGGATAATATGGCAAATGTTTCCTCTGCCCTTATATAGTAATTAGCAATAAGGTTAAAATGATGCGGAGTTCTCTCTTGCAATAATTAGTCTCTGTTAAGGCGCGGGCATCAACCAAATCCGAAATCGAAATTCCGCTATCCTAAATCAAAATATCCGCCATCAAAATTATTACCTTTGCCGCATGTCAAGTTCTAAAGTCCGTGTCCGTTTTGCACCAAGCCCTACCGGTGGTTTACACCTGGGCGGCGTGCGTACCGCATTGTTTAATTATTTGTTTGCCAAAAAACACAAAGGCGATTTTGTGTTACGTATTGAAGATACCGACCAAACCCGCTATGTGGAAGGTGCCGAAGATTATATACTTGACTGCCTGAAATGGTGCGGCATTACGCCCGACGAAAGCCCACTGGTCGGCGGCCATTACGCGCCTTACCGCCAGAGCGAGCGCAAATCCATCTATCGCGAATATGCCGAAAGATTAGTTGCCCAGGGCCATGCTTACTATGCCTTTGATACCCCCGAAGAGCTTGACCATGCCCGCAAAGAAATACCTAACTTTCAATACGGGCAGGTTTATCGCGATACTTTACGTAATTCGCTATCGCTTAAAACTGCCGAGGTTGAACACCTGCTGGATAACGGTGTTCCGCATGTGATCCGGATAAAAATACCAGCCGACGAGAGCGTACGTTTTCACGACATGATCCGTGGCGACGTGAGCTTTGAAACCAACCTGGTTGATGATAAAGTATTACTCAAAGCGGATGGTATGCCCACCTACCATTTGGCAGTAGTGGTTGACGATTATTTAATGAAGATAACCCACGCCTTCCGCGGCGAAGAGTGGTTGCCATCGGCACCTATTCATATTTTGTTGTGGAAGTATTTGGGTTGGGAGGCCGAGATGCCGCAGTGGGCACATTTACCGCTGATACTAAAACCCGACGGGCACGGCAAACTCAGCAAACGCGATGGCGCGCGCTTAGGTTTCCCGGTTTATGCCATGAACTGGCTGGATGCCAAAACCGGCGAACTTACCCCAGGATTTCGCGAACTGGGTTTTTTACCCGAAGCCTTTGTAAACCTGTTGGCCATGCTGGGCTGGAATGCCGGTACCGACCAGGAGATTTTTACCATTGAGGAGCTGATTGAAAACTTCTCTATCGAGCGAATAAGCAAAGCGGGGGCCAAGTTTGATTTTGAAAAAGCCAAATGGTATAATGCCGAATGGATCAAGAAAACCGATGCCGGAAGCCTGATGCCCGAAGTTAAGGCAGTATTGGAGGATAAGGGAATTACTGTAGCCGATGACGATTATTTGGTAACCGTTATTAATACCGTAAAAGACCGGTGTACTTTGTTGGCCGACTTTTATCAACAAGCAGGGTACTTTTTCCAAATCCCGGCGGAGTACGACCTCAACGCTGTTAAGCCGAAGTGGAGCGATACCAAAACTTTATTTTTTAGCGAATTGATGACCAGGTTTGATGAAGCCGAAGTTTGGGAAGCCATGCAACTGGAGATTATATTTAAATACCTTACCGAAGAAAAGGCTCTTAAAATTGGCGATGTGATGCTGCCTTTCCGCATTATGCTGGTGGGTGGTAAATTTGGCCCGCATGTGTTTGATATCGCGGCACTGTTGGGTAAAGAAGAAACAGTTAAAAGGATTGAAGCGGCATTAACCGCATTTACAGCCTAAGCATTTAAAATACGGCCAACAAAGTAACATGAAGATATTAATGGTTTGCCTGGGCAACATTTGCCGTTCGCCCCTGGCACATGGTGTAATGGAAAACCTGGTTAAAAAAGAAGGCTTAGACTGGACGGTTGACTCTGCCGGTACCGGCGATTGGCACGTGGGCCAGGGGCCCGACCGCCGCTCCGTAGCCGAAGCCCGCAGCCACGGCATCGACATCAGCGGGCAAATTTGCAGGCAGTTCAGCGTGCGCGACTTTGATGACTTTGATTTGATTGTGGTGATGGACCAAAATAACAGGAAAGATGTACTGGCACAAGCCCGAAACCAGGCGGATCAAAAAAAAGTAAGATTATTGCTGGGCGACCGCAACGTGCCTGACCCTTATCATGACGACAGCCAGTTTGACCCGGTTTATAAAATGGTGGAGGCAGGCTGCAGGCAATTGATTAAAGATCTGATCAGGGGCCAATAGATAAGTTATCCGGCGCTATTCAGGTTTAACCACTCCCATGACTTGATCCTGAAATAAGACAGCTCTTCGCCATTGCGTAATATATTGCCACCCTGAACCAGGCCCACCTTTTTGAGCACCTGTTGCGAGGCGATATTAGCCGGAGCCGTCACAGCGAAAACCTCGGCAAGGTGCCTTTCTTTAAAACCATAGGCCAGCAGTGCTTCAGATATTTCGGTAGCCATTCCCTTTCCTGCAAATTCATGATGCAGCACATAACCCAGTTCGGCATTGTAAGGCTCGTTATCAATATACTTTAAAAGGCACAGGCCCACAAAACGATTATCCTCCCCAGTAAATACGGCCCAGCGCGTTAACTGTATACCAGCGGTATAGTTAGCAATAATATCTTTAAACAGGGCTTTAAGGTCGTCCACATTTCTTTTGGGCAAATAAGCGGTAAGCCGTTCATCTGTAAACAACTCTATAAATAGCGGCTCCTCCTCCGGTAAAAATTCACGGATGACGAGGCGGTTCGTTCGGGTGATGATCTTCATTTGTGTATATGCTAAATCGGGCTTTACAAGATAGTTAATCTTCACTAAAATATTAAGGCCTGGGTAAAAAGATGAGTTGTAAAGTTGTAAGGTTTGAAGGTTGTAAGTTTTTTCGCCGTTGTTGGTGTCCTCACCAACAATCTGTGCTGATCTTCTATACTAAACTTTTACAATACAGCTAAATTGTACGCAAAAATACAGCACGGGTCAGTTGGTGAGGACACCAACTAAGGCGGAGGACTTTGTCATTCGGCACAACAAGAATTGTATCCTGTTCAAATCCGGTCAATTTTTTCGCCATTGTTGGTGTCCTCACCAACAATCTGTGCTGATCTTCTATACTAAACTTTACAATACAGCTAAATTGTACGCGAAAATACAGCACGGGTCAGTTGGTGAGGACACCAACTAAGGCGGAGGCCTTTGTCATTCGACACAACAAGAATTGTACCCTGTTCAAATCCGGTCAATTTTTTACCTTTGCCGCATGGCATCCATCAAACCATCAGTACCCCGCGGAACCCGCGATTTTTCGCCCACCGAAATGGTGAAGCGTAACTATATTTTTGATACCATTAAAAGTGTATTCCGTAAATACGGCTACCAACAAATTGAAACTCCCGCAATGGAGAATCTTTCAACCTTAATGGGTAAGTATGGCGATGAAGGCGATAAGCTGATATTTAAGATACTGAATAGCGGGGATTTTCTTTCGAAAGTGGATGCTCAAAAACTAAGTGCGCATAACTCACAGCAAATCATTGCTGATATCTCTGAAAAAGCCCTGCGTTATGACCTTACCGTGCCCTTCGCCCGTTACGTGGTGATGCACCAAAACGAAATCACATTTCCATTCAAACGCTTCCAGGTGCAGCCGGTTTGGCGTGCCGACAGGCCGCAGAAAGGCCGCTACCGCGAGTTTTATCAATGCGATGCCGACGTGGTAGGCTCCGACTCGCTACTCAACGAAGCCGAGTTTGTGCTCATCTATGATGAAGCCCTGAGCAATTTGGGTTTAAAGGATTTTACCATCAAAATTAATAACCGCAAAATATTATCGGGCATAGCCGAGGTGATCGATAAACCCGATCAGATTATCGACCTGACCGTCGCCATTGATAAACTTGACAAAATAGGGTTAGACGGCGTAATTAAAGAACTGAACGAAAAGGGCTTTACCGATACCGACATCAGCAAACTGAAACCTGTTATTTTGCTGGAAGGATCGAACGAAGAAAAGCTGGCAAGCTTACGCCAGGCGCTTCAAAACTCGGCCATAGGTTTAAAAGGATGCGATGAGATAGAAAGCATTTTTAACTACCTCAAAAGCTTTAACCTGCAAAAGGCTACCGTTGAGCTGGATATTACCCTGGCCCGTGGCCTCAACTATTATACAGGTGCCATTTTTGAAGTAAAAACCAACGAGGTTGCCATGGGCAGCATCGGCGGTGGTGGCCGGTATGATGATCTTACCGGGATGTTTGGCTTAAAAGGCCTTACCGGGGCCGGTATATCCTTCGGGGCCGACAGGATCTATGATGTGCTGGAAGAATTAAAACTTTTCCCCGATGCTGCAGGCCAAACTACCCAGGTGCTGATTTGCTGTTTTGATAACGATGGTGAAACTTATGCTTTACCTTTTTTACAGGAATTGCGCAGTCGTGAAATCCGCTCTGAGCTATATCCCGCCGGATCAAAAATGAAAAAGCAGCTGGACTATGCCAATGCCAAACAGATCCCTTATGTGATTGTGATTGGCAGTGATGAAATGGAAAGCGGTTTGCTGTCGTTCAAAAACATGCTTACCGGCGATCAGGAAAAACTATCCACAGAGATGATTGTGGCGATGCTGGCAGAGGGGTAAATATTGATTGAATGATCGATTTATTGAGTGATTGATTTATGGAATAGTCGATTTGGGCGGTGCCGCACTTCCTCATCATGTCATCCGAGTAACCCATCGGCCAACCGAAAAAGCAGGGAGGAGATTCGAACCTTTGTGATCTTACTACCGCACAGGCGAAATCGGGCAATGGCCAGACTGCACGCCGGGCCAGGTTTGGCCTCGCGGGCTGAAGGATCGGGCAGTCTTGATTTTTTTGGTTACTTTTTGTATCAAGACAAAAAGTGACAAGCCCCTTCCCGCGGCGTTTGAGCGGGCCGATGTAGTAAATTAAGAATACTGATTATCGGAGCAAAAATAGACCAGCTGATAATCAATAACTTAAAAAGACGCCAGTATAATGAAACGAAGCAATTTCTACTGAGGCGGCGCGGTCATGCAAATTCGCCCTGTACAGTTTAGGGATTGCTTCGTCGTTCCTCCTCAATGACGGCGGAGAAGAAGCTGATTATTGATAAACCGTCACACCTCACCGAGGGCCATTGCGACATCGTTTAAGATGTTTTTCAAACATCATCTCCGTTTTCTCGAATGGGCCGGATCGGTTACTCAAGATGACACAGTTGTGGATTGTAGAAGTTCACCTACAAATTATCCACCAAAGCCTTTAAAAACAATTCAGGCACCTCCCAATGCGGAATATGGCCGCAATTGTCAAATTCAATCAACTTACATCCGGGGATTTTTTTAGCCGTTTCGGGACCGAGGATGGCATATTGGCCGTGCTGTGCCTGCACTTCGGGTTTTAATAAGGCTTTACCAACAATGGTTTTATCCTGCTTGCCGATGAACAATACCGTAGGTACCTTAATCAATCCAAACTCATAGCAAACCGGCTGTTCATAAATCATCTCGAAAGTAAGGGCCGCTACTTTGGCATATCGCGGGAAATCGGCACTGCCTGTTACTCCGGCGCCTATGCGCACCAGCTCATCATACTGCGGTTTCCATTGGGTAAAGTAGGATGTTTGGTAATACTTTTTTACGCTTTGATAGGTGGTTTTCAATTCTGTCTGGTAATCCTGCTCTGCGCTTGTATAGGGTACAAAAGTGCGGTAATCTTCGAGGCCGATAGGGTCTTCAAGCAACAGTTTCTCTACCATTTCCGGATACATTAGTGTGAAGCGCGTGGCGAGCATCCCGCCCATTGAATGGCCCAATACCGTTACCTTTTTTATGCCGAGGCTATCCAGCAGTTGATGATTGTTGCGTGCAAACTGATGAAAGCTATAATGAATAAAAGGCTTCGACGATTTACCGAAACCAATCTGGTCCGGCACAATTACCCGGTAGCCCCTGGCGGTTAAGGCTTTGATCACGTTAGTCCAATAGTAGCCGCCGAAGTTTTTACCGTGGAACAAGATCACCACTCTCCCATTGGCCACGCCCGCTGGCTTCACATCCATATAGGCCATACGCACATCCTGCCCTTCAATTTTTAAAGGCAGAAATTGAACCGGGTAAGGATACTTGACATTCTCGAGCGTGATGGATAGCGAATCCTGGGCCAAACTCATCCGGATAACCGCTATTACCAATATCATCGCCAAAAAAAGTCTTTTTATCATATTTAAACTACAGTTGTAAACACTTAAAGTTTAAAAGAAAGGCATAAAAAAGGCCCTTGTAAAAGAGCCTTGTAATTTTATTATTGAGGAGGGCCGCCAAAGCCGCCACCACCACCGCCGGGGCCGCCGCCGCCAGGACCACCACCGCCGAAGCCTCTTCTTTTACCACCTGGAAAATCATCCGGAGTTTTGCCGGCAAATTGTTGCAGGCGGATGGTAAGCGTCATTAGGAAATAGCGCCCTAAACGATTAACGGTTGATTCTGTGATGTAGTTACCAGTGGTGGTATTGGTATAACCCGTGTTCTGGTTAAAGATATCGAATACAGAAGCACGGATGGTGGCCATGTTATTTTTAAGAAAACGGCGCTCCAAATAGGCGTTTAAAATATTGGGGTTTGTTACGGCGCCGCTGTATCCCTCGTTAATGGCCTTGCTGTAATCGTAGTTCAGTGTCCAATCTTTCCAAAAATAATTTTTCCCGCTTAAACCTAAAGTAGTTGTTTGATACGTGTGATTATCTAACGATGAGGTTGTATTATTGGTTGTGGTCACTGCGTAATTTACACTTGCCTGCGCATCCACCACGTCGGTAATATCAAGTCTGAACCGCGCGCCTGGCGTATAAGTTAATTGCTTAGCGATATTTTTGATATTGTTTGAAAAACCGATATTGTTGGTATAATTGATATTTCCATTTAATATAAGTGTGTACTTGCGTTGCGACCAGGGTTTAGCAAAGGTAAAAAAACCATTGGCGGTGTAATAACCATCGGCGTTGCGGTAGTCGACAGACTGTGTGCCGTTATTATTATTAATTACGTTGGTTACAATTTTATTGTTGGTTTGGGTAAACGATAAATTGGTGAACAAAATATCGCCTGTACCAAAGCTGAACTTATTGTAACGGATAGAAAAGTTGTTGTTAAACTCCGGCTCGAGATTAGGGTTACCTGTTACGATATAGGTAGGGTCGGATTTGTCGGGACGTGGGTTCAATTGCGAATAGGAAGGTTGGTTGCTTGCGCCATTGTAATTAAAGCTCAATGCCTGGCTGCGCGAAAAATTATAAACAAAGCGCGCGGTCGGTATAAAGTTAAAGGTATTTACATGCGTAACAACGCTCGGATACGTGCTTGTTGCCGGCGAATTACCGTCTAACACACCCGGCTGAGCGCCTGCGCCCAAGGTAAGGTTGTATTTGGCCTCAATTAAACGGTAATTTAAGCCAAAACGGTGTGTTGTAAAGGTAGAATTATAGTTATTGCTTAACAGGTCGTAGTAGTTTTGCTGGCCGCTAACGGTTACTGTATCATTCAGTCTGCTGGTATTGGTAGCGTTTCGGTTAAACGTATAATTAGCTTCTAAAAAGGATACTTTACTTAATGGTTCAAGATATGATGCGGTAATGCCCTCAGTATTGGTAGCAGTATGGGTGTTAATTAATTGATTAGCCGGAACAGCAAGGCTATCAACAGGCGGCCTGCCCACAATGTAAGTGGTGATCGGGTTTGAAAATTGGTTGGTTGGACCGGTACTCGCTGTTAAATTTAAGCTGAAGTTACGCCCGCTATGAAAGTGGTGATTATATAACAACGTACCACCGTAGTTAGGGGAGTTTGAATTTCCAAGCGTTTTGGAGTTGTAAAGCAAGGTCTGTACATTGCTATTTAAAATACTGTTTTGGCTGAAGTCATCAGCCGTGGTGCTTGAGTAAGAGAATGTTGGCGTAAATTTAAGATAATTTACCGTGTCGGGTTTCCATTCCATATTCCAGGTTACCCGGTGATTTAGGGTACCATCTGTATTAACACTGTTTGAGTTATTAACAAAAGAGCCATTACTGTTTTTTTGAATGGATGTATTTAGGGTATAAACCGAGTTATCGGCAAAGCTATAGCTACCGTAAACTGATAAGTTTGGCCCCCACTGGTCGCGAAAATTCAAACCTATTGATTTAGCATCGGTTATGCCGTTTGATGGGGTTGTACCACCACCACCAAGCCTGGCAGCACGGCCGCCGCCACCACCGCCACCGCCACCACCAAACGAAAAGGTGTTGACATTGGTGTTATTGATGGTCCCCAACAAAGCGATTTGCTGATCGCCATTAAATTTAAAGGAGTTAATTGATCCCAGGTACCTGTTATCATTTGATATACCCGGTTTAGATGGCAAGGCATCGGCCCCATCTCCACCAGTGGCAGATAGCGAATAGCCATAATTTTTATCCTTCCGGATCACGATGTTCATAATTTTGTTTGGCTCGCCGGTTTTTAAACCGGTTAAATTAGCCTGGTCTCCATAATCATCAATCATCTGGATGCTTTCAATTACATCAGCCGGTAAATTTTTAGTAGCTGTTTTTACATCACCTCCAAAAAAATCTTTTCCGTTAATCCTAACTTTGGTTACCGATTTACCTTCGGCCGTTACGTTACCGTCCTTATCTACATCAACACCGGGAAGTTTTTTCAATACGTCCTCTACCGGCGCATTTGCCCTTACGGGATAAGCGCTCGCCTTATATTCGGTAGTATCTACACTTACTTTAACCGAGTTTACATCGGTGATGTTAACCACATTCAGCAATTTCGATTCGGCTTTGAGTTTAATCATCCCGATATTGGCTGGTTTGGTATCGTCGTCAAACGTATAATTACGTTTTAAGCCTTGAAAACCTATGGATAATATGGTTAGTGAGAATTTTTTTGCCTTAATTGATGCAAAGGTGAATACGCCATTAATATCGGTAACCACATTTAAACTATCAGTGGCCGAGGTTAATTTAACAACAGCCCCCGGTATGGTTACCCCGGTTGAATCGGCTACTATACCGTGTACCTGCCGCGCCGTCTGCGAGTAACCTTTAAAAACTACAAGTGCAAAAAAAACAAAAAATGTAAAAAGCTTTTTCATATACGATATATATCTCTTTAGTGCTGGTTTAGGTGTATTTATCTATAGTTACACTAAAGACATTTTAACATTACAAAAGTTCACTTTCTTTATGAGAATTGGTTATTAATCATATGATTGTTACATATTATTAAATCTGGGCAGCGAAGATTGCTATCAATCTTAAAAACAAGGAGTTAATTTTATTATCATATCTTTTTTCCACTTTATTTATAAACATTTGTGTTAAACTCAATTGTAAATTTATTGAAACATTGACTTTAAGGTTTTGTTAAACTTTAAAACATTAACTTATGGCTAATATCAGAGAATCCCTTCATTCCAAAATTCATACCTGGATGAAGATGGTGGGTTTTAGATTAAATTCGTCAAACGTTGTTAAAAAAAACAACCTTACCATTGACCATTATTTTTTCAAAACCTTCAATTTTATTGAACAGCGAAAGGCGGATTCGACCGGAAAATCAGAATTTGTATGTTTTGATACCTATGGCGAGAAAATGAAGGTACGCTCTTTACTCGACCTGCAAAGTGCATTTTACGAAAATCTGAGTGAGTTACGCTAAGCTGACTACAATTTGAGCCTGCTAAATTCTTCTTTTTAAAGTGAGGATAAATTTTTCGTATATATTGTCGTGAAAAACTTCGAGGAGCACGGAGCGGTTTTCGCGCGAGCGGAATACATGGTCTATTTGTTCAATTCCCATTCGCTCAACGGGCACAAAATTGATCTTTACTAATTCATCTCCTTTTTTTAAGCCTATTTCGGCGGCGGCGGAACCACGTTCAACATTGTTGATAATGATGTGAGTAAGGCCGGGCCCGTCTGCAAAATACTCCATGCCGCTCATATCATGCTCAAACTGATCTTTAAACGATAAATTGGGTTTTAAATATAATATGCCATTTTGGTAGTCTATAATGAGGTTGAATTTTTTAAGGATCTCCATCCCCAAATTGCCATTTCGTTTTACAGCAATCAAATTTTTTTTGACAGTGTCATAATCCGGAAACGAGGTGATTACATTAGTTATTCGATACTTACCAATTTCAATTTGATCAATCCGGCTTAAAAAACCGTTAATCGGTCCGGTTAAACTGATGCCTAAATTAGAAGCGATAAATTTTTCGGGCAAGCCTTTGTTTTCGCCTATTAAATTTTCCAGAGATAAGGGATGGCCCGCACCCAGGTCAAGGATGAGTTTATTCTCTTTTTCGGGAGTTTTGCCGCTGATGCTGATCCTGCTTGTGATGTAGGGCTTATGATCTTCAATACTCATTTGTATCTTATCGCCACGTTTAAACAAACGCATATCCCGAGGTGAGGCCATAGTTATGGTGCTGTCCATAAAATTAACACGAACCGAGAAACTGCTGAAAAACTCGTACCCCAATAAGCCGTGAATATTGATGCCGGCATAGTTTGACAGGCCGAATTCATCCTTTTTTAAAATGGCTGCTGATATGTGTTCACCAATCACATTAGGCATACTTACTTTTAGGGCAGAGGTTAAATAAGCTTCAAAGTCATTGCCTTCGCCCATGCCGGTCACCCTGATCAACCGTTTGTTTGTAATGTTCAATGAATCAACAAGTGCAGGGTCGGTAATAATCATTAAATCTACACCTGTATCTAATATAAAATTATAGGGGCCTTTATCATTAATGGTAAGCGGTACCACAATCATGTTCCGGATGAAATTGAAGTGCATGGTTACCCGTTTCTGTTCCAACCGAAAATATTGTTGGGCATTTGCCTGGGGCAAAAACAGCCAAAGCAACAACATACAAATGTTAATATACTTTATTATAGTGAAAAGCCGGAGCATCTGTAACGTTTAATTGGTTAATTAAATTTACAAATAAAATGAGGGTTAAATCATGAATTTAACACCGGGTTCATAATTTAGTAATATAAACATTACATGGGCTAAAATGCTTTTATCTCATTATCTACAGGCAGTGTTTTTTGTAATTCCTGCAAAAAAAAGTTTTTTCCAGGATGTAGACTTAAGCAAGATACTCAAAATGATACGGGTGCCTGACAAACAAAACGCATGGCATTAAGGTACTGGGGTAAAATACTATTTAGGAAGGAAGCCAATCTTTAATAATCTGCAGGCGATGCTTTTGGGCTTCGCCTGCCGGCACCGGCATCTGATATTAGCCCAAATGCTTTTTCTTTTTGCCAGAAGGTTCTTCTATCGGCGGCGGCGGTTGAATACTATCCGGCGCCTGGGCTTGTAAGAAGTTTTTAATCCCTTTTACAATGGCTTCAACCATTTTTTGCTGAAAGTTATCTTGCAATATCTTTTCCTCGTCTTCGGGGTTTGATAAAAAAGCAGTTTCTACTAATACGTTAGGATATTCGGTAGGCGTATTAAATACAAAGTTAAAGCTACCTATGTTACCATAGTCTGCCATGCCCATTTTGATGATTTCATCATGGATAGGCTGGCTAAGCGGCCTGAAGGCTAAATGTTTGTAGTACGTAGAATTGCCCTGGACAGTAGGGTTATCTGCCGAGTTACAGTGGATGCTCACCAGCAGATCGGGATTTTGGGCCTTCATATACCTGATCCTGGCGCTGTTGTTAAAAGAACTGTCGGTAGTGCGGGTCATCACAACTTTTGTACCTGCTTTTTCAAGTTCGGCTTTTAGTTTAAGCGCCATAGCAAGCGTTATGTTTTTTTCTAACACACCTGTTAAACCATCCGCCCCGGGGTTGCTCCCTCCATGCCCGGCATCTATCCCTATGGTTAATTTAGCCAGGCTAAAACTTTCCGGCTGATGTTTTATTTTAATAATTAAAATGCTGCCCCGGTAATAAATATCATATCCCCATAACTGGGCATGTTGCAAATCGATGTTAACCTGTAGCACATCTTTGCTCACCTGTTCGTACCAGGTATTTTTAATCTCTTTCAGGCTTTGTTTCTGGATAATCCAGTTGGTGTTTGATGTGGCGCCGTAAATGTTAATCACAATGCGGTTAGGGTTTAACAAAGTTGATGATGAATAAGGTAGCTTTTTATCCAGGCCAATTGATAAATAGTCGTACTGATCGTCGCCGCTTGCCGTCCAGTTACCGGTTAACGATACCGGCGCAAAGTGTACGCCGCTAAGCAAAACCACATTTTGTTTAGGTACATAGGCTTGTTGGTCGGCAGCGAGTTTAACGCGGTAGCTATCACCAAATTTCCCGGTAATGTTGAGTTGTACCAGGGTGTCAATGTAAACAAGTTTAGCCCCTCCAAGCCGGTCGGTTCCCAGGCCGTAGTCCAGATATGGGCGGTCGCCGGTAGTTAATCCAATGATGGTTCGTTCGCCGCTGAGTATGGTAAGCTTGCTGGCTGTTTCGGCATGCAGAATATTCTTGTTATCACTTAACCTAAATTGAATGGGGGCCTCAGCCAAAGTATCGCCTTGCTTAATTAAATATTCTCCGCGGTAAATACCACTCACTCCCACCTCGGCCGAATCAACTTCTGTCATCTCAATGCCCTTTAAAAACGAGGCCCTCATATTGGGTGTAGCCTTCATTACCACTTGAAGGCGGTCTCCGGGTTGTAACCATTGGTTGATTGCTGGTATGGTTTTAACATACTCGATAGCAAAGCCCCGGGTTGGCTGGGCTTGCAAAGGTTTGTTATAGGTAACTGTAAATGTTTTTACAAGAGTATCTGTTTGCAGGATGGATGTGAGCTTAAATGTGTTGTTCCCTTCGTTTAGGCTAAGCGGCTGGGCAAATGTTCCGGTAGTGTAAACTTTAACCGGTAAGGTATCCAGCATCAGTTGGGCACCAGCAGTTGTTTGCCCTGTAATATAAAATTTGGGCGAGTTAACAACCGTTGTTTCTTTTACAGGATTAACCAGCCTGATAAAATTATGGGCTTGATCCTGGGCATTTACCGCGTTAAGAACAAAGCATAGCGCTATCGAAATAAAGAGGATGAGCAATTTCATGCCCTAATCTAACAAAAATCATTTATTTCAGATCAGGATTTTGCGGCGGTAGTGTGGCTACTTCTTTTTCTACCTCTTTTTGAATAACAGCAACAGCATATTCTGCCGGTTGTATTTTACAGCCAGTAAACTCGGCATAAACCTGAGTAAACTCGGCACCGAAGTACAATATAGCCGAAGTATAATAAATCCACACCAGTATCACGATTAAGGATCCTGCGGCGCCGTAGGTGGAACCGGTACCTGTGGTTGTGATGTAGATGCCGATTAAATATTTACCCAGCATAAACAGCAACGCTGTAAAAAACGCACCCATGCGTACTTCTTTCCAGCTAATATTAACATCGGGCAAAAATTTGAAGATGATGCCAAAAAGTGCCGAGATAACAATAAAGGTTAGGCCAAGGTTAATTACATTAAGAACCAGCAAGGTAGCGTTAGGGAAATAATGAGTTAAATGATCACTTAAAGCAATAATCACCCCATTGATAATAAGGGATACGATCAGCAAAAAACCCAATCCGATAATTAACGAAAAAGATAATAATCTATTGGTTATCATTTTAACCCAACCACGCTTAGGCTTGGCTTTTACCCGCCAAATAATGTTTAACGATTCCTGTATTTCCAAAAATACTCCAGAGGCACCCAAAATGAGGGTGATGATACCCGTAACTACGGCAACGCCTGTTTTGCCCGAAAGGGATACGCTTTTAATCATAGATTGGATTTGGGCCGCTGCCTGGTTGCCCACGAAGGCATTTACCTGCGAAAATACTTTGCCCTGGATAGCATCCTGACCGTAAAAAAAACTGGCCAGCGATATTAACAATATTAATAACGGGGCAATTGAAAATACAGTATAATAGGCTAATGAAGCACTAAGTTTAAGGCCTTTATCATCTAAAAACCCATTAAAGGTAGCGCTTGCTACTTTCCAAACGGACAGTAAGGATTTTTTGGTTACATACTTCATTGGCAATGTTTTAAAGTTTGGTTGTTATTTTAACAACAATTTGTTTTGTTTAAACCAAAGCAATTTTAATGCCTTAAAGTTTGCCGGCGCGTTGTTTTTTCTAAAGCTGGTTAAACGGAACATCGAGCAACTCAAAGTTTTGCCAGCCGTTAAAATCAAAGTGCCACCACTCGTTACTCAATACTTTAAAACCATGGCTTTGCATTACCGATTTTAACAGTTCCCTGTTCTGAATCACCTGTTGCGGCAGAGCAGTATAATCAGCGGCAGCTTTGGGGCTAAAACTATCAAACGAGGTAGGCATCTCCAGTTCTTTACCGGTTTTCAAATCAATCAAACTCAAATCGAGCGCGCAGCCGCGATTATGCTTTGATCCCTTTTTCGGGTCGGCAACAAAATGCTTGTCGCTTGCTTTTTCGTAAAACTTTTCGGTTACGGCATAAGGCCTGTAGCCATCGTAAACTTTTATGCCAAGGCCTTTTTCTTTTAAATCTGCCATTACCAGCATTAAGGCTTTGGCAACCGGCAGGCGGGTAAATGCCCTGGCCTGGGTATACATGCGCTGATGCATAAAGTTATCGGTGGTAGCATAGCGTATATCCAGCTGAATAGCGGGAATGTATTTTTTTATTTCAACAAGGGCCTTATTATGATCTTTGCTTACCTGGGCCAGATACTGGGCCTTACCGGCAACATGTAACGAATCGCGGTAGTTTTGGGCTGATAGCTGCCATACAGTAAAAAGAAGAAGGATCAGCGCGGGGTACCTCATTGTGGTTGGTTAGCGTTTTACCTGTTTGAAACAATGAGCAGGTCAAGATCTTTACAGGGCAAATTAAACCTGTCGCCAATGTGCTTGTTGGTTAAATGCCCCTGGTAAATATATACCGCGTTGCGCACCCCTGTATTTTGCCAGATCACATTTTTTAACCCTCCCTGTTCGCCAATATCTAAAAGTATAGGCGCAAAAATATTGGTTAAGGCGTAAGTAGCGGTGCGGGCTACCCGCGAAGCGATATTAGGCACGCAATAATGGATCACATCGTATTTACGGAAAACCGGGTGAGTATGGTTGGTAACCTCCGATGTTTCAAAGCAACCGCCCTGATCAATACTTACATCAATAATAACCGAGTTCGGCTTCATTTTACTTACGGTAGACTCGCTTACTATACAGGGGCTTCTGCCGGTTTGGGCGCGCATGGCGCCAATGGCCACATCACAGGTGGTAATGGCTTTTTCTAAAACAATGGGCTGTACCACCGAGGTAAAAACCCGGCTGCCGATATTGTTTTGCAAGCGGCGCAGTTTATAGATGGACGGATCGAACACTTTAACCTGCGCCCCTAAAGAGATAGCGGTACGGGCGGCATATTCGCCCACGGTACCGGCTCCCAATATCACAATCTCGGTAGGGGGCACGCCGGTAATGCCACCCAGCATCAGGCCCTTGCCCTCAAAAACATTGCTTAAATACTCGGCGGCTATTAAAATGGAAGTAGCGCCAACAATTTCGCTCATGGCCCTTACCACGGTTAACGATCCGCCTTCGTCTAAAATATCCTCAAAGCAAAGCGCGGTTATTTTTTTACGCTGAAGCGCCTGTATATATTCGGGCCTTAAAGTGGAAAGCTGCAATGCCGATATGAGCGTTTGGTTAGGCTTCATCAACTCAATCTCTTCGGCCGTAGGCGGGGCTATTTTAATGATGATATCGGCCTCGTAAACCGATTTGGTATCATAAACAATAAGGGCGCCCTGCTCACTGTAATCCTTATCCAAAAAGTTAGCGGCTTTACCCGCGTTGCTTTCTAAAATAACCTGGTGCCCGTTATTAATCAGCAGGGCAACAGAAAGCGGGGTTAAAGCGATGCGGTTTTCCTGGAAAGAAACTTCGCGGGGTATACCGATATAAAGTTTGTTTTTTTTATTCTTTACTTCGAGCATCGACTCCTGAGGCTGCATCATTGCTTGCTTGGCGACGTCGGAAAAACCACTTAATATCCCTGAACTCATATTACTCTAATATCCAGTTGATGAAGGTACGCAAAAAGATAAACATATTAAAAATCACCCGATGCAGATTTCGCGATTATCACCTGATAATACTTTAATATGAATGTTGATATGCTGATCGGGTAACAGGTCGGGTATCATTTCGGGCCATTCTATAAAACAATAATCGCCCGAATAAAAATATTCTTCGCAGCCCATATCCAGAGCCTCGGTTTGGTTTTTAAGGCGGTAAAAATCAAAATGATAAATTTTACCTGTGGGTATCCTGTACTCGTTAACAATGGAAAACGTAGGGCTGGCCACATTATCGGTAACGCCTAACTCTTTGCATAAAGCTTTGATCAGCGTGGTTTTACCAGCACCCATTTCTCCGTGGAAGAGGAAGATTTTTTTGTTGGAAGCGGAAGCTATAACTTGCTCTGCGGCTTGAGGCAGATCAGCGAGGGATTGAAGTTCGAAAACCATCTTATCGGGATATATTTTCGTGTAAAATTAAATCTAAACTATCGATTCTTTGAAAGCCTTTATCGGCAGTAATGAAAGGCATTGAAAGCGACAAAGCCGATGCGGCTATTATCGTATCAGGTATTTTTAACTTATACTTTTTGCGTAACGCTATAGTCAAAGCCTTTATTTCTTTATTGATATCCACAATAGCAACCGAATCGGCAAAGGCATCCAAAACGGCTATCGAGCCATCAGTATTTCCGTGAAATGAATACAATTCTATCTCCGTTATTATCGATATGTATACTTTTTGGTCCTGTAAAAAGTCAGACAAGATTTGATCGCCATTGAGTAAATAAATACAAATATTAGTATCTAAAAAGATCTCACCGCCATTCATCCCGGAATTGCTGTTGTATTTTCAATCCGTCTTCTTCAGTTTTTAGCGCACCACAGAATCTTTTAGCATCAAATTTTTTTTGAGGCTTTCTTTCTGCCAATAACTTTTTCAAGTTTTGCAGGTCGGTATCTTTATTTAAAATAACTACCATACTCAAATTTAAAGAAACTTTTTTAAAGAACAAACTACTCATCATCTCTCCATCGCCTTTACATCAACAGGATTTTCATTCAGTTTAATTACACCTATAAAACGTTCAAAAAGTTTTTTCGCTCCTATTTTTTCTGTCGAAAACCTTAATTACTACCATACCCAAATTTAAATAAAAAATCCCATTGTAAAAACGGGATTTTTTATCATCAATATTGGTTATTTCGGTCCGTAGGTAGCAATCGGGATAATCATCTCTTCTAACGAGATGCCCCCATGCTGAAACGTTTCGTTATAAAAGTTAACAAAATGATTGTAGTTGTTCGGGTAAACAAAGTAGTTATCAACCTTGGCAAAAACAAAGCTCGAGCTTACGTGCAATTTGGGCAACATAGCGTCGTGCGGGTTACGGATGTGGAACACCTCTTTAGGGTTATAATTCAGGTTTTTACCTTGTTTATACCTCAAGTTGGTGTTGGTGTTACGGTCGCCTATGATTTTGCTTGGGTTTTTAACCCGGATGGTACCATGGTCGGTAGTGATAATTACCTTTACTTGTTTCTGTGCTAAAAACTTCAACAGGTCATACAAAGGCGAATGCTCAAACCAGGAGATGGTTAAAGAACGATATGCCGCATCGTCGCTGGCCAGCTCGCGGATCATCTGCATATCGGTACGGGCATGCGACAGCATATCCACAAAGTTATAAACAACCACATTTAAGTCGTTCTTCATCAGGTTGCTTACACTCTCGTTCAGGGCACGGCCTTCATCAATATTCAATATCTTGGTGTACGAAAACTTGCAGTCTTTGCGTACCACCCGTTTAATCTGGTCGGCAATAAAATCAGCTTCGTGCAGGTTTTTGCCGCCTTCATCCTCATCATTCTGCCACATATCCGGGTAGCGTTTTTCCATATCCAGGGGCATCAGGCCAGAGAAGATGGCATTACGTGCATATTGCGTAGCCGTTGGCAGGATACTGAAATAAGTATCCTCTTCTTCTAAACGGAAATATTCCGAGATAATAGGATGGATCATCCTGTACTGGTCATACCTTAAGTTATCTATCAGGATAAAAAACACCGGCATCTTACCATCCAATTGAGGGAAAACCTTCTTTTTAAATAACTGCGGAGAGATAATGGGTGCGGTATCTGGGTTCTTGATCCAGTCGAGGTAATTCTTTTCTATAAATTTAGAGAACTGTACGTTGGCTTCGGCTTTTTGCAAAGTTAAAATCTCGTGCATGCCAGCATCTTCCAGCTGTTCCAGCTCCAACTCCCAATAAATGAGTTTTTTATAAACATCAACCCATTCCTGGTAGCTTAAATTATCATTCAGCGTCATTCCGAGTGTCCTGAAATCCTGTTGATAGGCCATGGTGGTTTTTTCGGTAACCAGGCGTTTGTTCTCGGTAAACTTTTTAATAGTTAACAGTATTTGCTTGGGGTTAACCGGCTTAATCAGGTAATCATCAATTTTCGAACCGATGGCATCCTCCATCAGGTATTCTTCCTCGTTCTTGGTTATCAGCACGATAGGCACATCGGCGTTAATATTTTTTATTTGAGCCAGGGTTTCCAATCCGGTTAAGCCGGGCATATTTTCATCCAGAAAAACAAGGTCGAAATATTCACTTTTAAACAGATCAACCGCGTCGTTTCCGTTAGTTACTGTCTTTATAATGTAGCCTTTTTCTTTTAAAAAAAGAATATGTGGTTTTAGCAGGTCAATTTCATCGTCGGCCCATAAAATGGTAGTATCTTGCATGGCGTTTTTAGTATATAGCTATAAACCTATAAACATAGGTTTTGTTGCCGATATAAATGTTATTAACAAAAATTAACTAAAATAAAATGTTGCTTTTAACCATAATTTAACATTTTTGTAGCATAATATACACATTGAACAAGAATAAAATCATCAATGATCCGGTATACGGGTTCATTAATATATCATCAGAACTGATATTTGATCTGATAGAGCACCCGTACTTCCAGCGCTTGCGTTATATCAAGCAATTGGGGATGACCCACCTGGTTTACCCCGGCGCTCTGCATACCCGTTTTCACCATGCATTGGGCGCCATGCACCTGATGAAAATGGCCATCGAAACCCTCTGCAGCAAAGGTCACGAAATTACTCCTGAAGAGCAGGAAGCCGTAACTATTGCCATATTGCTGCATGATATAGGGCATGGCCCCTTTTCGCACGCGTTAGAACAAACCATTGTAGAGGGCATCTCGCACGAGGATATTTCACTGGTGCTGATGGACAGGCTCAACATCCTGTTTAAGGGCAGGCTTACTACAGCCATTGATGTTTTTAACGGCACCTATCATAAAAAGTTTCTGCACCAGTTAGTATCCAGCCAACTGGATATGGACCGGATGGACTACCTTACCCGCGACAGCTTTTTTACGGGAGTATCAGAAGGGGTAATTAGTTTTGACAGGATTATCAAGATGCTCAACGTGCGCGACGACTACGTGGTGATTGAAGAAAAAGGAATTTACTCGATAGAGAAATTTTTGGTGGCGCGCAGGTTAATGTACTGGCAGGTGTACCTGCATAAAACCGTAATTGCCGCCGAATTATTGCTTGGGAAAATATTGGAACGCAGCCGCGAGCTGGCTTTACTGGGCGAAAATTTATTTGCTACACCGGCGTTAAATTATTTTTTAACCAATAATATTACCATATCTGCCTTTATCAATAGTAACCATGATTTGGATACCTTTGCCAGCCTGGATGATACGGATATCATGTCGGCCATTAAAGTTTGGGCATCGCATGATGATTTTATATTATCAACACTTTGTCAAAACCTGATTACCCGTAATTTATACCATGTAGAAGTTACCAATGTGGCGCCATCGGTAGATACTGTTAATCAACTGGTAGAAAGGGTTGTAGAAGAATATGGTATCACCGAAGACGAGGCATCGTATTTTGTTTTTACTGATAGTATTACCAACAAGGCTTATAAAGTAGGAGACGGAAATATCCGGATACTAATGAAAGACGGCAGTGTGCAGGACATTACAACGGCAAGTGATAATTCTAATTTAGAGGCATTGGCCAAAACAGTAAAAAAATATGTATTATGCTGTATCAAAGGTTTGTTGTAAATCGTAATAAGCTATTTGATAATAATTTGTTGCTTTAATTTTAACGTTTAAATTTGTCCGATGCAATTTACCGCACAGCAAATAAGTTTAATGCTTAATGGAACCGTTGAAGGTGACCTTAATGTGTCGGTTAATCAACTGGCTAAAATCGAGGAGGCACGCCCTGGTTCGTTGTCATTTTTGGCTAATCCTAAGTATGAGCACTATTTGTACACCACCAACGCCTCGGTTGTTATTGTTAATAACGACCTTGTTTTAACCGAGGATGTGAAGCCCACACTTGTACGGGTTGAAAACGCCTACAGCGCATTTACCGTATTGCTCGAAAAATACAATACCATCAAGCTGAATAAAACCGGTATTGAGCAGCCAAGCTTTATCCATCCCAGCGCCCAAATTGGCCAAAATGCCTATATAGGTGCATTTGCCTACATAGGCCCGGATGTAAAAATTGGCGATAACTGTAAAATTTTCCCTAATACCTACATCGCCGATGGCGTAATTATTGGCGATAATGTTACCCTTTATGCCGGTGTAAAAATTTATTTCGATTGCCATATCGGCAACCGGGTAATTATCCACTCGGGTACTGTAATTGGTGGCGATGGTTTTGGTTTTGCGCCGCAAAGTAACGGCAGTTATGCCAAAGTAAGCCAGATAGGGAATGTGATACTGGAAGATGATGTGGAAATAGGAGCCAATACAACTATTGACAGGGCCACGCTGGGCTCAACCATTATTCGCCGCGGGGTAAAGTTGGATAACCTGATACAGGTAGCCCATAACGTTGAAATTGGCGCCGATACCGTAGTTGCTGCGCAAACCGGCATTTCGGGAAGCGCTAAAATAGGCGAGAACTGCATTATAGGCGGGCAGGTAGGTATTGTTGGCCATATCAATATAGCCAAAGGCTCACAGGTGCAGGCCAAATCGGGCATCAGCCGTTCTATCGAGGTAGAGGGAAAAAAATGGGCCGGTGCGCCTGCCAGTTTCTATCAGGACCATATGCGGTCGCAGGTGGTGTTGGCACGTTTACCCGAACTTGAAAAAAAGATTGACGAATTAGAAAAAATAATTGCTGAACTACGCAAAGGGCTTAGATAAACGGCGCTTGCAAGTACAAACAGTATGAACGCAAAACAAAGAACTATAATGACCGAGGTGTCTGTTTCGGGCACAGGATTGCATACAGGCGAAAGCGTTACCATGACCTTTAGGCCGGCAGCGGAAAACCACGGATACAAATTTAGAAGGGTTGACCTTGAAGGATCGCCAGTGATTGATGCCGATGTGGATAACGTAACCGATACGTCACGCGGTACCACTATATCGCAAAATGGCGCAAGCGTAAGCACTGTTGAGCACGTTTTAGCTGCCCTGGTTGGCCTGGAGATAGATAATTTGATGATAGACCTGACCGGGCCCGAAACCCCGATAATGGATGGCAGCTCTATCTTTTTTGTTAACGCGCTGATTGAGGCCGGTTTTAAGGAACAAGATGCCGACCGCGAATACTATCACATCCCTTATAACATCCACTACTCTGAACCCGACCGTAAGGTTGAGATGGTAGCCATGCCTTTGGATGATTACCGCTTTACCTGCATGGTTGATTATAACTCGCCGGTATTGGGCAGCCAGCATGCCAGTATATCAACCATATCCGAGTTTAAAAAAGAGATAGCCTCGTGCCGTACCTTTTGCTTTTTACACGAACTGGAAATGTTGTTAAAGCACGACCTGATTAAAGGCGGCGATTTAAACAACGCCATTGTGGTGGTTGATAAACATGTAAGCCCTGACGAGCTTGACCATTTAGCAAAACTGTTTAACCGTAAAGATATTGATGTTGCCCCGCAGGGGATATTGAACAATATTGAGTTAAGGCACCAGAATGAGCCGGCCCGCCATAAACTGCTGGACATGATAGGCGACCTTGCCTTGGTTGGCGTACCTATTAAGGGGCATATTATGGCAGCCCGCCCGGGCCATGCAGCCAATGTTGCTTTTGCTAAAAAAATAAAATCGTTAATTAAAAAGGAACGTAGCCGAAAACATATCCACGTTTACAACCCCAATGCCAAGCCTGTATACGATACAGTGCAGATTATGAACATTCTGCCGCACCGGCCGCCGATGTTATTGGTTGATAAAATAATGGAGTTGAGCAAAACCCATGTGGTAGGTGTGAAAAGCGTAACCATGAACGAGCCGTTTTTTATCGGTCATTTTCCAGGCGCCCCGGTAATGCCCGGTGTGTTGCAAATTGAAGCGATGGCGCAAACCGGCGGAATATTGGTTTTAAATACCGTTCCCGATCCGGAAAATTGGCTTACTTTGTTCCTCAAAATAGAGAATGCCCGCTTTAAAGATAAAGTTCTGCCGGGTGATACCCTGATTTTCCGTTGTGATCTGCTGGCCCCTATCAGGCGCGGCATTGCACAAATGAAAGGTATCGGCATGGTTGGAGAAAAAATAGTGGTTGAGGCAGAATTGATGGCGCAAATTGTTAGATATAAATAAAGCATGATCCAACCGCTGGCATATATACATCCACAGGCAAAAATTGCCGGTAATGTGGTTATTGAACCCTTTGTAACTATTGATAAGGATGTTGTAATAGGCGAGGGTACCTGGATAGGCCCCAATGTGTCTATCATGAACGGCGCCCGCATCGGTAAAAACTGCCGTATTTTTCCAGGTGCTGTAATATCGGGTATCCCGCAGGATCTGAAATTTGCCGGTGAAGATACCACTGTTGAGATTGGAGATAATACAACCATCCGCGAATGCGTAACCATTAACCGCGGTACCAAAGACCGCTGGAAAACCGTAGTAGGCAACAATTGCCTTATTATGGCTTACTGCCACATTGGCCACGATTGTATTGTAGGTAATAATTGCATCTTCTCCAATAATACCACCTTAGCAGGCCACGTTACCATTGATGATTATGTGGTACTGGCAGGGATGGTTGCCATCCACCAGTTTTGCCACGTAGGCTCGCATGCCTTTGTAACAGGCGGCTCGCTGGTACGTAAAGATGTGCCTCCCTATGTTAAGGCCGCTCGCGAGCCGTTATCCTACGTGGGTATCAATTCTGTGGGCTTGCGCCGCAGGGGTTACTCGTCCGAACAGATCAACGAGATCCAGGATATTTATCGTACAATCTTCATCAAGAAACATAACTTTACCAAAGCGCTGGATATTATCGAAGCTGAAAGCCAGCCGACTGAAATACGCGACGAGATATTGGATTTTATCCGTAACTCCAACCGGGGTATTATGAAGGGATTTGGGAATCAGTAAATTGAGTGCATGGCCCATGGTTGATAGTGCATAGCTGAACATTAATGGCAATAGAACTATCCAATCATCTCAAATCAACAGTTATGAACCATGGACTTTTGACTATCGGCTTAAAAATCTCCCTCGAAAACATTGGCCGCCGTTTTAACCGCGATTGGATTTTCCGAGGGCTCAGTTATGTATTTGACGATCATCAAAGCTATGGTATACTCGGGCCAAATGGTTCGGGAAAATCAACCTTGTTGCAGATACTCACCGGCAGTCTTAGCCCCTCGGCAGGCAAAATCAATTATTCGTTGAACGGGGGGCCGGTAGATGCGGAATCGGTATATAAACATTTAAGTTTTGCCGCCCCCTACCAGGAATTGATAGAAGAGTTTACTTTGGACGAGATGATCGATTTTCATTTCCGTTTTAAAAAATACGGGCCCGGACTGGATAAGCAGGCCATAACCGAGCTGTTGGGTTTACATAGCAGCAGGCATAAGCCTATCAGGTATTTCTCGTCGGGAATGAAGCAGCGTACCAAATTAGCCTTGGCTTTTTGCGCAGATACGCCCATGCTGATGCTTGACGAACCTACATCCAACCTGGATAACCAAGGCATTGATTGGTACCTTAGCCTTGCCGGACAATTTACAGCTAACCGGCTTACCATCATCTGCTCAAACCAGCAGCACGAATATGGGTTTTGCAACCAGTTAGTTAACATAGCCGATTACAAAAGCTGACATGGCCACGTGTAGTAAAGCACACGCCGACTTGTTTACCACATCCTATTTGAAGCTTGTATGTTTCAATTCAAGTAGTTAAGTTTGCGGTCCAGAATTTTGAAAAAATTTTATGTCTAAAGCGTCAGAAATTAAAAACGGTAGTATACTTCGCTTTAATGGCGAGTTGATACAGGTAGAAGAATTTATTCACCGTACACCGGGCAATCTGCGTGCCTTTTACCAGGCCCGCATGCGTAATATTAAAAGTGGCAAATTGGTAGAGTATCGTTTCCGTACGGACGAAGAAGTGGAGATTGCCCGCGTTGAAACCAACGATTACCAGTTTTTATATGAAGATGGCGACCAATTGGTGGTGATGGATAATACCACCTACGACCAGTTTAACGTACCTAAAACCTTATTTGGCACGGCCGTGAAGTTTTTAAAAGAAGGCACCAACGTGATTGTAGCTTTTGAAAGCGATGAGCCCATTATGGGCCAGATGCCAAGCTCTGCCGAACTGGAAATAACCTATACCGAACCTGCAGTAAAAGGCGATACATCAACCGGTGCCCTAAAAAACGCTACCGTTGAAACTGGTGCCGAAATTAAAGTTCCGTTGTTTGTAAATATTGGCGATAAGGTGAAGGTTGATACCTCTACCGGAAACTATGTGGAACGGGTTAAAGGATAAAAAATATTGTTTATAATAAAAAGCTCCGCAAGGGGCTTTTTTTATGGGTAGTAAGCCCAGATTTCTAAGAATTAATTTCCTTGTCATGATTTTTTTATGTTGAATTTCGATATCAGGTTTGGCAAACTCAATGATGTTGATCACGCTGCCAGGCGATATCAATACATTCGCACTGGAAATAGACGGTAACAACAAGAACGATGATCACATAGGCTATAGTTCAATATTTGATTTCTACAAAAAATGGATTGATTTGTACAAACACGCGCTTTCTTTGTGAGGCTATATTTGCATAAAAAAACAAAATGGAAGGGAAAAATAAAATAGCTTTAGTTACCGGTGGTAGCCGCGGGCTGGGCAAAGACATGGCTTTAAGGCTTGCAGAAAAGGGTATCGATGTTGTTGTAACTTACCATAGCAAAGCACAGGAAGCTCAGGATGTAGTGACGCAAATTGAACAAAATGGTGCGCAAGCTGCTACATTACAACTCGATACTGGTGATATAAAAAGCTTTGATTCCTTTATTGGCAAATTGAAGGAAATGTTGATTGTCAAGTTCGGCACCAGCCATATTGATTTTTTAATAAATAATGCGGGTGTTGGCGGGTATTCACCCATCAGCGAAGTAACAGAGGATTTTTTTGACAATTTATTGAACATACACTATAAAGGAGTTTACTTTTTAACGCAAAAATTAATCCCGCTAATAAATGATGGTGGTGGTATTGTTAATGTATCAAGCGGTTTAACCCGGGTAACGGTACCTGGATCATCTGCCTATGCATCAATGAAGGGCGCTATTGAAATCTTTACCCGCTATCTGGCTAAAGAGCTTGGACCGCGAGGGATAAGGGCCAATATTATTGCCCCGGGAGCTGTAATGACAGATTTTGGAGGCGGCCACCTCAGGGCAGATGAAAACCTGCAAAAGTATATAAGTAATGTAACTGCATTGGGCCGGCCTGGTGTGGCTGAAGATATTGGCGGCGTAGTTGCTTTTTTGTGCACCGAAGATGCACGTTGGGTTAATGGGCAGCGAATAGAGGTCGCAGGAGGGATGGCACTATAATAAACAAAGCAATTTACCAAGCCAGGTTGCGGCAATTTTATTACAAAAATTGCTGCTGCTTTTTGTAATTTAACATCGTTTTACTATTAATTAGGAGTATCACAGGTGGCGCATTGCTGCTTTTATCCTACGGCCCCGCTGATTGATCTATCTCCGCACGCCAGGCTGATAAGCGGGTATAAAACACAAATAAAGCAGGCTTAAGTACAATTTATTTTTCTATTCCATCCTACCTCTCTTTTTAATTGAAAATACCTACCCTGTTTTAAAAAAAGGGTAGGTATTTTTTGTTTTGGAGTGTGTTGTTTGGTGTATATGCTTCTCAAAGCAGCAAAAATTCAAATTTATTGCTAATAATGAATTTTTTTGCAGCATTTAGTTTTGAATTTTAATAAGAAATGACGGTTTTATTGATGTTTTTATAAAAATAAGTAATTATTGAAAATAATTCGATTGCGTGTGTTCGAGCACGCATTAATTTTCTTTATATTTGATTTAATGATAAACAAACTTTAACAATAAGTACAAATCTACATATCGTTATGTTTATGCCATGCGTATCCGAGCACATAATTTTATTCATTAATCTAAAATAATTTCACTCTTCTACTTAAATAACATTAAAAACAATGCAATTATCTACTAACAGTCTATTAACTTATCAACTATGTTTAATTTGAAAAAAATCTTACTGTTTATTTTCTTGGTAGTTAGCTGTAGTGGCCTTTATGCCCAGGTTAGGGTACTTAAAGGTAAAGTTACAGCCAAAGACGGCTCCGTACTGCCCGGAGTAGTTATTGAATTAAAGGGGACTACCAAAGGTGCGGTAGCATCGGGCCCGGACGGTTTCTTTTCGTTAAATATCCCCGCGGGAGGGGCAACTATCCAGGCGCACTCCATTGGTTATGTTACTAAAGAGTTAACAATAGCTGCCGGTCAAAGCAAAATCACCATTGTTTTGGACGAGGATAACAAACAACTGGGTGAGGTTGTTGTAACCGGTTATTCAAACCAAAAAAAGAGTAACCTCACCAGCGCCATTACAACAGTATCTGCCGACAAGCTGAAGGATGTTACATCTAACGATATCGGCGCGTTACTGCAAGGTAAAGTATCCGGTTTAAATGTTGTTAATTCATCAGGTGTGCCCGGTAGCTCATCCGAGATCAGGTTGAGGGGGGTATCTTCTGTAAACGCTACACAAAGCCCCTTGTTTGTGGTTGACGGTATTATTGGCGGAAATTACGACCCTAACGATGTTGAAAGCATAAGTGTGTTAAAAGACGCGGGTGCAACGGCTATTTACGGATCGCAGGCCAATGGCGGGGTTATTATTGTAACTACCAAAAAAGCCAAAAGCGACCAAACTCAATATGAGTTTAAGGCTGTAACAGGTTTTAGAACTCCCGATTTTGGCAGCATGACCATGATGAACAGCAGTCAGTTGTATCAAAACCAAAAAGAACTCTTCCGCGATTATATTCCCGGTGCTACGGGGAATACCTACGCGGTAGACCTGGTGCAATTCCAGTCGCAACGCCCGGCGTCTATATTAAACACCAATACCAACTGGTTAACAACCATGTTTAAAACGGCACCCATGCAAAACTATTACTTTTCGGCAATGGGGAAAACAGCCAAGAATGACTATTATTTTGGCGCTACTTACTACAACGAAGATGGTACCTTTTTAAATACCAATTACAAACGGATCAATTTAAGAGCTAATTCCACCTATCATTTTACCGACAAAATTACCCTGACCAATAATATCAACATTAGTGGCATTCAGGGTAAGAGCTATGATTATAATGATATTTATTACGCTTACCTTAATTTGCCCTGGGATAACCCTTATGATGCCAGCGGCAATGCTAAGTATGTTGACGGGAACTCTAAATTTAAATGGTGGTCCAGAGATAAAACCAACCCCATCAATACCATAGATAATTCTGACCATCCGTATAAGGGCTTTGATGTTAATTATGATTTAATATTAAACCTGCCCATAACCAACTGGTTAACATTTACCACTAATAACCGCCTTTCAGCCAGTTACAATTACTCATCAACTTACTACAGCCCCGCGGTAGAAGGGGTATACCACGGCACCGGTTATTTAAATAATCAAAGCACTTTTGTTTATGGTGGCATATCAACCAACTTATTAAAATTCAACTTTAAGCTGGGCGATCATGAAATTAATGGTTTAGCAGGTGCCGAATTTGAAGGAAGCCAGACTAATGTGATGGGAGCTTCCGGCAAAGGGTTGCCTATAGGCTTGCAAGTGCTTGATGTTGTGGCCAATAGCCAGGCCGTAAACGGTTATACTGAAAGCCCTACTATCGCTTCTTACTTATCGCAGGTAAATTACAGCTACAAAAACACCTATTTCTTAAGCGGTTCGTACAGGGTAGATGGTTCATCTGCTTTCTCGCCCGAGCATAAATACGGTTCATTCCCATCGGTATCAGCAGCCTGGTTAGCCAGTAACGAGGCATTTTTAAAAGATAATCACACCATCAATACCCTCAAATTACGTTTAAGCTATGGCGTAACAGGTACGCAAAGTATTGGAGCGGGTAAATACCTTGGCTTATATTCGTTGTCGTCACAGTATAATGGGTCAGTAGGGGCAACACCTTCACAGCTTGAAAATCCTGACCTGACGTGGGAAAGCAAATACCAGACAGATGCAGGTTTTGATATAGGCTTATTTAAACGTATCAATATAACTGTTGATGCCTACCATAACGTTACTAAAAACTTACTGCTGCAGGTATCGCAACCACCATCGGTAGGTTTTGAAACCAAATGGGAAAATGCCGGCCAGGTAACCAATAACGGTTTGGAGTTTGCCATCAACAGTATTAACATCCGCAGTAAAAACTTTCAGTGGAACACCGATTTCAATATCAGTTTTAACAATAATAAAATTGGCGGTTTCCCGGCAACAACCATCTCAACTGGTCAGGATAATGTTTCACAGATTTACCGTAACGGCGGCGATTTGTACGAGTTTTACATGCCCAAATGGGCAGGCGTAAACGCCCAAACCGGAGCGCCACAGTGGGAAGTGCAAACCAAAGATGCTAAGGGTAATGTAACCTCAACCTCGGTAACATCTAATTATGCCTCGGCAACGTTGCAGGAAGTTGGTTCGGCCTTACCTAAATACCAGGGCGGCTTTAATAACGAGTTTAAATACAAAAGCCTATCGCTGCGGGTAAACATGTATTATGTGGTTGGCAATAAAATTTACAATGCTAATCTGTCGCAGGTGCAGAACGATGGAAGCGAACCTTACCTCAACCAGATGGTAGCAACTAAGGGGACTGTGATATGGACCCACCCCGGCGAGATAGCTACCGACCCGAGCCCGCAAAATAATGCCAACTCAACCAGCGTATCAACCCGGTATTTACAAGATGGTAATTACATCAGCTTACGGAACGTGGCCCTGGGCTACTCTTTCCCTAAGCCATTGGCCAAACGGTTAAAACTGAATGATATCAATGTATCTGTAAGCGGTGATAACATCTATACCTTTACTCATTACATTGGCCAGGATCCTTCAACCAATATTACCCCGGGTAACTTTGCAACACCAGGTGTGGCTGATTTTAAGTACCCTAATAACCGCCAGTTTTTATTGAACATAAATGTTAAGTTTTAACACATCAGGTGATGAAAAGTAAATTATTAACCACCATAGCATTATCAATGCTAACCATTATATACTCAGGTTGTAAGCTTGAAGACAACCCGACCAATGCGGTAACAACGGCATCGCTAACATCCACTTCGGATGGTTTATTGAACGCGGTAAACGGCGCTTATGCTTTATTTAAGGATCATGAAGTATTTCAGGGTACAACAGATTTAAATAACATGTACCTGCGCCAGTATTTCCAGATGGCTGATTTTGCATCAGATGATGTGGTATGCGGGCAGGTAACTACGGATCCCCTGTTTCTTTCGTTTTCGTTAAACTTCGTTCCTAATCAGCAAAATGCAAGTTATTTTTGGTATATCTCCTACAAAATAATCAGCGATGCCAATACGGTGATTGACCAGGGCGGCAAAATATCCAATCCTACAGCGGCACAGCAGCAACTTATTGGCGAGTGTTACTTTTTAAGGGCATTTTGCCATTTTAACCTGGCTCGTTTTTTTGCAGAACCTTATACCATCAATCCATCTGCACCCGGTATTATTTTACGTACATCAACTACAGATAATCCTGTTAAAGCACGCTCATCCGTTCAGGATACCTATAATCAGATCATTGCCGATGCTGTACAAGGAGCATCGTTAATGAACCAGTCGCGCGGGGTGCAATATGCCACCAAAGAAGCGGCGTGGGCATTGCTTTCGCGAGTATATTTATACAAGGCCGATTATACCAACTGTATCAATTACTCCAATATGGTGATCAATTCGGGCAAATTTACCGAAAGTACCGCAAGCCAGTACACTTCGTTATTTGCTAACGCGCCTTCAAATCCCGAAACTATATTTTGCATCGCTTTTACCACGCTTGATGATTACGGTAAATTAGGTTCTATTGCGTCACAATATTATTCGGACGGTAACTCCGGTTGGGGCGAAGAATATGCTTCGCAACCTTTACGCGACCTGTATGCGAAGAATCCGGCAGATGTACGTACCTCATACATCGTCGACCTGGTTGATGCAAGCGGTGCACAGCAATATAAAAATGGCATCCCTATTTATTACGTAACCAAGTTTTCTTTCCAGGGAGGGAGCCCTACCCTAAGCTCGCCGGTGATGTTCCGTTTATCAGAAATGTATTTGAACCGGGCAGAATCAGAAGCTAACCTTAGCCAAACTGCTGCGGCCCTTACCGATGTAGACATGATCAGGAAAAACCGGGGCTTAACCGCTGCGCTTTATAATGGTGTTGTACCTGCCGGACAAACATTGCTGAATACCGTATTGCAGGAAAGAAGATTGGAATTAGCCTTTGAGGCCGACCGTACCTTTACCGTATACCGTAATAAAATGACAATGGATAAAACCTATTGGGGTTACCATTTGCAGGGTTTACAGGCAAGTGATATTGATTTGAGTGTTGCCCCGGCTAATTACCCCAACATGACTATTCCGTATACCAGCACAAAAATTATTTATTATATACCTCAGCAAGAGATTTTGTCGAACTCCTTAGCTACTCAAAATCCATAAGTATAGTTACAGCTCACTTAAAAAAGGAAATGATATGAAAAAATTAAAATATATACTGGGCAGCATGTTACTGTTGGGTGCGGTTACCCTTTATTCGTGCAAAAAAAATAAGGATGTTGAAGTAAAGGATGTTGTTTTTACTGATGTGGTAAAAAGTTATGATGTTACCTTTACCAATACCACAACGGATGCATCATCTTTTAAATGGGATTTTGGCGACGGTACAACTTCAACACTACAAAGCCCAAAGCATACTTATACTAAAAAGGGAAAGTTTTTAGTTACCCTGTATGCTACCTTAACTAACGGGCAGGTAATTAATGGTTCAACTATTATCAATGTATCCAAAAGTTCGCCAATTGTGTTAACTGATAACTCATTTGCCGATTGGGATACCATATCAACCGTATTTACACCAACCACCGCGCTTGGAGGCGTAGTAAAACAAGCTAAATTTGATTACGATAGCCAGAATGTATATATCTATATGAAGCTGGCGGTAAAAGTTGCCGATGCAAACGTGTTCGACTTTTACCTGGATAGTGATAATAATTCGGCAACCGGTTATACCACCGGATCTATACCCGGTGGCGGATACGATTTCTTAATGGAAGGTAACATTCTTTCAGACCCCAATAGCCTTGCGCAATTCCAGCATTTGGATACCGGCGGCCAGGCTGCCTGGGCATGGAACCAGCTGAGTATTTCAGGATTTTACACCATGGGCACCATACAGGAAGCAAATGGAATTACCACTGTTGAAATGTCTTTATCGCGCAGCAAAATAAGTGGTTTAATAGGTACAGGCATGAAATTGGGTATCATCGTCAGTACATCGGGTTATTCTCCGATAGGCTATTTGCCAGGCCAGAATCTGGCGCCAATTACATTGAATATCAGTCAGTAATTATCGCGACAAGCAAGGTTAAAGCTATAATGATAAAGCACTAATGGAAAACGTTATTCCTAAATCATCAAACAGGCTCATCTCCTTAGATGTAATGCGTGGGTTAATTATGATACTGCTGGCCGGCGAAAGCTGCCTGCTGTACGAAAACTTGCATGCACTGCATTTAGGAGGTGTTGCCGATGGTTTTATTGAGCAATTTTTCCATGCCCAATGGCGGGGCCTTCACTTTTGGGATTGTGTGCAACCCGGCTTTATGCTGATGGCTGGCGCGGCCATGTATATCTCCTACTATTCAAAATTGCAAAAGGGAGTAACATGGAAACAGAACTTTAAGCACATCGCCATTCGTTCGGTAAAATTATTTGTATTGGGCACAGGCTTGCATTGTATTTATGCCGGTAAGCTGGTGTTCGAGCTTTGGAATGTGTTAACACAACTATCAGTTACCACGCTTATTGCCTATTTGATCATCAACAGGTCGTTTTGGTTCCAGGTTGGGGTCTCTGTAGCTTTATTAATTGTTACCGATGTATTGTACCGAACCATACTTGTGCCCGGCTTTAATCAGCCTTTTGTAGAGTTTCACAACTTTGGAGCTTATATGGATACCCTGTTAATGGGTAAAATCAATACCGATGGGTGGGTAGCCATTAACATAATACCTACCGCGGCCCATACAATATGGGGAGTACTGGCAGGCAGGTTGTTGATATCCGGGCAAACGCCGGGCAAAAAAATTAAACTGCTGCTTATCGCTGGTGTAATTGCCCTGGTTGCCGGTTTCGGGCTCGACCTGGCCAATATAACTCCAATTATCAAGCGTATCAGCACCAGTTCATTTGCATTGGCTTCGGGCGGATGGGTACTGCTCATATTGGCTTTTATGTATTGGCTTGTTGATATTAAACAGGTAAATAAGTACGCGTGGGTATGTGTGGTGGTGGGGATGAATTCGATATTTATTTACCTGTTTTTTGAAACCGTGGGTGCGCAATGGTTTAACGGCGCAATCGGTATTTTTATAAAAGGCTTTTTAGGTTTTAGTGCATTGCCTATGCCAATCATAGCGGTTATTTCTTCACTCGTTACTTTGTTTGCCGAGTGGTACCTGTGCTATTTTTTGAGTAAACATAAAGTATTCATTAAGATATAACTGTGCATTAATAGCCGGTTATTAAATCAAGATATCTCATAAGCATGAAAAACACAATAATGGCCGCTTTAATATTGCTGGCAATGTCGGCATGCAGTAAAAAGAATAACTCTGCTGATCAGGGTACTGATAAAACCACAACCACTACAAGCTACACCGAAAATAACGCGGATATTGTAAATCCGGAACGGGGTTTCTTTCAGTATGCCGAAGTTCACGCCAGCAATTATATTCCGTTAAGCTTAACTACGCTTGCCGGTTACCGTAACACGCAAAGTATAAGCGGGGCCACATATACGGTAGCCTGTAGCTTGGTATTTGTAGAATACGTACTCGATAGTTTTGTTAGTACGCCTATATCGGCAGATTTTTTAACCAAATTTGATCAGGATTGCGCTACGGCGCGCAAGGCTGGCGTTAAACTGATCCCGCGTTTTATTTATACCAATACCACCCATACAGGTAGCTGTGCTTCACAATCGGTTTGTCCTGTTTACGGCGATGCCAATAAAGCAATTGTATTGCAACATATTGGCCAGCTCGCACCACATTTGCAGACTAACGAAGATGTGATTGCCGTAATGCAGCTGGGCTTTATAGGCATCTACGGCGAAAATTATTATACCGACTACTTTGGCGATGCTTCATCAAACGGGCAGGGTAAACTACTCGATCAAAACTGGCAGGATCGGATTGATGTATTAAAAGCCATGCTGGCCGCAGTACCCACTGACCGTATGGTACAGGTACGCATTCCCCAGTTAAAAGAAAGATATGTTTACGGTATTAAGGCTAATGTTAATTCGGCCGCGCTAACGGATGCCGAAGCATTTACCGGGACTGATAAAGCCAGGATAGGATTCCATAACGATTGCTTTTTGGCAAGCGCCAACGACGAAGGTACTTATTTTGATTATGGCAACTCATCAAGCCCGGCAGCCGATGCAACCACGGCTTTAAGAAACTTTGAAAAATTTGATACCAAATATGTAGCTGTGGGAGGCGAAACCTGCGACGACTCCTACACGCCACAAAATGCCTGTGAACCTACAGGTATAGCCAAATCTGAATTTGCTGCTTTTCATTACAGTTTTTTAAACGCAGGGTATAACTTAAGCGTGAACAATAAGTGGGTTAGCGGTGGCTGTATGGATAGCATCAGGCTAAAGCTTGGGTATCGACTGATATTAAAAACAGCTAAAATACCAACAGCTGCCAGTGTTGGCAACAAAATAAATATTGCGCTTACCATCAATAACGCAGGGTACGCATCGCCGTTTAACCCGCGGCCTGTACAATTGCTGCTGCGCAGCCAAAGCAGCGGTAAGGTATCAACCATAGCTTTTGATACCGATATCCGCAAATGGTATACAGGCACAATAAACTTACAGCAGACGTTAGCGTTACCTGCCGATGTTGTTGCAGGCACTTACGATGTATTGCTGAACATGCCGGATAATTCGGCAACGCTCTCCGCAAACCCCAACTACAGTATTCAGTTAGCAAACAGCGGTACCTGGGAAACGGCTACCGGCTACAATAATTTAAAAGTAACTATAACCGTAAAATAATTATGGGAAAGATATTGGTTACAGAAAAAGCCAACAACAAGCTGTACTGGAAAGCAACGAACGGTTTAGATGTGATGATGGCATTTGCCTGGGCCTGCGAAAATTATATTGGTAACAATCCTTTTTAATAGTGATAAAAATGAACAGAAGATTTTTGTTGAGTTTGATTTGTTTGTTAGTGGCCGGGAGTACGCACTCTGTTGCCCAGGTTGATTACCCGGGCAAGGAGCCTGGCCCGGCGCTTATCAAAAAGACTACCGGCAGCGTGGTGTTTACCAACAATGCATTAACCATGAGTTTTTCAACAGCGGGCAAGCATTTAACTATTACCGGGTTTGATGATAAACAAAGTCACGAACATTTGGCTATCGGTAAGGGCGTTTTGTTTTCGATATCGGTAGGGCAAAAGCTTATTACCTCAAACGAATTTACGTTGATAGGCGACGCCGTTGTTTCAACCCTCGGCGGTTATACAGAAGCTACCAAAGCTGCCGATAAATTACCCGGGAAAAAGATAACTGCCGATCTGGAAAATAAACAACTGGGCTTAAAAGTACATTGGGAAGCCAGCTTACTCAATGGTGCAAATTATGTTCGCCAGGTTTTTACTTTCGTAGCCTCATATTCGGTAAATGTCTCCAAAATTACGCTGGTGCAATTACCGGCAACTGCGAATGCCATAAAGAAAGGCACAGTAGATGGCTCGCCTTTGGTACACAACACCCTATTTTTTGCTTTGGAGCATCCCATGAGCCAAACTGGCGGCGGTAAAATCAATAATTCGATTTTTTTACCACGTTTAAACCCGGTAGACCATGATGCACCTTTAACCCTGTCGTCGGTATGGGGAACTACACCCACAGGGCAGTTGCGCCGTGGTTTTTTATACTATGTGGAGCGCGAGCGGGCACAACCCTATCATCAGATGCTGCACTATAATTCATGGTTTGACATATCATGGGACAACCGCAAGCTGAACGACAGCGTTTGCCTCGACAGGATCAAAGTATTTAAAGATAGCCTGATTGATAAGCGAAAGGTGCAGCTAAAAGCCTTTTTGTTTGATGATGGCTGGGATGATAACAAAACCTTGTGGAAGTTTAACGCGGGTTTCCCCGATGGGTTCGGCAATATCAAGACGGCCGCCAAAGCTGCTCATTCTACATTGGGTGTTTGGATATCGCCCTGGGGCGGGTACAATGAGCCAAAAGAACAGCGTATAGCTTATGGCAAAAAACAATCTCCGCCCTTTGAAACTAACGAGAATGGTTTCTCATTAACAGGCCCTGTTTATTACGATCGTTTTAGGGCGGTAACTACCAATTTTATCAAGAACTACGACATCAGCATGTTCAAATTTGACGGTGTAGGAGCCGGCAATGGAGCCAGCGGTGCAAATATCACCTATCAAAAAGATATCGAAGCGTTTTTAAAGCTGATCAACGGCTTGAGAGAAGAAAAGCCTGATCTGTACCTCAGTTTAACAGTTGGTACATGGCCATCGGTTTATTGGTTAAAATATGGCGATGCAATTTGGCGCGCTGGTGAAGATACAGGTGTGGAAGGAGACGGCCCTAAAAGGCAACAATGGATTACTTATAAAGATGCGCAGGCCTACAAAAACATTGTTAAACGCGCTCCTTTGTACCCTTTAAACTCGGTAATGTACCATGGTATTTGCATTGCCGATAACGGCTTGCCGGGTCAGCTTGAAATGGATGATAAAAACATAAGCGATGAAGTGTGGATGTTTTTTGGTTCGGGCACCAGCCTGCAAGAGCTTTATGTTAATCCGCATAAGCTAAATACAGCAGATTGGGATTGCATTAAAAATGCATCCAACTGGTCCAAAGCCAATGCCAAAGCACTTGATGACGTTCATTGGGTTGGTGGCGATCCGGCCAAAGGGGAAGTTTACGGCTATGCCGGATGGAGCGACAAAAATGGCGTGTTAAGCTTACGAAACCCATCACCACGGCCGCAAACTTTTGTGGTGAATGTTGCCAACATGCTGGATATACCTGCTGGTTATAACAAGAGCTATAAATTTTATAATGCTAAAACCGGGGGTGAACAAGCGGCTTACCAGGGCGAGAGCTTTACTGTAAAACTGGCTCCGTTTGAGGTAAAAGTAATGAGTGCTAATCAGTAAAAAAATATACTGATGGGAAATGTGTGCAAATGCTAATCTCTGTGTGTTCGGACACGCAAATTTTATTTACCTTTGTAAGGTGCTTAATAAGTAAAGCAAAAAACATATAGCGCGCTTACAAATACGGTTATTGAAGATACATGAATAACAAACCGATGAGTTATAATTTTAAAAACATTATATCATTTTTTAATACACGCGGGGGCGATTTTGAGGTTACACCTTTCGGGTCGGGCCATATCAACGATACTTTTTTAGTTAAGAGTACTATCGGTGAATGCACCTGTTACCTGTTGCAAAAAATTAACCATTTTGTTTTTAAGGATATAGATGGACTGATGAACAATATGGTTTGTGTTATTCATCATTTAAAAGAAAAAACAAAGCAAAGTCAAGGTAATCCCGAGAAGGAAGTTTTAACCCTGGTGGCCTGTAACGATGGAAAGTATTATAAATACGAAGACGGAAATTACTGGCGCTTGACTTACTTTTTAGAAGATACCCAAAGTTATGACCTGGTAACCACCCAAAAGCAAGCTTACCAGGGTGGAGTGGCTTTCGGCCGCTTCCAATATATGCTTTCTGATCTTGATCCGGCGCTGATCGTTGATGTTATTCCCGATTTTTTGAATATTGAGAAACGCCTTAAGGATTTTAACATCGCTATTGCTGCCAACAAAGCCAGCCGGCTTAGCGGTGTTGTTTCCGAAGTGGAGTATTTAAACAGCTGGTCAACAGCCATGAGCGATATACTGGAACAGGGTAAAGCCGGGGTACTGCCGTTGCGAATCACCCATAACGATACCAAATTCAACAATATATTGCTCGATAAAAACAACAACATACAATGTGTGATTGATCTGGATACGGTGATGCCGGGTTATGTTGCTTATGATTTTGGCGATGCTATCCGCAGTATTATAAATACCGCCGTTGAGGACGAAAAAGATCTGGATGCTATACAGCTCAACATTCCGCTATTTGCCGAGTTTACCAAGGGGTACCTGAGCCAAACCCAATCCTTTTTAACCGAAGCTGAATTAAAATCATTAATTACAGGTGTGTTGCTGTTACCATATATGCAGTCTGTTAGGTTTTTAACCGATTATTTAGATGGCGACCTCTATTACAAAACACATTTTGCAGAGCATAACCTGCAGCGCACGCGTGCCCAAATGCAGCTCCTTAAAATGCTGGATTTAAACAGAAACAAACTAAGCGATATCGTTAATACAGAATGGGCTCAATTAAAGCAAAACCCAAGTGTTGAAAAAGTATCTGCCACAGAATGATGATCGCCATTTGCCTCCCCGCGTCTTTAAAAAACAATCATATATGCCACGTTTAAATCTTTTAGAGGAAACCAGGTTTGAAAAACTACCCGTTACCGTATATGCCGACAGGCTTACGGCTTCCAAAATAGTAGCAAAACGCATTGCTGCTATCATTACTGCTAAAGCCGCCAAAAGTGAAAATACCGTACTTGGCCTTGCCACAGGTGTAACGCCAATTGCTGTTTACCAGGAACTGGTAAGGCTGCACCGGGAAGAAGGGTTGAGCTTTAAAAATGTGATCACTTTTAACCTGGATGAGTATTACCCCATGCAGCCAACAGCTATACAAAGCTATAAAGCCTTTATGCTTGATCATTTGTTTAGCCATGTGGATATTGATATGGCTAATGTACACGTTCCGGATGGCAGGCTTGATGTGGAAGAAATAGCTGAATACTGTTTAGCGTACGAGCAAAAAATTTCGGCCTTAGGCGGCCTCGATCTGCAAATATTAGGTATAGGCCGCACCGGGCACATTGGGTTTAATGAACCGGGCTCGGCTCCAAATTCAGGCACCCGCCTTGTTTCGTTAGATGATTTAACACGTAACGATGCCGCCCATGATTTCGGCGGCAAAAGCAACGTGCCTGCAAAGGCCATTACTATGGGTATAGGCACCATATTTAAAGCCCGCGAAATTATTTTAATGGCATGGGGAATTAAAAAGGCACCCATACTTAAAAAAGCTGTTGAAGGTGAAATTTCGGCAGATGTACCGGCAACTTACCTGCAACTGTCGGATCAGGTAGAGTTTATTGTTGATCAGGCGGCAGCTTCGGAGCTTACCCGTTTTAACACGCCCTGGCTGGTTAAGGATTGTGACTGGAGCAATCCGCAACTGGTCAAAAAGGCCGTTATATGGCTGGCTAAAACGCTTAACAAACCGGTATTGAAATTAACCGAAGACGATTATAATAACCATGGCATGGCCCAGTTGGCTACCGAGAAAGGGCCGGTTTATCATATCAATATCAACATATTTAACCTGTTGCAACGTACCATAACAGGTTGGCCCGGCGGCAAACCTAATGCCGACGACAGCCAGCGGCCTGAACGGGCAGAACCGGCCCAAAAACGGGTGATCGTGTTTTCGCCACATCCGGATGATGATGTAATATCAATGGGTGGCACGTTTATCCGTTTGGCCGATCAGGGTCATGATGTGCACGTAGCCTATCAAACTTCGGGCAACAGTGCCGTTTGGGATGATGATGCGTTGCGTTATATTGAGTTTGCCGTTGATCTTTCCGGCTCATCCAATACAGACCGGCCTACATTGCAGCATCTGTATAAAACCACCCGTTCTTTTATCGACACCAAACAGCCCAACCAAACAGATACTGCCGAGTTACAAACTATTAAGGGGCTGATACGTAAGGGAGAGGCTTTTGCAGGGGCGAGGTTTGTAGGTTTGCAAGACGACCACATTCACTTTCAGGATCTGCCGTTTTACGACAGAAGGAAGCTGAGTAAAAATGTATCGTACGATGATGATATACAACAAACGATGCAGCTTTTACAGCAGGTAAAACCGCACCAGGTTTATGCCGCCGGCGATTTTGCCGATCCGCATGGCACACACGAAACCTGCTTTAATATCATTCTCGAATCGTTAAAACGCCTTGCGCAAACCGAAGCCTGGGTGAAAGACTGCTGGTTATGGTTATACCGTGGCGCATGGCACGAGTTTGAAACCTTTGAGATAGAAATGTGCGTACCCCTGTCACCCAAAGAAGTTGAGCGTAAGCGCCTGGCTATCTTCAAGCACCAGTCGCAAAAAGACAGGCCGGTTTTTCCGGGCGATGATGCCCGTGAATTTTGGGTACGCGCCGAGGACCGTACCAGTGAAACAGCTAATGTTTATAACCAGCTTGGCCTGGCAGAATATGAAGCCATGGAAGCCTTTATTAAGTGGGATTTTAACCATTGATCAAATGACATTAATTAAATCAATTTCCGGCATCAGGGGTACTATCGGCGGCAAGCCGGGCAATGGCCTCACCCCGAACGATATTGTTAAATACACGGCCGCCTATGGCCGTTGGGTAATTCAGACTACAGGTAAAAGCAAAGTTGTAATAGGGCGTGATGCCCGTATATCAGGCGAGATGGTTAAAAACCTGGTGGTAGGCACGTTAATGAGTATTGGCATTGATGTGGTAGATATAGGCCTATCAACAACGCCAACTGTGGAGATTGCCGTTCCCGCGGAGCATGCCGGGGGTGGTATCATTATAACCGCGAGCCATAACCCTAAACAGTGGAACGCGCTTAAGTTATTGAATGCCTACGGCGAGTTTATTAACGATGAAGAAGGTAAAAAGGTATTGGAAATAGCAGAAGATACCGAACTGGAATTTGCCAGAATTGATCAGATCGGAAAATTAACCGGTAATGATAGTTATCTGCAAAAACATATTGACAGCATATTGGCTCTGCCGCTGGTTGATGTGGAAGCGATAAGAAAGGCTGACTTTAAGGTGGTGATTGATTGTGTAAACTCAACCGGAGGCTTGTTTTTACCGCCGCTGTTAAAAGCGCTTGGCGTTAACCAGGTTGAAGAATTATATTGTACACCCAACGGCGAATTTCCGCATAACCCGGAACCTTTGCCCGAGAATTTGCTTGCGCTATCGGCCAGGGTAATAGAAACGGGTGCCGGTTTGGGCATAGCGGTTGATCCGGATGTAGACCGCCTGTGTTTTGTTGATGAGAACGGTGCCATGTTTGGCGAAGAATATACACTTGTTGCCGTTGCTGATTATGTTTTACAACATACGCCAGGCAACACAGTATCAAACCTGTCATCAACCCGCGCTCTGGCCGATGTTACAGAATTGCATAAAGGCATTTACAATGCATCGGCAGTGGGCGAGGTTAACGTGGTGAACAAAATGAAAGAAACCAATGCCGTAATTGGTGGCGAAGGCAACGGAGGGATCATCTACCCAGCCTCTCATTATGGCCGTGATGCTTTGGTTGGTATCGCCTTGTTTTTAACGCATTTGGCAAAAACCGGTATATCCGTATCCGCTTTAAGAGGTAGCTATCCCGCTTATCATATCTCAAAAAATAAAATCACTTTAACAGATGGTTTTGATATTGATAGTTTGTTGAGGCAGGTAGAATTATTATATCAGCACCAGCCTTATAGTACCATTGATGGCTTAAAAATAGAATTTGATAAACAATGGGTACACCTACGCAAATCAAATACCGAGCCGGTGATCAGGATATATGCAGAAGCCGGATCTATAGAGCAGGCCGATAACTTGGCGAAAAAAATGATGGCAGAGATAGCAAGTATTGCCAATATTTAACCCATAGGTTATCCATTAAAATAAACGCCATATCGCCATGACCACTAAAAAATCAACAAGGCAGTTCGTTTTCTTTTTGCTAACTATACTGCCATTGTTTTCGGCAGCACAGCAGCATTTTAAAATTTTAAAGGGCGAAAAATGGTATGGCGGTACGGTTGATGAGGGTATTATGGCTCCATACCATCCAGGCTATACTTTCGATTTGTTTGGGAACAATAATGATAATCAATCGGCGCCGCTGTTATTATCATCATCCGGCAGATATATCTGGAGCAATCAACCCTTTAAGTTTACATTCTCTGAAAACGAGTTACTCATTTCGGATAATCTCGACAGCGTCAACATTCACAATAGTGGAAAAACACTCGCGGAGGCTTTTAAGGCCGCCAGCAGCGCGCATTTTAAGGCAAGCGCCTTGATGCCCGATAGCTTGCTGTTTGCACAACCACAGTATAACACCTGGATAGAGTTGGTTTACAACCAAAACCAAGCCGATATTCTGAAATATGCCCACGCTATCATTGATAACGGTTTCCCGCCGGGTGTTTTGATGATTGATGACAACTGGGCCGATTATTACGGCAAATTCGCTTTCCGGAAAGACAGGTTTCCGGATGCCAGGCAAATGATCACAGAATTGCATCAGCTGGGTTTCAGGGTAATGATATGGGTTAGTCCGTTTATCTCGCCGGATACGCAAATCTTTCGCGACCTGAATGATAAGCGATTGTTAATCATGGATAACAACGGCGATAAAACCCTGAAATGGCAGGATGCAACCAAACCCGCAATTATCAGCTGGTGGAACGGTTATAGCGCATGCCTTGACTTTACCAATGATGCCGCTCAGACCTGGTATAAACAGCAACTTGATGGAATGATGTCCGCTTACGGCGTAGACGGGTTTAAGTTTGATGCCGGGGATATCGAGTTTTATACAGGGAACATGGTAACTTTTCAAAAAAAGAATGCGAACGAACAAAGCGAACTTTGGGGAGTTTTTGGAACGCGTTATAAATTAAACGAATACCGCGCCATGTGGAAACGGGGCGGCCAACCTATTGCCGAGCGCCTTCGCGACAAAAAGCATAATTGGAACGATCTTAAAAAACTAATACCCAATATAACCGCCGCCGGTTTGTTGGGCTATCAGTTTACCTGCCCGGATATGATAGGCGGTGGCGAGTACGGCTCGTTTATCGGCCTGGCTAAGTTTGATCAGGACCTGGTGGTACGGTCTGCCGAGTGCAGTGCATTGATGCCCATGATGCAGTTTTCGGTAGCACCGTGGCGCATTCTGGACAAAGAGCACTTGGCGGCCGTTAAAAAAGCAGTGCTGTTACGTAAAAAATACAAATCTTATATTCTGCAATGCGTAGTAGCATCAGCACAAAGCGGTGAACCTGTAATAAGGAACCTGGAATACGTTTTCCCGGGCCAGGCCCTTGCGGAAGTTAAAGATCAATTTATGTTGGGCAATCGCCTGTTGGTTGCTCCTGTTCTCGACAAAACTTCTGCCAGGATGGTTTATTTTCCAAAAGGAAAATGGAAGGGCCAGGATGGGAAAGTATTTAAAGGGCCATTAAATGTGAAGATAGAGGCATCTATTGGAGACCTGCCGGCTTTTGATAAATTAGATTAGTTAGCGACAGCTAATTTTATAAATCCAAACCGCCGTTTATGTAATGGCGCCATTATTAACCATCTTATAAAAAAATCATGTTTTAAAATATTAGCACTGAGGGAAGTAATCTTGTTTTTATTATAAATTTTTAATTGAAATGAATCAAAAAAAAATTACTACGATAAAAGAGATTGCCAAGGATTTAAAAGTCTCGGCGTCAACCGTTTCAAGAGCACTTCAAGGTCATCCAAGTATTGGGAGCGTTACTATACAAAGGGTTAAAGATTTAGCTAAGGCCTTAAATTATGTTCCTAATAAATCGGCTATATTTTTTAATAAAAACAGGTCCTATACAATTGGTGTGATCGTTCCCTCCCTGTCGGAACCATTCTTCTGTAACGCGTTAAATACAATAGAAAGCGAAGCCTTTATCAGCGATTACAATATTATGATTGGTCAATCGCATGAAAATGCAGATCATGAACTGGATTTAATCAAAAAGATGATGGAATACAGGGTGGATGCAATTATTATATCTATATCCAAGGATACTCATAATTATTCAAGTATTGAGCAGCTTGAAAATGTTCATATACCCATTGTTTTTTTTGACCGGATACCTGATAGAAAAGATGTGCATTTTGTTGTGTCAAATCTTGCACCAGGTGTTCTCAAAGCAATGGATTTACTTGTGGTGAATAGTCATCGTTCTATCGGTTTAATCAACGGGCCGGGCAACCTTATTGCAGCAAAAGACAGGTTAGCGCTCTATGCAAAAGGTCTTAGAGAAAATGGACTACCACTTATATCTGATTATGTTGTTCATACAGATTTAACCCCCAAAGCCAATATAGCTGCATTAAATAAACTGATTAATTTAGAAAATGCCCCTACAGCAATTATTGTTTTTAATGACTATGTTCTACTGGATTGCAGAGATTTTTTAAAATCAAAAGGCTATTCACCAAAGGAAATTTGTTTGGTAGGTTTTTCAAATTTACCGCAATGGAGCTTTTCTGAAAACAAACCATTTGCATCAGTTGAACAATTTCCGTCAGAACAAGGTAAGGCATCTATCCGAATGGCTTTGGATCTGATTGAGAAAAGTAAAAACAATAATGATGTCATCTATCAGCATGTTTCGATAGAGTCAAGCTTAATGGTTTTCTAAAGGGACGCCCCCCTGCTTCATATAAATGTAAATTACACAAACGGTTGCGTAGCGAAAATGGGCTGTTTTATCAGAATTTAAGCAATGTACTTGACTGTTAGATTGTTCTGTAGCTAAAAAAGGTAGAAATTGGAGTTAATTAATCTATAAAAACAAATTATGAAAAAATTATCTTTAATTATGATCTCGATGGCTATCATGAGTAGTTGTTCAAAAACTGCTCTTCAGCCTACTGCGTCAGAAGCTAACCCAACTTTGTCTGTGGGCAAATCATCGAAGGCTTTAACTAACGGCCCAGGCACCAATTATTTTGTTAACGGCGCTACCGGTAGTGATACAAACACCGGCCTTTCCACATCAGTCCCGTTAAAAACCATCCAGGCTGCGTTAAACAAAACTACCGAAGGTGCAGCTGCAACAATAAACGTACTTGCAGGTACCTATTCAGAACGGATATCGTTCCCCCATTCGGGAGCCTCGTCTGCTGCGCCAATCGCGGTGACAAACTATTCCGGAGCAGCGGTATATCTTGATGGTACCAGCACTAATTCTGGTAGTAATACTAATATGGTAACTATTGCGAGCAAAAGCCATGTTCGGTTAAACGGTATCACCATTCAAAATGATATCATGTCCTTTGCCAACGGTATCGCGGTAACAGGCTCCGGTACTGATGTTCAAATAAATGCCTGTTCCATACACAATGTAGGCTGGACAACCAGTATGACGGCCGTTCCAACATCATCAAATAATGCACATGCACTTTTTGTTGAAGGTACCTCATCGACAGCATACAGCAATGTATACATTGGTTACAATACAATTTATAGTTGCGCAACAGGATACAGCGAAGCTCTGTCCCTGACTGGTAACGTAAAGGATTTCTTGATTGAACACAATGTTGTACACGACATCACCAATATTGGTATTGATATGTCGGGCCATTACAGCTATACAACGGCGCCCGATAGCGTAAACTTTGCCAGGGGAGGTAATGTTAATTACAATACCGTATACAATTGTGTATCTCCAGTAGCAACCTCCGGAGGTATCTATGTAGATGGCGGTTCTTATATTAATATACAGGGCAATACATGCTATGCCAACGGTGCCGGTATCACTGTAGGCTGCGAAAACAATAATTACACTGCTACTCAAATCAATGTACGTGATAATTTTATTTATAATAATGTTACTGCCGGCATTATATACGGTTCCAACCAGGCGAACAGTAAGGTGACCTATTCAACCTTGTCAGGCAATACATTTTACAATAACTTTTCGCAAGGTGGCTATGGCGGCGAGGTTGAATATCAAAATACAGATCATTTGAATGTTTTCGATAATATCATCCAGTCAAGGAGCAATGTGGTGGTTATCGCTTTATCAGGCTATACTTCAACAAATTTAACCATGAACTATGATGATTATTATACATCAAGCGGATCATCAGGAACAATTACTTTTGACTGGGGCGGAATTAACTCAGGTGGCTATTACTCATTTGCAAACTTCCAGTCAGGAACAGGTTTAGAAGCAAACGGCCTTTACAATATCCCCGGCTTTATAACTGCAAGCCTGCCAACGCCTAATCTCCATTTAACCAGCACCTCGGCTTGTTTAAATCGTGGTTTACCGGGTTACACAGCAGCATCTGGTGAGCTTGATATTGATTCGCAGGCGCGTGTTCAAAACTCAAGAGTTGATATAGGTGCAGACGAAACAGCCTATTAACAGCTACATTATTCGTTATAACCTAATCCTTGTATGTTAGCAAGGATTAGGTTATTTAATCGCTTTACAGAATATCAATTAAAATTTCTGATAAAAAGTATCGATACCCAATTAATGCTGAGTTAAACAGAAAATTTAAGTTCGCTGGCCAAGCTATTAACCTTATGGTGTTAGAAATAGATGTTACCCGGAAAAGGAGCGAAAAAATCCAAGTCAGCCTACGCTACCACAAGTGATAACAAACGAATTCCGTTTGTTAAATAAACAGGCAACAAAGTATTTTCTGTTAATGTATGCTGGGTAAGTATTTGTTCCCTTATCTAACTTTCTATTGATTAGGCATTTGGTTTCCGGCTATATACTTCACTAAAAGCTCACCATTTCAATTGAATGTTACCCAGCGTAATACCTTGCTACCTCGCTATAACTATCTACATTGGAGATAGTGCAGCTTAGTTAACTGTAAATTGTATCACATCAGACTCAGAAGTATTTCCGACCGCATCTTTAGTGATCACCTTCCAGTAATATTTTGTTGCCGGGGTTACCGAAACATCTACACTGGCAGTTGTTATATCCTTTTTATACAAAGTAGGTACTGATAAAGTGCCAAAATAAACATCGTAGCTCGCTATATCGTTATCTATATCGCTTCCCGTCCAGCTAAGCGTCACTTTGTTATTTGTTGAACTTATAGTTTGCCCTAACGCTGGAATAAGATTATCTGCAGGGAAAGGTGCATAAGCTATAACTCCTGAACCCGAATTGTAAAACTTCCATACATCGCTTTTGGCAGTGCTACTGCTTTTAGTCGATTTTGACGTAATGAACCAGGAATAGGGTGTGTTTCGTAATAAAACGACATCTGCCTGGGGTTGATTAACCGTTTGGGTTGTTATTAGACCGGTCAATAAATTTTTGATTGTTATATCATAGCTATCGGCATTTTCGGCCGCTGTCCATTTAAATGCTATACTGCTTTGCCCGGCAGATATAACACTGCCAGAAATGCAGAGGGCGTTTTGAGCAGGGAACACAAGGGTTGATGTCAACGGGGGTAAACCGGTTGGCGTGTTATCCGAAACATCTTTTTTACCACATCCGGCTAGCAATAATATAAATACGAGCGAAACAAATAACAGTTTTTTCATTTCTTTATGATCTTATAATCTGTTTGAGTAGTTCCGAGCAGCAAGTTCACTACATAAAGCCCTGATTGTAAACTACTTACATCAACATTCAGAACTCCGTTGTTGACAAATGTTTTTGAAAACATCAGCTTTCCGAAAATATTCCTGATCTCGACATTGGCTTGCGGTACATTGTTACCGCCAAGATCAATAGTTAATTTATCAACTACAGGATTTGGATATAAACTCACCAGATCCAGGTTGATGCTCTTCTCAAAAACACCTTGGCATTGCTTATCCGTATAAACTTTAACGTGGTTTATTCCCCGTTTTAAGGGTATGTCTATCTGGGTACCGTTGGTTTGGTATTCGCTATCATTTACCCTAACATAGTAAACTTCTGCACCCGACATATTTAGCGTAGCGATTTGCTTATTTACACTAACTGTTGAGTAAACCGAAAGGTCTTTAGGCTCGGCAATCACAGCATTAAAACATTTTTGGTAAGTGTTGTTGCCTGTGATGGTAAAACAGATATTATAGTTGCCGGGTACAAGGTTAGTTACACTTAAGCTATCGGCAAAGCCAATGGTTTTCACTGAATTATCCGGACTTGTTAGCGTAGCTATATAATTAAGCTTTTGTACAGCTTTTACACTTATCGAACCGTTGTTAGTCCCTTTACAACTACTACCTGTTGTTGAAACCGTAAAGTTATTGGCCGGTAAAGTGAATGGTACCGGTAGGATGGAAATACTCTTAGATGCCGACTTTTTAACGTTTAATGTTGTATTGGTTTCTACAACAGTTACCAAGCCTGCACCAGGGTTGCCCCAGTTAACGCTGGTTTGATTATTGTTTGACACTGCTGTTCCGCCGGTTACCGCCCACGTATAGTTGCTGCTATTATGGTTAGTTGCGGTATAATTGATATTCGATGTTTTGCTGAACACCGTGTCAGGTCCGCTAATGACCGGATCGGGAATATCCTGAACCACAACCGTGATGGTACGAGGCGTACCGTTATTACAACTATTATAAGGGGTTGCCTGTATGGTATAGGTACCTCCTTGTTTCCAGGCGACGTTTACGCTGTTATTTTGATAAGTGACTGATGCCGGGCCTTGAATAGCCCAACGATAGTATGAATTTGATACAGCAGGTAACGAATAAACATACGTATTCCCCGATACTACAACCGTATCACCCTTTATGTACCCGGCGTTTACTGGTGGTAAACCAACGGAACTATACTTTGTAATAGTCCCTCCATCACCTACAGCTATGGCCGCTCCTTCCGCTATTTTGGTTTGGAAAATGCCTGCGCCAGTTTGTAGAAACCGACTCCAGCTTAAGCCGGCATCAAAGGTCTCATAAATCTCGCTTGATCCACTATTATTGTTGTTTGTAGTGGCATAACCGTGCATCTTATCGTAAAAGGTAAATCCATAAAAGGTAAGTATTGCAGGCGTGTAAATATTAGTCCAGGTTTTGCCCCCATCCGTTGTGCGTATTAAAGTACCTTTCTGACCACCGGCAATCCCGGTTTGGCTATCAAAAAAATAACACGACATTAAAAAGAGATCTCCTGCTATAGTTGAGCTCGTCCAGGTACTTCCCTGGTCAGTAGTTTTATACAAATTACTTCCAAAGCCAACAGCATAAGCCGTTTGTTGATCTACAAAACAAATATCATTAACACCACCTAAAGAGCTAAGGGTAAGAGGCTTTGTCCAGGTGGCTCCGGCATCAACCGTTTTGAAAATACCTGCATAGGTTGAAACAAAGCCAACGTTATCGTTTATAAATTTGATAGTCAGGGCGTTGTTGTTGTAACCAGGCACGTTAAGTTGTGTCCATGTATCGCCGCCATTTATTGTTTTATATACGTAGTTCAAATTACCGTAGTAGCCAACATCTTTACTGGTAAACCAGCTTGCTCTTATTGCGTTGTAAGTATCGCTGGCAACGTTGAGCTTTTTCCACGTAATACCCCCATCAGTTGTTTTAGCATTTCCCGAGCCGAATATATAAACTGTATTGGCATCTAACACATTCTCTGTATAATAATTATCGCCGCCAATTGATGATTTAACGGCCCACGGATCAGAGCCATTCTTCAAATAAATACAACGGCCCTGGCTGGCTGTAGAACCCAAACCTAAGGCGTGGCCTACTAAACAATATTTGTTTTTTGCCGCATTAAAGCCAATACCTAAAAGGGAATTTGCGGTATTTAATTCAGTAGTCCAGGTGGCACCCCCATCTATAGTTTTGTATACCCCGCCGCCATTAAAGCCCAATAAAATATAAAAAGTTTTTTCATCGTAAACCTTCATCCGGTTTATGTACGAGCCCGGGGCAGTACCGGCCTTTGTCCAGGTAGCACCACCATCTTTTGTTTGCAGAATAACACCGTTTGAACAACCTATAAAACCATTGTTAGCATTTGAAAATGCAATGGAACTAAAACCGATATTAAAGCCTTGGCTTGGTGTAGTAACATTTACCCAGGTAGCACCACCATCACTGGTACGCATAAGCAGTTGCCCATTACCGCATATGAAGCCATTATCCTCATCCACGAACCAGCCTGCCGACAAACTACTACCTGAAAAAGAGAGCTTTTTCCATGATTTACCGCCATCGATGGTTTTATATAGTTTATAATCGCCGAACCAATAACCAACAAGGGCCGAATAAAAATAGAACCGGTTAAGATAAGGATAACTCAAGTCAGGTGATTCGATCGGGAACCAGCTGGCGCCGCCGTCTTCTGTTTTAACCATAGAGCCATAGTAACCTAATACATATCCCGTGTTATCATTAAGCATTTGTATGTTGCCGAATGATTCGCTTGTGCCGGTGTTGATTAGGTTCCAGTCTACACCATCATTAACAGATGTTAAGATCTTTCCTTGAGCCCCCACAGCTATGATGCGATTATTGGTATAAGCTACATCGTCTAAAGTATATGCCAGATCTTGCCCGGTTATTCCACATACCGGCGAAACGAGGTCTTCCTGTACATCTGTCACCGCAATAACGAAGTTTTTTTGAAAAACCGATGTATCCTTGGTAGCCTTTACCCTGAGGGTAAAAGTATTTTTAGTTTCAAAATCGAATGACCTGAGAGATTTGAGCTGCCCGTTCGTTATGTTAAAGCTGGCATTATCACCGTCGCCGATACCACTGGTTAAGGTATACTGATATCCGGTGGCCTGGCTGCCCATACTAAACGATCCGATAAGCGTGTTCGATGGAGCATTCTCTAAAATGGAATTGTTGCTGATAGCAAATTTCGGCAAACTATCGGCACTAAACACGATGGCCTTTAGCAAGCCTGCCGCCGGTATATTATTCCTGTTTTTTGCTGTGCCTGCTGCCGTGCCGTTTAGGCTTACTTTGAATAGGCCGTTGGCACTGTCGTTGTTTTTGATAACAAAGGCACCAGTACTTTGCTCCTCTTTAGTTGGGTCGTAAAGTAAATTAAGTGTAGTAGTTTTACCAGGCTGTATTGTTTGGGTAGGTTTGCCATTTACATAAAAAGAATTACCGCTAACGCTTACCTCGCTTAAAATAAGATCTTTATTGCCAATGTTTTTGATATTGATAGCAGTAGTTAGTATGCTGTCTACCTTTGAATTGAAACTGATGTTACCACCGGATGCCAGGTAACCGTAATTCCCTGTCACTTGCATTTGCCCCATGGGGGCATTACTCCAAAGGTCTATAGAATATTGATTGGCTGATGTAAAATATAGCGTACCATTAACATCAAATAACTGGTCGGGGCTTGTGGGTTGGGTGGTTTCCTGCTTAACGGAGTTACCATCAAAACTCGACAGACCTCCGTTACCTGTAAAAAATAGCTTTTGATTAGAAAATACTGGCAACCGGCTCGGCGTCATTGGCGTGGTCGATATTTTTGTAGTACCGGCATCTGTACCATCGCTGGTATACATTAAAAAACTTGATGTTAAAGCAAAGTAGAACTTGTTGTTGTAAAAGGTGAAGTTCTGCATATATGAGTTGCTTTGATGCGAAGACCACGCGTAAGATTTAACTAAATGTGTTCCGCCAGGGGTGCCGTCGCTTGTCCACAAGGCATCTAATGCTTTATCATTGGCATCTACTGTTCTTATACTATAGAAAAAGGTAGACCCAGCAGCGCCCGTAATGTTATCAATGTCAATATCGCCATAAGTAACTGCATTATAGGTTTGTAGTAAGGTAGCAGCATCATTGGCAGGCTCAATTTTATAGAGCCTGATTTTAGGGTGATCATAATTATAGGCAGAGATCATAATGAGTTGATCATTTACCGCATGTAAATGATCAACTACATCATAGTCGTCAACTTTCACCATTTTAGTACCCGCCGCAGTGCCGTCAGACCTCCAAAGCGAGCGGTTATTTCCTGTTGTAAAATATAATGTATTACCTGCAGCTGTCAACTGTGCCAAACCCGACATAGATTGCGTTGTCAACTGTACGGTTCCTGATGCTGTGCCATCCGTTTTCCACAAGGTAATAAAGCCACTGCCTGTTGATGCCGTAAAAAATAACATGCCATTACAAATGGTGAACTGGCTGGGCTGCGAACCATTATCACCAGTGTGGTATTGATTTATATCCTTTAACATACTTGTACCATCAGCAGTGCCATCGCTTACCCATAACTCCTGCCCGTTTACAGAATCATTACCGGCAAAATATATTTTATTATTGTACACTAAAAGATTGGCGATAGGATAAGACACTTGCCCTGGTGCAATGTTTTTGACAAGAACGGTACCTTCAGCGGTGCCGTCAGTTTTCCATAAACCATAGCCTTGCTTAACATCACCACCAGCAAAATACATCATAGTGCCAAGTTTCACAAAAGAAGTTGCTGCCGAAAAGTTTTTGATGAAAGTTTGACCATATAAACCAGACAGACCAATGCACCAAAAAATGGCCATTAAACAGGTTATTCTTTTTATCATATATATATTAAGTGAAAAAGCCTTATTTCGGTGTGAATTACTGAAATAAAAATATAACAATTAAGGGATATAACATTATTTTTTCAACAATTAATCGATATTAATATCCGTTACACAAAATTTTTAAATAATACGATACGGAAATATTCTTGCCAGTGTTCAGCTTACTTCAAACCGGCGACCAACTATCTTTTTGAGATTTGGCTAACGATACTGCGCATTCAATAAGCGGCTGACCTCTGTTTATGGATAACGATCTCCTTGGGGGGACGCTGTGCTTAACAAGTTAATAATGCGATAAGAATATTGAATTAAAGCTGGGCTCTCTGTTAAATTTGTTATTAATTGGAGTGGGGGTAGACGTAACCAGATTACTCTCAAAAACTCATTATTTTTCGCGATTTAGCATTTCTTCTGAAAGCACAACAGGGACAAATGCAATAAGCTAACCGAGTAAACTATGAGTAAATATGATAACGTAAAATGAGTTATTAAGCTTTGATTTTGGCGTTGAATTATTCTGCTGATGCATTTGTACTCCTATTGTTAAAGAAGTTCAGGAACGATTCATAATGTGTTTGAACGGACCTTGCGCAGTTTTAAAAGCATCAATTCCTGAAGATTCTACATCATTATACCAGATTGCCAATCTCTTGAAACCCTGTTTCTTGTCTTTACAGACGGTGAAAATCTGTCCTAAACGAATAGACAGGTTGTAAGCTTTAACCAATAATGGATACCGTGGAAAAAGCAGATCAGCTCTTTCTTTCTGTGATACCGTCCATTTGGATTGATGCTTGAAGAGCAGGTAGCGGCTCCTGGCCAGTAATTGTTTTAAAGCGTCTCTCTTGGTAAATACCTCCGGCTGATAGCTTTGCTTGTTCTTTTTAGCCTCCTCTATAGCTTTATTTTCCTTTCCGGACTACTACTACATTCTTCTTGTTCAGACTCGCTAATATCTATGCGTAAACTTTATACCCACAAGAATTGTGCTTGCTCACCATTTTTTTGCGAAAAGATGAATAATTTGGTGTTTTGAGCAAACTAAAAGCCTGTAAATATTTAATTTACAGGCTTTTAGTTGTTTTTGCATTAATTTTGGCGGAATGGACGGGACATGAATTAATCCCATATATCTTTGATAATTAATACTTTAGCTTAATTTGATTTGCAATGCTCACCACATGCTCACCATTTTTTTGCAACTCCTTGACTGTAATTGACTTACCTAAAGATAAGCATAAATAACGATTGATGCAATATGCTATTGCAGGTAATTTAATCTATATTCTGAAACTCCCTGTAAGACCACGGCGATCGGCGCTGCTCAATCCAGTAAATTTAAATAAGTAAGTGATTGGAATATCCTAAGTCTTTATATAGCTGTTATGAGCCCCTCGGGCGTTTAAGTTTCAGCGCTATTTCCGGTTATCTGTATTGAGGTTGATGTTATCTGCCAGAAGGCCTAATTTGTGCTTTTCTTCCGAAACCTGAAACTGATGGTATTTTCATTGATAATAAATAGTTCTTCGTTTGAAAAATAAAACAATCAATTTTAATGATAGGAGTATATATTCTTCACTTATTACTCTAAGTGAATCTGCTGGTGAGATGAACGTCAAAGTGTTTATATATTCAAAATTGGATAAATCAGCTTTACTTATAACTTTAGCACAAACCCCATGAGAATGCGCCGCAAAATATTCTTTCCCACTCAGCGATATCATTGAAGTCCAAACAATTTTTCTATAATTGGAATTTTACCGCTTTTAACCATAGAGATCTTTCCCTTGATATAAGATTTCACCAGCTTTTGCATATCTTATTTTCGTTTCATCAAATTGATTTTTTCCTACCTGCATTTCAGGATTACGATGTGGTAAATTCGTTGTGTGTGCATAAATGAAACACCTGCATTCAGTAAGTCTTTATGAGTAAGATTGCCTCTTTTAATTTCTGGATTTAGGTCTTTTAAAAAATTGTTTGAGAGAACGTTAGGCTTAACCGCGCTTAATTTTTTTCACCAAATATGGTATTTATAATCCATCCTTGTATTGCTCACATCGGGATACCAATTGTTCCAGGCGGGCAACAATACTTCGGTGAGGACTGCTGGGGAGAAAAACAAGGGGCATTATTTTGAGTATCCTGAATTTGTCCGCAATACAGGTCTGTTACAGGAGCATCTTTGATGGGAATCATATTTTCTATTTTAGAAGAAATATGTCAGGGTCCACGGGCAGATCCGAAACCATGTTTTCCGGGCTGAAAATGACTTTCCTGTTGGTGGGTTTCTCCTTTTCCTGCTCCTGCTGAAAACCTTCATGAGTAAATACCCGTCAGCTAAAAAAATCCTCCCCTCAATGATTTCATGCGTTACGCAATTAGGTCTGTTTTGATATAATCTTAATAAAGCGTTACGCAAAAACTAGTTTCGTTGCCCCTCTTCGCCAAATTTGCTTTATTCGCCTAACTACCTTAGGATGAGCATTGAAGTTGGTCAGTATAAAAGCGGCAACAGGCGGCAGTTACCTATAGTTTATCCACTTTGAAATTACTCGGTTGCTTTTTGTCAAACAGGATCATGATCGGGCCATAAGCCTGTTTGACAAAAAGATAAAGAATATTAAAAAAAAAATCATAAAAGTTAAAATAATAAGCCCTGTGCTTTAGAAGCTAAACTTTCTATTAATTATTTATCAAAAATAGAAACAATTGATAATTAGTCGATTATTAAATTTTATACAATTTGCAATTTTTAGATTTCACACTACATCCGATTTTAATGAGGTTGTCTAAATTTTAATATTATTATCATTTCCATGTTTTTTTTATCGTTTTTAATATTTAATTTTAAGCATTCAACTAACATAAACTTTATCAACCATGTCCCCATTGATGCATCCAAGGCAATTTTGGATTATTATCCTTGCAATTAGCCAAACCTACAGATTGTCTGACAAAATATTAAAAATTAGTTTTTTATAAAGGGATTAATTCACACTTATTTTTAATTAGCTTAATAGTGCTCTATAATAGGCGCGATTAACTATTACGTTGTAAAGCTGTCATTGTTCACTTATTAAAAAAGTATTAAATCTATAAATTATGCAAGAATTCCTTAATCACTACGGGATAAAAACCTCTACCTTACAAGATATCAAAAAACGCGTTTTTGTGGTGGGCCGTTTTAATACAGCTGATCAGGATGTATCGGCCTATTTGTTTTCAAAAAGCCGGAGGATTGACAACCGTTACAAAGCTTCCAAAGACCTAAGTTACGCTAGCTTCATTGAGGTAATCAGGCCTACCTTAACCGAGAATTTCAAGCCCGAAGCCACAGCACCGGGTGAGTCACTTCCTTCTTTTGAGCTCTCACCTCAAAAAATGGACGCAAATAAAGGCGATTCTTCCTATATTATTGATCCATACAATTACTTTTTTACAAGGGCAATCAGTTCGTCAGATCACCCTTATTTTAAAGACAGTATAACAAACGGCCTGCCAGACAATTTACTTGTCGACACTCCTGGTGAAACTATCTACAAACAAATCAGGAAGCGATTAAGAGAATTTTGTAGTTTTCAGGCGAGAAATTACGATATCATAAGGGCATTTGCACGGTTGTTAGCTGCTAATAGTGGCCGGGGGGGGATTCCTAATAACTATGCAGACGGCGAAGAATTGCCGGTAAATTTTATTCCTCTGTTCATTAGCTTTCTTTATAAGGAAGGCGTTGAACCATTTACACTTTCATTAGTTGATTTTGAATCTCATCCGGTTTGGCAAACTGGAATATCCGGGTCTAAGAAAGAGTTATTTTACACCAACTTCCCTAAAGTTGTTACGGCATTCAAAAACTATTTGATAGATCCAAAAGGACTTAACAGAGAATGGATTGATGGGATCGACTTAAGTAGCCTGCCTAAGATTGTAGATGAGCCTTTGCGCGATCAGTTTAACTTATCGCGCGAATCATATAACATTCTGCAACAGATCATTAAAAGTAAAGTGTTACTTTCAATGGTGCTTCAATGGGCTATCGAGGATACGTTTAAGAATCTTGAATCGGTAAGGCACGCTACTGGTGATTACGACAAGGATGAAGCAGCTGCAAATGCCATTATCAACGGAACAGATGGTTTACCGAAACCCGAAAAAGCAGGTGATAAACCGGTTACTGAAATGATAACGGACTTCAAGACTTATTTCCCAATAATACTGGATTATATAGATTACTACGACACTCCTATAGAGGGCGATGAAATACCCAAATTTAAAGCCGACTTTTTAAAGCTGCCGGATTTTTTACAAAATATAGGTAATAGTATTTTAAAGGACCCACTTAAGGTTCAAAACCTAAAACTGGTATTGAATATGGAGTCGGAACAAAGAAACGCGACGCTATCTGCAATAGAAACGCATTTTACCGATGTGCTTATACCTAAAATGTATAAGGAGCCGGGAATGGACCTTAAAGAGCTTACAAAAAGATTTGAAAGCTATGAGCGCGAGCTTTTCCAGGCCTCAAGCATGTTGGAAGTATCCGACAACAAAGAAGTTGAAGGCATATTTGATATTGATGAAAAGGGCAGCAGTGAAAACAGTGAAGATCGTTTAACTTTTGCCATAAACAAAATGGTGGATTTTTTGGTGCATAAAGATGTAGTTGCCGGCATACAACGCACCGCCCAAACCATCAGAAACTTCAGCATCGTCCGCCAGTTATCAAGCAAAACACAAACAGCATTAGGGGCGGGTGGTATTGGAGGATTTTTGCCTCCCTATGATAATAGAGAAAGCAACGCGTATGGCAAAAACATAATAATAACCGAATCCAAAGCTGTATACCGTGATATGGAGTTGGAAACACCACAAACTAATGCAAAAATACAACACCTGCTTGAAACAGCCAAAGAGGATAAAAATATAGCCCCACTGTTATTGTTGGGCGAGGGTGAAAAGGATGTCTCCACTATTAAAAACATGGAAATTGCTGTTGTTGAAAACGACAACAAAAATCTTTTAGTAGCATTAAACAAATTTGTTAACGGCGGAAACAAAGCTCTGATCAAAACCGAGATCGAGAACATTGTAAAAGAAGATATAAAAACTTATCATTTTGGTTTAAGTAAAATTTACCAACGATATGCGCAACCTAACCAACTGCACGAATTTAAAAACAAGGTGGAAGCAATGACATTATCGCAAATGTTGCTTATTCACCAAGATGACCTGAATCTGGATAAGCCTGGAACCAACCTATACGATTTACTGTTGGATATGGTTGAAAAAATTGACCAGCCTGGGCCACCAGACATTAAAAAGTTTTTCTCAGAACATAGTCTTACCAAGTATATTTCAAGAAAACATTTTAGCCATGGCGGCAAGGGTTTTACAGCGCTCAAAGCAATATTAAAAAACCAAACCGATACCAGCCTAACCAACGTTGTTCAATATGTTTCCGAATTGCACGGCGTGAAATATCTTTTTGATATGGTAAGTAAAAGCAATAAGGATAGCGAAATTATTGTAGTAAATGCACACGCAGATGAATTTCTGGAATGGGTGATTAACAATATCAACAACGTCGATATGAATTTGTTCAACCCATCGGGGCTAGCCAATAATAATGCTACTCAGCCGCAATTTCCGGTAACGGCTTTCATGACGGATCTGGCATTTAATAAATATGGGGGCGATGACACAAGTTCTGAAAAAAGGAGTTTTTTAAACAAGCTTAGCTCTTTTGATGAGGCAATAAGGGAGGGTGCCAATAAAGCGATATTGCCCCCTATTTGTATTGCCACATCTACTGCCGATAAAAACGAGCGATGGATTTTTGAAGGTTCACAGTTACAGACGGAGTGCGCCAGTAGCTATTCGCCGATATTAATTTTAGGTCCTTCACTGCCATTAAATAATATTAACGATAGCTTATTTAAAACCGTTTTGTCATCGGGGTATTTGTTCTGCACACATTTGCTTACAAATGGCATAGAACAGCGGCTTAATTTCTTTGGGGTAAACGCCAAACCACAGGGGCGTTTCAGAAATATTGGCAATGGTGCTTTTGGTGCAACAACAACAATCCAAAATTTAATAGAAGGCTCAGATCGCTCAAACCAAGACTATGCCTACGCCATGGATTTCTACCTCTATATTATTGCCTTGCTAGCCAGTGCTACGAATTATGCAGGCAGGCCGTTAATAGATCGACATTGGCAAACCTTTTATAGTTTCTTTTTCTTTGATGATGCTAATAACCATCAACAATCCAAGTTACTTGATAATGTTTCTCTATTTAAGGGCATGACTAATTGGTCTTTATCAAACAACGTAGCTATGGACAAGACACTTCAAAGTGTATTTTTATTTAAAAACAGAAGAGATCCGGAAACAGCTCAGAAATTTGAAAATATCCAATGGTTTAATAATCTATCGGAAGTACTACAGCTATATTAAGTTAACAAATAATTAAAAAAACATGGCAATAACAGCAGACTTTGGTGGAGTTAAGTATGAAAACATCACAGGTTATAGAATAGCTTGTGGTTACGAAACAAGAAGTGGTATTCAAGAAAGCTTCTACGTGTATATCGAACAAGTCATATCTCCGCAAACAAAATTTAGTGCATTAGATATGGGCGTTCCTGCGCAAGGAACAAAACGAGGCAATTTGTCTTTGAAAGACAATTTTGGTGAAATTGACTACCATTTTAGTGAAATTGATCTTATCCAATATCAAATACATTTCTCACACTATCGCAAAGTAAGGCTACTAACCTTCAGATATGACAAGAAAGTAACTGATGCTGGGCAGTTTTGCACTTTAAATAACAATCAACAAAGTAAAGCAGCAGATGAATTTAGAAATCAATTTGCGGCCGATTATCAATACAGCATTCAAGGACAAGGTTTTTCTGAATCGTTGTTATCGGTTTCATCAAAATTTGAACGAAGGGAAAAAGAATATATTCGCCTTGGTACCGTCAGGAACAAGCAAAACTCATTTATGAAACTAGCGCTGGAATTGGATTCAGAAAAAACGGGCTTTACTCCAAGAACTGTAACATACAAAGGAATACAAACCACTATTGATCGACAAAGACTTCAGGCCTTAATAGTTGACGAAACATATGGTTCTTTTCTTAAATATGGTTTACCAAACCTAGATGTTGTTGCGAAATCTACATCTTACGGTGATTTGCTGGCTATCGAGTATAATCCGTTAACTCCTTTTCAATATTTGGAACATGCGGAAACGCCCCCCAACCAAAGCATTATTGACAATTCCTTAACTACAAGTATTGAAACAGCAATATTGGTATTTAGTAACGGCGTGTATCTTGACCATTCAAAAGAGATGGTATAGTTAAGCGCTTACAGTTAAATAATTTAAACTATGTCATTGAAGGTTCAATTTGATTGTATTGCAGAACCATTTCTGTGCTCATCCTTTTATTGCGATAAAAGGATGGGCTTTCCTATTGAATATGGTGTTACCCTGGTGTTTAATTATCACAACGACAAACGGTTGGAGGAAATAGTTAAAATATTAGGCCAGGAAAAAAACAGGTTTTCTTTGTCTTTCGACGGTGAAATCATTCTTCCTATGGTTGATCTGTCTGAATGTGTACATATAGAGCACCCCTCGGAAACGAGGGTAATGGTAAAATACGTCCAGAATATGTTCGAGGATTATCAGCCGGGGCCATTTGTACCTCGGAAAAGAGTGTTAAAGGCGGAAAACCTGCTAAAGATGTTTCAAAAATATTTCTCGCACCTGGTAAAAATAGATGATAACATTGAATTTGAATTGGAAAAAATAAAGTTTAAAGACAAAGAGAAAAATAATCTTATCCAGTACCAGCAAACTGATTACGAAATGTTACAGCAACTTTTGAGCTGGTATAACTATAATGCAAATACAGAAGACGCATTGACTGTTACAGGATCCGCGGCAGATAACAGGTATCAATTAGCCTGGCTACAGGAAAAAAAAGGCAGGGACCTGCAATACCCCGAACAAAGAAACCTCAACAATGCAATCTATAGTGAATTTGAATCAATCGTAAGACCCGGCGTTAAAGACGCCTTAACACCTTTGGTTTACAAAAAGCAGGTTACGGTGCAAAACATTTGCTATACCATAAACCGAAGGCGATTTGATGTCGACGAATGGAAGAAATGGAAAGTAATTGAACTCCCCGCGTATTATAATAATCATCACGCGTATTTTATAAGGGATACCTTTCTTGACACTAAAGACAAAATATTATCTTGGGAAACAAGTATATATGTCCTGCCGAAAAGTGTAATGCAAGATGTTGTGCCAATGCAGAACAAGGTATGGGTAGGCACCGGCATCGTAGTTAACAGAACGCCCACCAATTTTTGGATAGAAGTGCAATTGCCTGGGTTTGAAAGCAGCGCTGATAAAGCCGACGTAAGGATAACATCATCATATAGCGGTCATAGCGGCAATGCGGGCCTGCACCTTGTGCCTGAGAAAAACACAGAGGTGGAGATACTTAAAAGCGCCGACTGGCTTGCGCCAATAACGCTCCTGCACAACATCCGTTCAAAAGAAGTAGTAGAGAAAGCCCCTTTCTGGAAATTGGAAGATGCCGCCAAATGGGATTTCCAAAGCCTGCATAAAGAGGTAAAAGACATGAATATTACTGCGCTAGATACCATTACCTGGAAAACTAAAGGTGTAACAACAAAAATGGATAGTACTAAGATGGAAATTTCATAATTGATACTATGAAAATATTAATTCTGCACGATGAAACCGGTATAGGCTCGGAAGATGAAGCGTTTTTGAGAAAACTTGGTCACGGAGCTCTGCTTAGGGCAAGAAATCATCCTTTATATCTCAATGTTGAACGGGGAAACGGCGATGTGCCAGCGTTGTATTTTGTTTCGAAAGAAGACCGTAATCTTTTTTTCGATAATGTTGCCAGGCGTAATGTTCTGGTATTTACCGGTATGCCGACAAGCAAAATGGAACAGTTTAATGGGCAGTATTTTTTGAATGAAACCACCCGTATAAGGATAAAATGTTCGCTTTTTGAAAGTCATAAAGATTTCCCGATGTACTCGGGAAGATTTATGGAATTCTCTTTATACGCACAAGATGATACAAATGTGCATCCTGAAACACTCACTGCGATTATAAACGATAATAAAGATTACGGCGATGCCTATAAGGCTTACTTTGCTCCTATTATATTGGAAAACATAGAGGAAGTTCAGATTGAAGCCTTCTATTATCAATTTTTTAAAGGTAGGACAACTTTCCCCATTGCGTTGCCGGGCAGCAAGGACGCTGATAGTTCAAGTTATTATTCAAAGAATAATGAGAGCGATGGTCAGTTACAGGGGTATAAAGCTAGAGAGATATTAAGAAAAATTGTGCAGGCCAAGAGTGTGGAAGAGGGTAAACCGGACAACCTTTTTCTATCATTGTGGAAAATGACAGATCATCCGGTGATTGCGTCATATTTAAAAGAGGGCGTTTATTTATCACTTCATGGTACATTACCCCATAAAAAAAATAGCGTTGAAGCGCAGGAAACAGATGGGCCAACCCTTATTTGCTTTAATTATCCTACCATTGCGGTATATAATCAAGAAAAGCAACCTGCGAGAATAGAGTGGCATGCCGATCTTTTAGATACCGATGCAGACGGCCCGTACGAGGTTACGGCTATTAAAGAAGCCCTAGCAAATGATATTAAGCGGGCTATTCCGGGCATGTATACCCAAATAGGCCGTGCAAAGCGGGCGTTTCCCGGTAAGTGGGATAAAATTAAGGTAGATAGTTACGATACCAGTAAAAAAGCACGCGCCGTTGATGGCTTTTGGACTGAAATCAAGAAGCTTTCAGAAAAGAAGTTTGATATCGACGCTGTTACCAATAAGGAAGTAGCGTTGCTATCTAAATTTATTGAAATGGTAGTCCTTGACCAATCGGCCGGGCAAGGAGGCCTTCCTCCGGACCATGACCAGGCGTTGAACCTGTTTTGCGAAAATCTATGCAAATTTCCTTTCAGATATGTGCAATCATATGCAGATCGGCAAATGAAAAGCAATGCTCATGAGTATTGTGATGAATGGAACAAATTTGCTTTTTTGGATATCGCTGCAACAGTAAATGTAATCTCCAAAAGGCCCGCTCCATCTCTGACTTATGAAGATGGATATGTTTATTACAATGACGCTTTAAACGAGAAACAAGTATTTGCGCTACGTTTGTGGCTCCCGCCTTCCGCCCATGTCAAATCTGGTTTTTCATCTATTTTGGATTTTCCCAATGCTTTAAATAATAATTTTATTTTAGGATGAACCAACCTATATTTTATCCCGGCAAAAAGCTTAATGCGGCTGACCTTATTAATTTAGAGGATTACGCATTTTCGAGAACAAACATTATCAGTCCCGACCACGGTGTTGTTTCCTTATTTAACAATGGCGATAAAACTGAAAGTACAGTGGTAGATAAGCAGCCGTTTTTTTTAGTCAGCAAAGTAACCGGTATTACGCCAGCAGGCAGGCCAATTGATTTTGAAGCCACAAGTAAACGTCCTAAACTAAAATTGCCTTATCTAGTAGATTTAGGGTCAGCAATTGTTTGCGACATTTATATAGAGGACCTCCACCCGCTGAATGAGGCGAACGTTAATGAGAATGACGAAAAATACAGCCTTATAAAAACAATTGTCCCCAATCCGGATAAACAAACCCCGCAGTTGTTTGATAACCGGCTTTATTTAGGCCGATATAAATTAACTCAAGAGCGAGATCCAGAAATAATTTCACCGCCATTTATTTACAGCTTATCGTCGTTTAATTTCCCGTCGGAGCAATGGCAGGCATGGACCTGGCCAATTAGAGAGGCACTTCGGAAATTAGTTAAAAAAAATCCAAACAGGGATGCTGAAATTTTTCTAAAAAATATCGTATATAACTATCCATTTATGCCTCTATCTACCTTTTTTAGAAGCTGCTATCAGTTAAAGTGGTTTTGCAAAAGTGATAAAAGCTTAGATGAGTTACTTGAGGAAGAGATAATGGAAGATTTACAAACAAATCTTATGGTTAATCCCTTTCCCGAATCGCTGGAAAAAATGCATCCGCAGGATATTCCGGTTACCATATCAAATATTTTGGAACAGGGAGAAGATGTAATTGAATGGCGATTATTGCCCAAGGCTATTATTACTGAAAAAGATAATGAAATTATAATAAACCGTAATTTTAAAACCAAATCAGAAATAAAGTTCAGGTTTGCCAATAAATTAGAAGATGTGGAACGTCTTTTTGTAGACAAGTTCTTTTTGTTCGATGTGGAGCCTTCTGTAGAGCCCGACAATAACAACAGATCAACCTATTGTTATATTATTTCATATCCGGGATCCATCTCCGAAGATGATTTTACTATTTCTAAACCCGATGCTTGGGGAGATCTCGATTTTAGCGTGTATTACCGTACGGTCATGTAATAATTGTTAACTTTTATCTTATCCATATACATGAAATTTTTTATAGAAAAATTAGAAAATTCACCCGCACGGTTTACGCCTTCTTTTGAGCGGATGCTGTTGCCTGTAAAGCAATGGGTATTATCTGAATTGATAGATGATTTAAGATCTGAATTTCAGAAAAAAACCACTGTAGAAGATTTTAAGGATTTTTGCGACCTTTCAAAAACCTACATCGATGAAAGGGTAAAGGAAAAAGCGCAACACTTACCCTGGATCAAATCTGTGATCTTTCTATCACTTCAAATGCTGTCAAAAACATTGGATAAACCCGTTATCTGGACAACAATATTCAAGAATCAAATTGGCATCCAGGTGGTTGAATCAGATATGGTTGTAATTGACGAGTTTGCTAATTTATATAGACTTTGGAAAGGATACCTTACCAGGGAGGGGGAATTTGCTCAGCCTTATGCTTTTTATTTGCTATTTGCTGCGGCATTAGGTGACGATAAAATATACCAAAAAATACAAATGAGAGGAAAGAAGGATGATGCAGACAGTCTCGCCAACTATCTACATTGTGTAGAGACAGGCAAATCGTCCATTAGCGACGATCGCCTGATTGATTTTGTTAAAGACTTTCATAAAAATGGTAATAGGTTGATAGAGCACAACGGTAATCATTCGGACTATCTTGCGCAAAGCCTTTTTGAGCAGGTTAACCTTAAAAAAGTTGATGTTAGCCCGCTGCTTGATGGCAACAGTCCTATTAACATATTGGCACTTGGCATACCGGGCAGCGGCAAATCGACAATTATAAAAATGGCCCGGTATGTTTTGGCCGCTCCGGCTGATAAACGCCTCGAAATGTCTAGCGCAACGTTGCCAATTACAGCATTAAATTTGGTACGCGAGACAGGAGATGTTGAAAATAAAAATTTTTTTGGCCCTTTAAGTAAAAGAACCCAAGGCAGCAACTTACCTATCTCAGAAGTTACGGGCGAAGTGAAAATAGGAGGTGTACAATATCCGCTTTCATTTTTCGATGTCAGAGGAGGAAGCCTTGTTACAACACCCCCTAAATATGTTAGTAAAAAGGTTAATGCCACGGATGTTATCGAGACGGTACTTACTAAAACTGATTTGTTATTAATTGTTTTAGACCCCGAAACTATATTTTACGAGGAAGAAGCTACTGAACACTCTTTTGTGGATATTCTTCATTTTATCACAGCTCGGTTGGATTTTCTCTTCGACCAAAGCAACCACGCAATGGTTGCATTGATATTCGCCAAATTTGATGAATATGGCTCTGTGATCAGAGGGTCTAAAACCATGATCCATAATAAAAATCAAATTGATCGGTTCATGGGTTTTATGGAAAATGATTCGGATGAAAACTGGGATTTGCTAGTAGCATCTATAGCTGAAAGCTACAAAAATAACAGCGAAGATACTCCGCTGAGTAATACTGTAAAATTGCTACTTGAACGTATAAAACACTTGCTCAAGGTAATTGTTAGCAGTAAAAAACATCCCGTCGTAAACTGTTATATTGCCAGTAGCGCAATTATGCAAGAGGTTAGGAAATCGTTATGGACTGGTTATCCCGAAGCTTTTAATGACTTTGCCCAATACATGGCCTGGCTTATCAGAAAAAAACAAGGTGTTAAAACCAGGCCTTCACAAGTACAAGCTTTATTGGGCGACAATGAAGTTAGTATAGTTTTTTTTAATGCAGGTGATAAAGAACTATTGGCCATCGTAGAACGCCAATTTGAAGATGGCATTTTCAGAATTATCGGCGCGGCAGTAAGCGTTCCGCCACAAGCGACTGGTAATTACGTTGATAACCAGATAAGACATAACCAAACTTACTTGTATCAGGTGAAATTTATTGATAATGTCACCGATCAGAATTCTAGCATTCCATCCGAAACGGTAACGGTAACGGTACCCGGACCACCTGCTAAACCTGTTTACCCGCCTGTAGATTTGCAAGAAACTATAGTAAAAGATCATGTAAAGTTAGAGTGGAATAATATTAATGCCATACCGGTGGGCAACCGCCTGGAGCGAAATGACAACAACAACGATTTTAAAATGGTATTTGAGGATCAAGGGGAGGCACAAATTTCAGAATATCTGGATACAAATACCGAGAAGGGGAAAATTTATTACTATAGAATGCGCTCATTCGAAGCGAATGAATTCTTAAACGAAAGTGGCTATAGTCAGATAAAAGTAGTACGCACCAATCCGTATGCTGTGAAAGCAATTAAATGCGAGCCTAAACCCAATAAAGATTATATTGAGTATATTACAATTACTTGGGATGAAGCCTTAAATAATAGCTATCCAGTTTCGTACCGGCTTACCCGTAGCACCCTTAACAACAAAGGTGGCGTTATTGCAACAGAACAGTTTCCATTGATTGAAGGGAATTTTTATAACGACCAAAAAATATCAAAGGGCTTCAGCTATATGTATGAGGTTGTTACTTTCGAACCCGTTCAGGAAAGAATCTCTCGGCCCGTGTTTAGTGAAATCATTAAAGTTGGTAAGCCTAATACAGCGGCCCTTGCTGTTATCATCATTTGTGCTATTTTATTGATTGTTTGTATATTCTGGATTTTATCGTTAAGATAAAACCGTGTTAATGTCTATAATTTTTTATAAATAGAGGAACATGAAAATCCGTCATTTTGTATATGGTAAATTTAATTCAAAGTTTCCCGATTATAATCCCAGGGTAGTGGATAGTTCGGCTTCGCCGGGCGAATTAATCAGTCAATATGACAGGATCGGAGCTGTTGTTATTAAGCAACTCAGTGCGTTATTTTATCCTTCATTTCCATCGGTTAACCCAGAAGTGATCATTAAGGTAGATAGCGATTATCTGTTCATCAAATTCTTCGCGCCTTTTATGGATGTAAGAGGCTCCCAGATTCTAGGATTGTTCCATGCATTTATTTTTAACAGCAAAGAGCTAAGGCAAATTAACTACATGCCGTGGCGCCTGCGTCGTAATTTTGTAAAAAGCTACTCTCCTGAAGAAATTGTTAGCTGGGACTCTCAGATTTGGTTAAAACGGGACGATTGTGCGATGACACCTACTGTAGTTAAGGATGTGCCGCAGTTGGACGCGGTGCCATACAATTCGCCTGATATTTTTTATAACCCATTTACACAATATTTGCTCATTAACAAGCAGGATGGCCAGGAAGCCGAAAGCGTATTAAAATTATTGCCGGTGGCAAACCGCCTGGCCCTATATTCGTCCGGAGTTATTTTAAACTGTACGGCCAATACACTGGAGCAGATATACGGTAAGGCGCTTCATGTGATTTTTTTAAATATGTATACTGAAAACGTCCCTACCTGGTTTAACCAAATGGCCGGCGAGGATTTAACTTTGTTAAATCCAACAGAAGCAGAGGTGGTTGCCGAAAATCCAAAGTTTACAAACGCCCCCCCGACCTCTTTTGTTCAAAGGCAGCTTGATTATGGAAGTGGTATACCTCTCGCTGACCGACCTGTAGTTAAACTTGCACCGCCTGTAGATATTAACGTGGTAATTGATAAGAAAAAGGTCAACATTGATTTTAAGAACAACAATAACGTAAATGTTATTGCAGCTGTTGAGCGGCGGCAAACAGATGCCAATGAGGAATTTACCGTATTGAAAAGTGGTTTACAGATTGCCGCTAACACTAAAAGCAGTTATATTGACCAAACGGCTGAAAATGGGAGAGTCTATATTTACAAAATACGCTTTGCCGTAATGGCCGATAGCGTAGGCGATGACAGTAGCAGAGAATTATTGCCGTTAAAAATGCCCCCGGCAGTGATAGAATCGCTTATCGAGGCTAATTACAATCCGCATGAAAACAGCATTACCTTAACTTGGAAAACACCTCAAAACCAATACCCGGTAGTTTACAGTGTGTTTAAAACAGCTATTAAGGATGGAGGTAACCCTGTTCAAAAGCAAGTGGCTTCGGGTTTGCGCGAAGACAAGTTTTTTGACAGTGATATAGATAAAAAAGCTGATTATATATATCGTATTATAACAGTTGATGCAGCAGATAGCAAAAATGAATCACCACTTTCTGCAGATACCGAAAGGATATTGGTTCATGGCTTAAAGAAAAAGGAAAATCAAGAAATGCTTAGCGAAACCGGCACCAATGACGTTTTCCGCAAAAAGCCATTCCCATGGAAAAATGTTGCAATTATTACATTGTCGATTATGGTGGTTAGTTTTGCAGGCTTGTTAATTTATTCACATGGCGTCCCCGCTGAAGGGGGCAAAACGGCTACTCCAAATACGCCCCGGCATATTGTCCAAGCAACCGATAGCGCCGGGATAACCGGTGACTCGACGGTTAGGGTGGAAGGCACATTGCAATTAACTGCCAGAAAAACAAATGGTTTATGGCAGAGTTCTGATACTAAGATTGCCGAAGTAGAAAAAAGTATAGGGTTGGTAACTGGAAAAGCTAAGGGAAATGTTATTATCTCCTATTCGCTTAGTAACGATAACTTTAAAAAAGCAATTCGGGTTATTGATGAAACGGCCACAGTTGTTTCACAGGAGGGTGATTGGATACCTTCCAGTGCCATTTCTCAAATGAAGAAGCTCAAGAAAAACAAATTCAGAATAAATGTAAATAGTCCGTTTAAAATTTCTCTGAACTATAAACAAGGAGGAAATGACCGTGGCGGGGTATTAATTAATGTGAAGGAAGCTCAAACTACGATTACATCAACTGCTCCTTATAAGTTGAAAGGGAATACTTTAGTATTGACATTAGTGAACGAGCAGAAGAATGTAGATATTAAAGGTAGCCCTGGAGTTTCAGTTGAGGGTAATGGAACTGTGTCCCTCTTGTTTGGCAAAGATAACAGCGAAGAAATCTTTAACATTGATTTCGCATCAAAAGAAACAACCGTTAGCACGCCCAATGCCAAAATTAATAATGGAAGAGGGGCAGCCCAAAATGCTCCTAAAATAGTCTTTAAAAACAAAAAATATATTATAGGAGATATTATAAAACTTGAACTAAAGCCACCCGTAGAAGGAGGATCATGGAAGCTAGATAATGGCGATATGCAGTTTGCAATAATGACTGATGGGGATATTCAAGCTTATAACAAAATCAATCGTAAACAACACTACGATTTTAATGAATTTGGTATCAACAAAAATAAGTGCCTTGTTAAAGTGAGAGATATTATTGGTACCGGAGGGCAGATATATTATCGTACTGCTGACACTTCGTATGTTGCTAATATTCAGTTAAATTCTCCTAATTAACCCTATTACCTTACCCCAATGTGTGCAAAACCTACCTTTAAATTAATGTTAGTTGGATTATTGTTATTAGCTTCAAAAATTTGTACCGCGCAAGACAGGATCATCATCATGATCGACAGTACCATTTTTAATAAAACGAATAACATTGCCGATTTAGACAACTTTAAGTTACAAGTGGCGCAAGCTTTGCCAGATAAAATTGTTCGCTTTCGTGCCCCTGGAATAAATACGTTTAATTTTTCTTTATACGTTTTCTCTCCAGGCAAAAACGAGTTTTATGCTAAAGAGGTCTATAGCGGCCATCGTTGGCACGAAATTGAATTGGTGGAAAGATACCACTCACTTTTTTCAAACATTAAAAGCTCAAAAACTTATGGCAATGCTTTTGAATTTTTAAGCATTTTTGATGCAAATGCCTTCAAAAACCATTCGCTGGCATCATCCGCAGGTGAAACCATTTTCGTTATACTTAGCCAGGTCCCCTTTCCGTATTGCACAAACACAGGAGGTCTCAACACCATGCTTACTTTCAAACAGGTTCCACGTAATGATTTTATTACTTTCAATTACCGCACATCAACTATAAAGCCGGACAGCCTCGGCGAATCGCGCGCCGCGCGAGTAGGCGTTTATGAATACCGCATAAAAAGAACTGTTGATAATATATTTTTGGGACCGGGTCAACAAATGCCGTTGACTTTTAACAGTGTGCGCGAAACGGCACCGTCCACTTTATCCCTTAGCCTTAAGGTAAAAGATAACTATACCAGCCTGAAACTTAACCTTCAAAATGCCACAAAAATTCAAATTGATGCCATTACGCTCAATTATATAAAAGGGAAAGATAGCCAATCAAATCTTTTGCCCAACGCCGGTCCTGTGGTTTTGAAAAGTAACGATAATACATTGCCCCGCGTGATAATGGGTAAAATCGGAGTCAATAATGTCTTTCCGCTTTACGAGATGGTACAGCCTTATTTGAAACTATATGCTAACATGCCCACGGATACCGTATATTACGGACAGCTATTGGTAAAATATCAGCTTTTTGATGTGGTCGACCCTTTTATCAAATTTGCAGATACTATAACCTTCAAAGTTACGACCGAGGCACCTAAAAACTTGTATTTGGGATTTAACGGTAAAAAATTACTTGACAACGCCAACTTAATAAAATATGGCAACAAGTTTAGTCCAAAGGTGCCAGTTACCCAAGATGTGTTAATCAAGAAATATGGTTCCACGCTGCAGTACTTAATTTACGCCGTTATTGGCTTACTGATAGCCATAATAGTATTAGTTTGGTATTTTTTAATTAAAAAAAAGCGGCTCACCTTATCTAACGCACGCACATTCTGGAAATAACAAAACAATTATGTCGGAACAAAATCATTATATCGTTTTAGAGATTGACAAAAGTGCTGACCAGGATACTATAAAACGTGCTTTCAGGAAGTTGTCGATATTGTACCACCCGGATAAAACAGGCAATGATCCGGTTCTGACAGAAAAATTTATTGCGGTTAAATTGGCCTACGAGGTACTTAGTAATCCTGAGAAAAGAAAGCGTTACAATGATATATTGGAAGGACGGGCACAGCCCGATCAGCGTACAACTTTTTCATCACCCACAGAGCCGCCGATAGTAACAAGGATTATAAAGATTTTTGATAATCTCGAGTTTTGATTAGCGTATGTGTCCTGTCACTCGGCACTCAAACTATTTAATGCGTCGCTTTCTTCGTCGGAATACCTTGCCTCATAGGCTGGGTGTTCGTCAGCCCGCTGTTTATAAATATCTTGGATAATTTCTTTATCACTTAGCTTTGATAAATCCTTCCCTGCTAAAGCGTTATCAATTATCCTGGTATTAGGACCATGCTGAACTGACGTAGACCAAACCACATCTCGGAGCGTATCTGACCTCAAGTTTAAATCCAAGCCCAAGCGATCCAACAAGCGACTCTGTGTTACATCATAATGAGTCCTTTTTACAAAATCAAACTGCGCTTGTTTAAATTCATCTGAGTTATCTGTTGCAATCCTTTTCCATTTATCAGAAAACTCCTTAGAACCTGGTGTTAATCCTTCGAATTTATCTTTCCATTTAGCCCCTTGCGAGCTTTCCAGAAATTCTTTTACACGCCCACCTATCTTGCCATTATTATCACGGCTTTTTAACTGATAACTTCCATATGAAACACCGCCAGGGTCGTTATTTCCAGACGAAACAGTGCCAGGACCACGGCCTCCAGTCTCATATTTTTCCGATAATCCGCCTAATTCCCCTGCTTTGTTTCCTTCAGCCTTTTGATTAGTAATATGTCCTTTCACTTCCAGCCGCCTCTCTTCCCTAAACACTTTTTGGTTGGTATCAACGACTTTCCACGTGCCACTTTTCATGGCTTGGGTATCTGGTGTTGCACCAAAACCAGATACCTTTTGTGCCGGGGTTAAAAACACAGCTGTGAAGCTACCTGTAGTAGTTGATAACATGGCACGTGAGCCATTTACACTGACAATTTTTGAAAGCGTTGGTTCGTCTACAATAAATTCAATTGTGCCAATAACACCAGGTACATCCCTGAAAATCTTCGTTGTATACTGTTGCGGTTTATAATCATTAGCAAAACCAGGTACATGAACGCCCAGCAGAGAATTATTTTCTGAGAGCAGTAGCGCATTATCTGCCCCATTAATGGTTAAATGACCATTCCAGCCAAACCAATCCCACGTTTCATCGGCTATCAAATTAATTACCGCAGCCTTTTTTAAAAATGGTTTCATAGCATCAATTAACAATAAATTGCATTATTCGATAAATATAAATAATATTATTTCGGAATAGATATTTGCGTTTTTTTTCTTAATTTGAGTGCTTGAAGTTGTTATAAAGAACTTTTACTATTTTAAACCGACCTTACATAAAATGATAAAAAGAATACTTTTACTAAGCTTTATTGCTTCTTTTGGCAATGGTATTTGCCACGGGCAAAACACCCCATCCGTTTATTCTACATCTAAGCCAAACGCATCCTCAAAACAGCCGTCCCCGAACAAAGCAAAATTGCTTGATTCTGTAACCATAAATGATAATAAGCTTGGCTCTATTACTATAAATATGAAAGAGTTCAGGGCCGAAGCTTTAAAGAAAACAAAACAACTTACCGAATATATCGGTGTTATTACCAATAATGCCAGCAGTAACGACAATGCTAATATTGCTATTGACCAGGCTCTTACGCTATTTGTAAATAAAAATGCCACAGTTGAAATTTCGCAAGCGGGCATACATAATAAAAATAGTCTCCCTGTTAAGATAAAGCCCTATTTAAACGGACTGAAACTACATACTCATTTCGACAAAATTGAAGTCACTTATTCCAATATCGCATATGTGCCGGAGTTTAAAAAAGGGCCAGACGGCAACTTCTATAGTGTCGTGACTTTTGAACAACGGTTCACTGGCTCTAATGAGCAACAAATGGTCTATGGCGACATTACTAAAAAAAATGTAGTAGTAGTATTAAAAACCTACTCGAAGATGGGGACTAACGGAGTTTCAAAAACTTTTTGGCATGTGTTTTTGTCGGATATTGGCGTGGATGAGACAATCTCGCTACCTGTACCTACAAAAAAGAAAAATAACTGATTCTCCCTCTTTTACAATATTTGCAAACCTCTTTTTATTTAACACCCGAAGTAATCATAGTGCCATGCGGAAATATTTGTTGATTGTTATTTTACTGCATCAATGCCTTCTAGCTTTCCCGCAGCTATTTGACAATACTTTTAACAGCAATTTTGCTTGGAATGTAAAGCATATCAATCAATTTATCGATCGTTTTAATAATGCAGACGAAGAGTTTACTCAATATAACAAAAAAAACAACCCACAATTAGTGCTCTCACGTGAGGTGATGTTAAAAAGCTTATTCAATCTAGATAATCGAAATTGGAATATAGCCGAGATTAAAACTTTTATAAAAGAAATAACTGATACAAGTAGGCAACAGTACATTCCCTATTATGATATGCGATGGTGCGCTAAGGTGAAATGTATTGTGATATGGAAAAGCAAACCTCAAAACGTTGTACTTACGCTAAAGATTGTACTTCAATCCGATAGCTCCTCAAAGTGGGTTGTTAGTGGTGTTGACGCTCCGTTTTTAAAAAGCAAACGTCTGACCGATAGTTTAAGCAATATCACTTACTATATACCCCAACCGGTTAACCACCAATCGTTTCTACATCCGTACAGTCATGCAACATCATTTTCAAATATTAATCTGATATCAAATAACAAAGCCAATGTCGGTGATTTTTTTCTGCTATCAAACAATTCCTGCCTGGGTGAGATGAAGGTTTTTATTGATGAGATTATCAAAAATCGTTTAATAGTAAAAAAAGCATATGCTGTTCAGTATTACTTTTTCCAAATAAAAGGATGGATTATTGAGGTGAGTCAATTTAGCCGATATTCCAAAAACTCGGGTTGGCTAATTAGTAAGCTGACCAAAACGTAGCAAGAATATCATTTTCAAATTTCAATTGTCGACCATAAAGTTCCGGATATGAAAAAAATACTTGTCTTCATCATTTTTTTAATTTCAATAAAGAGTTATTCGCAAACTAAAATAACACTATCCGATGCCAAAGAAATAAACTTTCAGGCGCAGCAAACTATCAGAAATTTTATTGACCTTATTAACGATTGTACAGTACCTAAACTTGGAAAAGGCAAGCTTTTTGAAAATATTAAAAGCAGCTACAATGCTCAATCCCGAAATCAGGTGTTTTATAATGCCAATGCAATAATAGAAAACGATATCGACCCCGCTTTGGGCCTGCATAATACAAATGATTATGCAGTTTCGCCTTATTTAACCAACCTTAACCTGTCCATGATTAAAAGCGAAGAAGCTGATTATATAATTAACAAGTTATCACCCGTACGAATTGGAGATTCCTCGTTATTTATCAGGGTACAATACCAAACTATATTCAGCGGAAAAAATAGCGTTAGCCATTTACCTTATAAAGCGACGCAACGTGAGGCAGTTCTGGTTGTAAAAAAAAATGACGAAAGCACATGGACTACACGTATAAAAAGTGTCCGCTTTTTTGATCCGGCAGATTCTATCAATGTCAACGATAAAAAAATAGATATAGTTGTCGATTCGTCGGCAAACGCCGTATTTCTTTCAGACGAACAGCTACTTCGCGAACTGAAAAAAGACAGCATAGTGAGGGAAGAAAAAAGAAAGCAGGAAGAACTTGTTTTTAACGACTTTTTAAAATCGGCCGACTCGCTGGTTAAAGTAAATAAATTTAAAGAGGCCAAAGTGATGTTACTTAAAGCCCAAGGTATTAGGCGCTACTCTGCCCCGCTTGAAATAAAACTGCTGGAAGCAGAAAAACTGATTGAGGAAAACACTTATGATAATTTAAAGAAAAAGGGTGATAAGGAAAAGAACGAACGGCAATTTTCAGCAGCGGTGACTTTTTACCGGAAAGCCATGGAGATTGAGCCTCAGCAAATAGAACTAGTTGGTGTTGTTAATAGCCTTAGCGCTTTTATTAAAGAGTTATCCATCCCCGAAAACCGTTTTCAAAGTGATGATTATCAGGGAACAATAAACGAATGCGAACGGTTACTAAAACTACATAAGACCGAGAAGAACAACTATCCTGAATTGTATTTTTTCGAGGGAAAAGCTTATAAAGTTTTGGCTGAAAATAACCGGACCGAAGCAAACCTTCAGGAAAAAGCGATCAAGAATTTAGATTTGGCCATAGCGAGTTTTCCCAATTTTACTCAGGCCATCATAACCCGTGCAGATGTATATGCAAACCTTCAAAAAAAATACTTTAACGCCATTGCCGATTACGATATTTTAACTACCAATGCCCTTGATGACACTATTGTGAAACCACATTATTTTGAAACCAAAGCACAATGGAAAAAAATTATAGGCAATAAAGATGGGGCTGTAGATGATTACAGTAAAGCTATTGTATTAGCTCCGCGAGATAGACTTTACATACGGCGCGGCGAAATTTTATTTGAAATGCAAAAGTACGCCGATGCCGGTAAAGATTTCAGTTTAGCCATATCATTAAACCCTAAAGATACTAACGCATATTATTTGCGTGGACTTACCTATGCTCGCCTGCACCTTGCTGAAGATGCAGGACGTGATTTTGCAACGCTGCGTACCTTAAAAGCCATATCAGGCCCAAGACAAATAATTATAGATTCTATTGCTAATGAATACTATGCAAATGGCAGAGCCAATTTTGATAAGGATCCAATTAAAGCAAGGAAGTTTTATGGTGAAGTATTGAAAATAAAGCCGGGTAACTCGGATGCCTATCATGGAATTGCAGAGGTCGATTTCAAAATGGCTGAAGAGGACCCCGCCGGTAGTAAATCTAAAAGCGCTATCGATAAGTACGCTCTTTCCATAATTAACAACAACAACGCTATAAAAAGCGACCCTAAATTTGCCGACGCATTTTACAAAAGAGGCCTTGCCCTGGAGAAAATCGGTAAAGATTCAATGGCAACCGAAAGTTTATCTGAAACAATTGAGATTGATAACAACAGAAATGATGCGTATACTGAAAGAGGGCGGCTGCTGGCAAGGCTGGGAAGATATAGCGAAGCGGCACAAAACGACGTTGCTGCCTTGGGGTCTCTAACGGCACAGCTTGCACTGGCGCAAAATAAGAAAGATGGCATTGCTACAGCGCTTATCATTAAATATCAGTTAGATATGCTATGGTTGTGCGCGAACGCGTGGTTTTTAGACAAAAAATACGAAAACGCTATAGAAATGCTGGATAGGTTTTTAAATAAGCAACAGAATAAAGTTAATGCCGAAGCATATTATCTGCGCGGTATGTGCTATTATAACACACACAATTACAAAGCATCAAATCAAGACCTTAATGAAGCAGTGAAGCTTTCACAACAAACTTTTAGATATTATTTTTACAATGCACAGACTTATTATTATGACAAAAATTACAAAAATGCCATAAAAAACTTAACCGCAATACCGGCAGATTCTGTAAGTAATTATCCAGTCTTAAAAAAACTGCTGGGTTCATGCTATGCGCAAAACAAAGATACTTATGCGATAGCCCTTGAAAATTTTGCGGAATACGGAAAAATACCTGCTGCCGTAAACGATTCAACTTTTCACGTTGATTATGGCACAATACTGTTAATTACCGGTCAGGATAGCGCCGCTAATACATGCCTTGAACGGGCCTTACAAATGACAAAGGGACCTCTATATTTCAAGGCCCTGTTTTGGAAAACCTGCTATCTCATGAAAATTGGCCAATTTGATCAAATGGAAAGCAACCTGCAAAATGCTTTTCAAAAACAGCACGACATTAGCGAAAGTGATATCAAGCTTGCAGAAAGGCTTTTTGGGGATGCCTTGAAAAAAGATGATAAAATTAATAAAAAGGGCCGCAAGGATATTTATCAGGATTTGAAAGAACATTATGTAAAACGATTAAATCAATTTAAGGAAACAAAAGTGTGGTTGGAGAATTAGTAGGAAATGCGGCATCTTTAATACTTTCAAGCACAAAATTCTTTTTTTATTAAATAGGGGCTGCTGAAAAACTCGTAGATGCACCCCAAAAGTGATTTCGTCATGAAAAAGTTAATTTCTCGAGGTGTTTTGTTAAAAATGGCGATGAAATACCCGGTATTTTTGAATTTCTGAACAGCAAATAAATTTAACTAAAATTGAAGTGCTCGGATTTTGAGTAAAAATAGCATAGCCCCTTGCACTTCATTCGTTAAATCATGACACAACTTCCTGTATTTCAGAGTTATTTGAGTTTTTCAGCAGGCCCTAAATGGGATTTTGTTGGCCAAAATCCATTCTAAGAGGTTCCAAATCTTTATAACCAGGTATTTCATCATACAGAATGCTGGTAATTTTATTTATCGCGCCCTCCAATTTGGTATTCGCAAAATCCTTGTAGGACGACATTCCAACATCGTGCATTGCTCTTAAGATTCTTATATTAATATTTTCAAAATCTTTAATAACAACTTCTCTTAGAAGGTTCAACACATATTTAGCGCTTTCTACATCCTCAGTATAATCTTTGGAAAATTCTTTTAATATATCAGCCTCCTTTAAGGCTACTTCGATGCTTGTAATCAATTCTTTTTTTTTCATATCTTACCTTTTTTGTGTAATGTTTTGCTTAATTCCGGGACTAAATAACTGTGGCCCCCCGCCTGCATTCTTTTTATAGTTCGCAGCCGTACTAACTAAAACCTTAGATTTTTTTGTTACTGTGAAGTCTTGAATACTTCTATTATCATATTTTATTCCCAAGTTTTTCTTTATCCCGTTTTCTGGGGTGGTGCAATAGTCTCCTGGTTCAGATCCATTCCTTACCCATTGTCGTACCCGGGTTCCTCGTTCAATCGTTTTTACCTTTATTGGCTTAGAAAAATCGATCCCTTCCATATGCGAGAGGGCCTCTTTCTCGTTAAATCCATTGTCTTTATAAAATCTTAAAGCTCGTTCTTTTCTTAATTTCTCAACGAGTTTTAATCGGGATGCTCTAAGCTCACTTACTTCTGAACTTGCTTTACTTGTGCCCGCTTTAGCTGCACCTGTAAGTCCCATTACAGTGTTAACCCCGCCAACACCCACTTTGGCTAGCCCTTGTTCGAAGCTTTTAGATGCATCCTTCAAATCGGCACAGGTTGTTGCTTCGTCGGTACGTTGGTAAAAATTGGCTAAGTCGGCAATGCCTTCGCCTATCTGGTATCCACTGAGGCCTACGCCTGTCAAGGTAGCCACCTCGCCTACTGCTGCAACAATAGCGCTGCCAACCAATATTTCGGGCGCAAGGGCAATTGCCCCTAAAATTACTCCAGCTGCAACCAAACCGGTAGCAACGCCACCCCAGCCGCCAAGCTCGTTTAATATCGCATGAGGTACGTTTGATTGCTTTAGCGATGCCTCCATTTTATCGACATGAGACATGCTGTGCACCCTGCTATCTACGCATCCTTTATCCCTGATAAACACATCCTGCTTGGTCTCCATCACCTTCCATGTTCCCATTTTAAATGGGATTACATCCGGAATGGGACCAAATGTGGTCATTTTTTCGGATGGGGAAGAAAAAAAGCAGGTGAAGTTTCCGGTAGTAGTTAGAAGTAGCGGTGACACACCATTTACCACAATTTTGTCGGACAAGGTAGGTTTATTAACAGTAAAATTAGCTTCTGTAATCGTCCCGGGTACATCCTGACAAAAAAAGGAAGCGTAATTACGTGGGCTTATCAGGGTGAACAACGGAACGTCAGATTCGATGATGATATGGTTCATTGATAGCATCAGTGGTTTGCCATACGAGCTTACCGTGAGTATGCCGTCCCACCCAACCCAATGCCAGCCTATTCCCGGCGTTAATAAAATAGTTGCACTATGTTTTAAAAAGGGGGTCATCGATCATTATAACACTATATGAAAGGTTTGGAAAATTTCTAGTATAAATATATTATTTTCATTGAAAACAAACGAAAAATATTACCAAAAACAATAGGCAAAAATTAACAGTCGACGAATTTGCTAATTCGATGAGGTCGCCTTCCTTTTGATAGAGATTGGTTTCCTTTTCATTATTACTTTTTAAAGATCCCGCGTTGTGTTTCCGTCGAAAAACTGATCAAGGAAGAGGCAATTCCAGCTGTCAAAAAACTCAGGTTAACCAGGCTAATGGAGGAAATATTACAAGAAGAGAAAGACCCCTGCGAAGTGTTGGGTAATACGGATAAACATGTCACCTTTATTACCCAGATCAGCATCATACTCCAAATTACAGTATCTACCAGAAAACACCTCTTGACCGGCGATGTCCACAGGCCGATAAAGGATATTCCCAACGCGACCAGGAGGGGCGTTTAAGGAAATATTGTCTGCAAAACAATATTAAGGTCATGCAGGTTGTCTATGAGGATTTTTCAGCCAAAACTTTTATACGCCCGTCATGGATTAAATTGCTGGCAGACCTGCGCAAACAGAGGGACAAAGTGCATTTGGTGATCTTTACCAAATGGGATCGTTTCAGCCATAATGCGGGTGATGCCTACGGGATGATTAATACCTTGCGGAAGCTGGATATAGAAGTTCAAGCCATCGACCAGCCGCTCGATTTGAGCATACCGGAGAATAAAATGATGCTCGCAATTTATTTGGCCGTCCCGGAGGTAGAAAACGACCGTAGAGGATTGAATACCTATTATGGTATGCGCCGTGCCCGCAAAGAAGGCAATTACATGGGTTTAGCACCCATCGGTTATATCAATCGCATTACTGAGAACGGTAAAAAATATATTGCTATTAAGGAACTAGAGGCCGCTATTTTAAGATGGGCATTTGAACAGATCGCTGAAGGCAAATTATCCGGCAGAACAAGTAAAGCATGAGGTGAACAAGAAGGGTTTGAAATACGGTAGCGCCCACTTCTGGGACGTTATTCTGAACCCCTTATATTGCGGAAAGATCGAGGTAGCCAAGCATAAAGATGAAGAACGGACAATAGTTCCGGGCAGCATGAAGGCATAATTTCTTATGCCTTCATGCTGCCCGTTTCAGGATGTGCTGAACGGTAGAACTAAGGACACCGGGCCAAAGATTGTTTCGATGGACAACTTGCCTCTACGCGGTTACCTGATTTGCCCGAAGTGTCAGCGGATGCTTACCGAACAGCGCATCTAAAGGCTGGAGCGTTTACTACTATTATTACCATTGCCAGGCGAAATGCAAGTCCCGTTTCAGAGCAGAGCTCGTTAATTCCAAGTCTGAAGAGTTGTTAAGCAGTTTTACGGTAAGGCCAGGAATGGAGGAAGTATATACACATGAATTGAATGTCATCTATGGCGCCGATCAAAAAGTAGTTGAGAAAGGCGGACGCAAAGCGATCATTCAGCAGATCGATGTGATCCATAAACGGATAAAAAATGCAACCGATAAATATTACGACCTTATAACGGAGGAACAGGAATACAGAGCTTAAAAGGCAAAATGTGAGGATGAGATTGCAGTTTTGGAATCAAAGTTGGCAGACGCGTCGAAAAGTACCGACGATGTGGGGGATTTGCTTAAAAAGGCCATTTCTAACCTCGCTAAGCTGGATTCTTACTAGACTGATTTTAATTCGGAAGGTAGAAGAAAGATCATCAGTTCGATATTTCCGTAAAAACTAAGTTTTGATGGAAGTAGTTATCGAACTGTTCGATTGAACGAAATAGTTGGTCGTATTTATTTGATTTACAAGCATTTGATTCAAATAAAAAAAGCATGAAAGTGGAGATTTTTTTATATTTCCTGTTCAAGTAGCCCGAAGAGGGATCGAACCAAATACATTAAAGTATCTTTATAGTCATCAAAAAGAGCTAATCATCTCTTAAAAACTTATTTTTTAATTGAAAACATGCCTGCATGATGAATGTGCCTCCCATGTGTTTTTTCCGGCAACAGAAACGCTTATTTTTGAGTAAATCAATCTACTAATGAGCGTCAACTATTTCAAACCCCGAGACCCTTTTGATTTTTCAAAAGACACCCTTGATATCGGCAACCCGCTGACATGGGATCGCGAGCAGTTTTTAAAGCACCTTTTTAAAAGGATATTCGCCATCAGCGAAGATCGAATTGAAGAGTTTTACCAGCGCCACCTGGCCTATTACTTAACAAAGCATGCCGATGGCGGTGAAGAAATATTTCTTCGGTATTTATGGGGCCTGATCGAAAGGCAGCTCAAAGTGCTGATGGGAAGAAACATTTACGATAGAGACCACGTGACAAACGAGCGGCAGATCAGGCAGCTCAATAAGTTCACCGAAGTGTTGATCTCTGCCGACCGCTGGAATATCCATAAAGCTAACGATGCTGTTATTGCACAGCAAGAGTTTGAAATCCATACCCTCAAACAACAGGTTGCAGATTTAGAAGCGGAATTGAAAGAAACCCGCCAATGGGAAACCGATGGTTATATTATAGTCAGGGATGGGCAGGTGCTGGCTGTACTCGACCTCTGCATGCAAATGCAGGAGCTGAAAGCTACGGATGGCAAAGAGCTATTGATCACTCCGGCACAAAATGCCTGGGCCAAGATGATCAGCAAGTACTTCCGGGAGTATGATAATGAAAATAAAGGCCAGGTGAAAGAAATTAAAATAGACAGGTTAAGGCACTATCTGCGAGGCATCGACCCTAAAAATCCTTTGAAAAGAGAAAATGAAATACCCGCAAAGCATAGGCTTTACACCATCACCCCGGTAAAAAAAGGGAAATAATGCTTTTACTGCTTTATTGACATTTTCAAAAGCAGCAGTTCTCTATCAAATTGATATTGAACCGTTTAATATTCTACTTAACTATATCCAAAGCACTTCAAATTTACCACGCAGGCATCGTGGTAACAAAAAGCCTGTTCCATAGCATTCTTTTGTCCTCAAACAAAGGCTATGGAAATTATCAACAACGAAGCCCTTAGCCAGTGCATCAGGGATGCAGTAAGGGCAGAACTACAGGAACATTTTAAAACAGGTGGCAGCCAGCAGCAGACGGCTGAAGAACGGCTATTGTCCAAACAGGAACTGGCCGCTGAATTGGGCGTGTCACTGGCGACCCTGTCCGATTGGATGAAAAAGGGACTGCCCTTTTTGCGCCTGCACAAGCGGGTCTACTTCAAAAAGAGCGATGTGCTGAAAGCCATGCAGCAAAACATTACAGATTAACTTTATGGAGGGAAAGAACTATGAATGTGGAGATCATCACCAAAGAAGATTTAAAACAGTTTAAATGCGAAATGCTGACCGAGATCAAACAGTTTATCAAACCGGGAGAACAAAGCCAAAGCAAGCAATGGCTCAAAAGTGCAGAAGTACGTAAGTTGCTCAACATCTCACCGGGCACCCTGCAAAACTTGCGTATTAACGGGACGCTGCGGTATACAAAGATCGGCGGGATGATGTATTACAAGTTGGAGGACATCACCAAATTATTAGAGGGAGGCCAGCAATGACATCTACAGTAATCCACCGGGAGGCCGCCGATTATAGCCGGTGGGTTAGGCGCATGAGCGCCGACAGCAGGATGCTGGCCACCCATGTGAGCCTGTTCGCTGGCTTGTTCGTTTGCTGGCAGCGGAGCGGATTTGCAAATCCGTTTTCCGTTAACCGGAAAACGCTCATGTCCTACAGCCGGATCGCATCGGTAGCGACCTATCATAAGTGCATCCGTGAACTGGATGAATGGGGCTACATCCGCTATCAGCCATCCTATCACCCGACAAGGGGAAGCCTGGTTTACTGGCCCGAATGGCCAGGATAAAAATATATCAAGATATAAAATAGCTGGATAACGTGATATACCCTCTCCGGTTAGGATGTAGCGGGTGATTGTGTAACCAGCGATTTAATAACTCCGATATACGCCGATGCAGCACCAGGGTGCCGCATCAAAAGAACACCGGGCAAATCAGCGATGCCGCGAGCGGCATGCTGAAAGCCTGGCACCCGCAGGCGGGTGTAAAACAGTACCGGCGGCAAGCCGCCGGAGTAAACGGCGGCACCGTTGGTGCCACCGTTTTGAACAGCCCGATAATCGCTAAAGCGATTACCGAAGAACCGCGAAAGCGGCAGGCCGCTTTTGGCGGGGCAGCACCAAAGGTGCTGCATGAACAGCCCCGGAGTATCGCCACAGCGATACAGCCGGGTAGCGGAACAGGCCCTTGGCCTGTCAGGGGAGCCAGCTATGTTTCGGCCATGCCGAAACTTGCTGGCCCCCGCTCATGCTATCGCATTCGGGGGGATTTTTTTGAGGATTTTTAACGAATAGAAGCTTATGGAAAGTGCAGTTAAAAAGGCAGTAGGTACAAAAGTTCCGGCCCCGGCGGGCCGGGTGAACCGGGGCGGCAGACCGAAAGTGCCGCATAAGCGGCGCACCGCCGTGAGCGTGATGTGCACGCTCATTGAGAAGAAGATCATTGAAGCCAACGCTAAACGCGTAGGCATGAATCCATCGGTTTTCCTGCGGAACCTTGGATTGAACACGCGGATAGAAGTCAGGGTCAAGACACTGCCCAAACCGGTTTTAGAAATGCGGGGTACGCTCAATCACATCGCCGCCAACCTCAACCAGATCGCAAGGAAGCGAAATAAGGGCGATGATCTGAACGCAATGGAAAGAGCTTTGCTCGACCAGGATGTCCGAAGCCTGCGTGGATTAGTGAAGAACATTAATACCTATGTATCATGATCGGTAAAGTAGGCACAGGTAAAAGTTTCCGGGGTGTCTTGCATTACCTCTTTGAAGGCAGACGGCAGGAAAGCAAAGAACTGCAAATGCAGGAACTGGAAAAGAAGCAGGTCGAGGTGATCGCCTATAACCAGTGTTTCGGCACCCGCTTAGAACTGGTACGGGAGATGATCGAAGTGGCCAAACTGAATCCTGACCAGTCCAAACCGGTGTTTCATTTTTCATTAAGCTTCGCCCACAGCGATGCCGGGAAGTTAGGCTTGCAGGATAAGATCGACATCGTGGAAAAGCTGGCCGAGAAGTTTGATTTTGAGGATCACCAGTATGTAGTAGTGGCGCACAAAGATACAGGCCACGAGCATCTCCATATCGTCGCAAATCGCATCGGCTTTGATGGTAAGACGGCCAGTGACAGCAATAGCTATAAGCATGTGGCCGAGTTCGCCCGGAAGATGGAACTGGAATACAAATTAGAGCAGGTGTTAAGCCCGAACAAGTTCTTAAAACCGGAGCAAAGGGTTGCACAAAGCCAGCGGGTTGATAACCGTAAGGAAGCCTTGAAAAAGCACCTGCAAACAGCCATCAAGCAAAGCACAGATGTGCAGCAAGTCAAAAAGTACATGGAGCAGCGGGGCTACGAAGTAGAGTTGGGCCGGGGTATCGCTTTTACAGATGCGCAGCACGTCCGCTTTAAGGGCAGCCAGGTGGGCTATGCCCTGATGGATATTGAAAAGAAGCTGAAACAAGAACAGCTTTTACGTCAGCAGGAACAGAACCGGCAGGCGCAATTATTAAGGCAGCATCAGGAGGAATTGAAGAAACAGCAAGAGCAGGAAAAGGAACAACAGCAACAAGTACGTCAGTATACCCAGGGCATAGGACGGTAAGCTATGCTTAAATTGACAGTAAACAGAATTATGAACTAAGTAAAGATGACATCATGAAACCAAACGAAGAAACCTCAATGGATGAAACGACATTAAAAGACGTGTTGAACGAGCACGCTACAGACTTAAAGGAGATCAAAAACTTTATAAAAGAGCAACAGCAGCAGATCGACGGGAAGAATCAAATCATTATTGAAAAGGACAAGGAGACAAAGAAGCTGATCAGCAGCTTTGAAGATAAATACAAAAAGATTGAGGTCACCGTCCCCCCGCCAAGTACATTATCCATTTCTAATATTGCCAGTGAGGGTATGAATGCCACAAGATCGGCAGTCATACAGGTATTGCGTGAGGCATTTTCCAAAAACAGAATCTTGGTATTGCCGGAGGATGCTGGAAAGGGCTTTTTAAAGATTATGGCTAAGCGCGGTATGTATCTGTCTGCTTTAGCTATCGTGGTTGGTTTGGTGAGTTGGTTTGGCTTCCGTTACTGGTATAAGGACAGCCAGAACAGCCGTTTCCGCAAAGCCTGGTACTGGAATTATCTTGTTGCAGATAGTATTAAAAAACAAAAATTACAGAATCAACTGGACAGCCTGAATGTAACGGCTATCAATCAATACCGGACGGACAGCATTGCACGTTACCTGGAAAGACAGACAACGGAATTGAGGATTAAGCAATTGGAAAGCGAGGCAGACAGTTTGAGGAAAATGAGGGGCAAGCCTTGAAACGATAAACTGAAAGATTTAAATAAAAAAACGGATTATTAATAGAACAAACAACGCTGTTCCATGGAAATAAAACACCAGCACTAGTGAAGGAAAGTAGACTATCCGAAGCTGTGAGTGCTTTCGGGATAATGTTGACCTAGCGTTAATTTTTAAAATTACCCTGTATGGGTGTTTTTAAATTTTAGTTCTTCCCAGTTATTTTTAAATGATATTATAACAAATAATCCAAAAAAAACCTGAGTCCAGAGCATCCAGTTATTTTTAATCCAATTGGTAAAGGATTGGGGCTCTGACAACAGCGCTCTAAAACATATATTGCCATTGTGCAATACATCAACAACAACAATAACCGCAACTACCCAAATACCTGTTTTGGGTTTTAGTATCAATAAAATTGCGGCAATAGGATCTAAAAAAGTCAAACTATCCCAGAAAAACGTAGATAAAACTGGTGCATTATATTTTTCTGACAGAAATCCATTATTAATGATCCATAGTAGATGTGTTGCTGTCCCCGTTAGCATTCCAACACATTGGATGATTAAATTAATTTTGGTTTTTGTATTAAGTTTTATGAAGATCAATTCATGTATTCGTTTATATATAAGCTATTTTTTGTTTAAAAGCTCAATCTTCTCTTTTTCAGCTTGTAATAAACGCTCATACAGCTTTTTATTTTCTTCAAACAGTTCAACCAGTTTATCAATGGGATTAAATGTGCAGGTGTTGTTATGGCCAAAATTACTGCTGGAAACTGATTGATTAAAAGTGTTAAAATAATTTATCACGGCCTCCTCAGAAAAATTCTTAATTGCATCGGTAGTAACGCCTAAAATCTTAGCTATACTTTCTAAGACATCATCTTCAATCACTTCGCTTTGCTCCATACGGGAAACAGTCTTTTGACTTACGCCTAATTGAGTGGCCAAATCCTCTTGCTTAATCCCTCTTAGTTCGCGAATACGGCTAATTTTTCGGCCTATATGTTGGTTTGTCGGTTTTTCAGATGTTGTCATAAGATCGAGATGCAAGATTATAAAATGTAAAGATACAAAATACACTGTTACATAAAATAGTTGCTTAAATGAGTAAAACAGTCTCGTTTTGACTTCGATAGACCATGCAATCTCATGAAATTAGATTACACAGTAAATCAATGTATCATGAAAGTAATCATTAATAACATCAATATCTACTTTAACACCGGGTACAAAAGCACAATTAACATAAGTGCCGAAAGGCCAACTGTACCGGATATTAGAGATTTCTCCCCTCATATCGTCGTGAACGATGGTGTTGTAACCGACGATAACGCATTCCTTGAACGCTTAAAGGAACGCCTGATGCAAAGCGAACAAGAGGTAAAGGAATTTTTGGAAAAGTATAACACAGAAACGAGGTAATATTATGGCAACCAAACATAAAAAGCCAGAGACGATCATATTACCTGACAAGTTTCAATATACAATCCCGCTAGAGAATGATGATCTAATGTTAATTAAAGAAGTGCTGTACAAGCATTATACAGTATCAAACGGCAACCAACGATCTTTGCGGGTTACGGTGCCTGCTGTTAAATACGATAAGGGCGTTTTCATTCTTTCCGTTGAAGCCGAAAACGACCAACCCCATAATGTATTTGTTCAAATCAGACGGCATGACATCAATGTAGCGTGCGATTGCGGAATGCCCGGTAATATCCTTTGCCAACATGCCTATGGTGGTATGTTTGACCTGATGCATCATAGGGCCATGGAATTGGAAGATTATTATTGGCCGGGATTAGAGCAGGAGCATAAAAAAGACCTAAAATATTTATATGTGGATGTACAGGGGCATCATGTATTTATCTATCCCAAGCCGGAATATGGTAACATCTTTAAAGTGGGTTGGGGCTTTTCGTTAGATCATTATCACCAATTCGATGCTACCATGTTGAACGAAACAAGGGTAGAAACCACAAATAAATTAGTAGTCGGCTACAACGTCATCTATACCGAATTAGGGTTATGGTTCTCACAGCTACCGATGCTGATGCCATTCATCGGTAAAACGGGTAAACATAGTAGTCGCATCGTATCCTACGGCCAATATTTGCGAAAGGATAAGGCCATTACGGGAGAGGTTATTTTCACAGAGAATCAGATCGCCTTAAATGAAATTTGCTACGAAATGTTTACGCTGGTCAAGTCTGTAGGCAGGCAAGACCATGAAGCAAATGTGATAAAGTGGTTGCATGCTGTGCCGATCCTGATTAAGCTATGGCAGAAAGCAATACCGATGCTTTTCTATGAGCCTTTTGTGTGTAAAAGTCAGGGTGAAGGGCATTTGTCCTGGAACAATAAGCCAGTCAAATCTAATATGGCGGACTGGCGAATTTCGAGCGAGCCGTTTACCATTGCCTTTAATCTGAAAGACCATAAAGGCCACTTAATTTTAGAGCCGGTCATTAAGTCACCTGCAAAAGCTATAGGCCATTACAGAAAGGTGCCGCTTTTTCTGATCGATGCGGAAGATTACACGTTTTACCTTGTTCATTCCGAACAGGATGAAGCCCTTTTGAACTGGCTCAGAATATCAGGCAATAAGCTTACCGTTTTAAAGGAGCATTTTACCGACTTCCATAACCGCTTCCTTGATAGGTTAAGCGAGTGTTATGCGGTCACCTACCAGCCTTTCAATTCCACAAAGAAAGTTGTTTACAGCTTAAACGAAGTTATATCACCTAATACGCAGTCCCATGGAAAATAAAATAACCGAAGCGTCAGTTAAGGAAACGTTTCAGGCGAAAATATCGCCTGTGGATATAGGTGTGCTTTACAGCCTGATGGTTAAGCGCATCGCCAAAGGCTACAGTACATCGGAAGTGTCATTTCTCATGGGTTATGAAGATAATGCGATTGAAAGAATAGAACAGCTTCAATTTAAGGAACTCACGATCTTGGATATCCATCATTATACGAACGTGCTTGAGGATGGTTTAAAAGGCGTTATCATCAATAATATGGATAGGGTTGACGATATGGCCGATTACCAGGTGGTCAGAACCATTCAAAGAACGTTCATACATCATGAAGTTTTCGAAATTCTTCCGGATAACACAGCCTGCCAGGTTTTTAACCTGTTTGAAGTAAATCCTGAATATAAAAAGCGGAACTATTCTACCTCCTATGAAATGGGAATTAAAGAAGCTACAGAGATTTTATATTCACTTTTAGAGGGGGCAGTGTTCCAGTCACCGGAAACCCCTTTGAATATCTACCGCCGCAGCCGGAGGATTTCAGGCTCTGAATTTATCAGCCCGGCACACATTCAAGCTGTTTTACAAGATATGGCCCAAAGTAAAGGCTATCCCAAGTTTAAGCGTATCAAAACAAAGCAGCGTGGCTGCTTATACGAAAAAGCATTTTAATCACTTTATATACCAGTGTCATGGAAATAGCAGATCTAAAAAGAATCGGGGAGGTAATAGCTGAAAAGATTGCGGTAGAAAAAATATACTGCCTTAGTCATTCCGACAACAATACCCACCACCTGATCATCATCATTCCGGCCAGTTGCGGTACTAAGTTTACAGAACTGGAGCCGTTTGTAAGAATAGCAACGAACGCAAGTAAAGCCATCACCTATACGTTTTACCAAACAGGGGAAATCAGGGCCGCCCTAAAAAAAGGCAACCTTCTTTTTCATTTAGCATGTATAGAACCTAATCTGCTTTACAATAAAGCGGATAGCCCTGATTTGCCGCAATCTAAAGCGGAAAATTTATTAGCCTGGAAAAGTGAAGCCAACGCGCAGTTTAAGGACGGAGCAGCTAAGGCTACGGCCTTCCTGGATGGCGCAAATTTCTATAGCGAAAAAAACGATGCGGGTTTAACCGTATTTATGCTTCACCAGTTCATCGAGTTAACCTTTAGGACACTGGAATTAGCGCTGCTGGCAAAAGAGAAAAAAACACACAGCATCACCCTGCACCAGGAATTGGTTACGCCTTTACTCCCAGGGCTTGGCGTATTATTCCCCGCCGATACGCCCGAAGAAAAAGAGATCCTGAAAACGCTTAATAACGCGTATTCGTCCGTAAGATATGAGCAAAACCACCAGGTAAACGAAGCATTTATACCAACCTTGTTTTACAGGGCTTATCTTTTGCAAAAACGGACAGAAACCATTATCAGCGAACTCAATGCCTTGCTTGATGTCAAAATCAGGGAGGCAGAAATCCTTGAACAAGCATCATCTGCGAAGGCACAAGGCAACAAGGAAGTCAATAAGGTAAATTCATTATCGCAGTCTAATGATCGGATCGCATCGTCGATGGAAAATACAGATACGCCAATGAAACCGGGGCTGGAAAAGGTAATCGCTTTAATTATGGGACATCTCAACCCTGATCAGGTCTATGTCTTTGGCAGCCTCTGCGTACAATCCACCAACTTACATTTATTCAATTTAAAAGAATCTTCTGGTAATACTGATTTACACTATGATCTCCTTGCCATAAGCCCGCTGGCGAATCCTTACGGTACTAATATTCAAAGTATCGTTAACAGTCTTGATGGGTTGACAATCAACTTGTTTGTTCATACGAAGGAGGAAGCTCTAAATAAACTGGAAAACCGGAACAGATTTTTCTGTACGGTTTTCAAACACGGTAATTTGATACATTCAAAGGGAGACTTTTTAGATAAAGAAAGCATTCCCATGATAACTAAAAATGAAAATCGTGATCAGACAGTTAACTATTGTACCAGGAGAATTTTGCGGTCTGTAACCATCTTAATGGCCGCAGAGCTGGTCAAGGATAATTTATTTGAAGTAACCGTATTCTTGTTGTCACAAGGCATAGAACAGGCGTGTTTAGGACTTATTTATAATTTTTTAGGTTACGCTCCTAATCTGCACAGCTTACCACACTTACTAAACATCTGCAAAATGTTCTGGCCTGAAAACGAAGAGTGCTTTCCTATGCAAACGCCTTATGATAAAAAATTACTGGCTACACTGTCGCAGAGCCATTCAGCACTCCGTTACACAGTACGAAATTTAATAGAGCAGAAAGATTTGAACGAGCTTTACGCAAGGTTTTACAGTTTTATAGTCCGAGCAGAAAAGCTTTATCTAAGTACGCTTTCAGAATTAGAGATTGAGGAATATGATGCAGTAAAATAAACTTTATGAATGCTTTTAAAAATAACTCTAATTTTTCACCGGGGGAATTAGAGGAAATTAGCACAGACATTTGTTCTTTTTTCCTTAATAACCCTGAAGATCGTGTCAAAGAAGATCTTTGGTTATTACTTAGAGCCTATATTTATAACACTTCGCAAAGCGGAGGGGCAAGCGAAATAGGCGATATGCTTTTATTTTATGAAGAGTTAATTGAAGTTATTGAGGCGCTTGCAAAGTTAGCATCATTCAAATTTACACCCAGAGGTAGATGATAGCAAACAAAAAGGTGGTGTAAAATAGCATTCTCATTCACCAGTACAGCAAAGATAGCCACCGCCGGGATAAAACGTCAAGGCTATACAAGCGGGCGGGAGTTGTTCGCTTTCAGCGGCTCCACCCGGCCTTGACATTTTACCCGTCTACGCGCTGTTGGTTGCTCAACTGGTAAAAATGAAATGCCGCGTGCTTGATTTGCAGGGCGCATAACCGTCCGCTTCGTGTTTTCTTAGCAGGAAATAAAAAAGCCACTGCGAAGCAGTAGCTTTTTTATTATAATTATACAATTAGTAAAAATTAAAGTTGTTCGATTTCAGACAAAGATAAACCGGTAATATTGGCAATCAGTTTAATCTCTATGCCGTTCTGTTTCATTTTTTTTGCAGTCTGCTTGATTCCTTCCAGAATCCCTTCAGCCTTGCTCTCCTGTTTGGCATAGTCTAACACATTTTTATTGTCCCACTTACTTTTTAAGCTGCTGTCATACATGGCTTTTTCCTCTTTCGTTAAACTGCTGTAAGCAGCAATGTTAAACAGTTTTTCAAATATCGGCTTGCGCAGATACAACGGTATCTTATCCATGCTGCTCATATTTTTCAGCAAAGAAAGCCAATTGTCTAACTCGCTGGTTAACTCCGCCTCCGTTTTAACAAATTTACGTAATTCGATATAGGTATAACCTAAATTTTCATAAAATATTTTTCCTGTATCCCTGTTACACAGGCAAATATCATGCAAGTAGTCATTTGCCGGGCTATCCTCTAAGGTAAAATCTTCCAGCAACGCGATCAGATAAACTTCGCTGAAATTGTAAGCCCATTGGCTGCGGTTGCCTTTAGGGGCTTGTTCGCTGATTAACCGGCTGGTGTAGAATAAGGCCCGCTGTTTAAAATTCTCCTGCCTGCCGCGTTGCACTTCAATAATAAAGTGTTCGCCGTCATTGCCTGTACACAACAGGTCGAAGATCGCTCCGCCCTCATATATCGTGTCTCCAGGATGCTCGTTTTTATTGTAGACCAGGTCCACAATGTGCTTTCGCCCCCTGAACACCTCATTTAAAAACGCAATTAATAAATCCTTATTGGGATCTGTGCCAAAGATGCGTTTGAAGCCGAAATCGGTCATTAAATCTATGTATTTTGTTTTTTTGATCATGGTTCCTAATTTTTAAAGCGTATGGGTAAATCTTTTTAGAAATCTACCAGGGCCGCGTATGCAGCCCCGGTAGATAATCCGTCAAAATGCTGTTAGCTTCTTTTGCAATTGCTGCATATCGGAACTGATCTTGTGATCCATGACCTTGGCATAAATCTGTGTCGTTTTAATGCTGGTATGTCCCATCATCTTAGCTACGGTTTCAATAGGTACGCCATTATTCAGAGTAACCGTTGTAGCAAACGTATGCCGGGCAATATGGAAGGTCAGTACTTTGTTAATCCTGCACAGGTCTGCTATTTCTTTGAGATAAGCATTCATCTTTTGGTTGGTCATCACTGGTAAAAGTGTGTCTTTGACGATGCATTCCGGATGATTCTCATACGATTTAATAATGGACAAGGCACGAGACAAAACGGGTATGCGTGACAACGTATCTGTCTTCTGACGATGGGTATGTATCCAAAGACCGCCATCAATGCCTGTTACAAGTTCGGAGCGTTTTAGCTTGTGTACGTCTACATAGGCCAAGCCGGTATAGCAACTGAATAAGAATACATCTCTTACCTGGTCTAAGCGTTGAACACCGAACTTCTTTTTGCTCATTCGTTCCAGTTCTTCTTTGGTGAGCACTTCCCGGTGTACCGCCTTTTGTTTGGGTTTGTAATTGAGATAGGGGTCAACGGTCAGCCAGCCATTGCCAAGGCAGATACGAACAATCTTACCCAGGTTCTTGATATACTTGATAGCAGAGTTGTTTCCGCATTTGCGAACACTCCGTAAGTAATACTCAAAATCATTCAGAAAAGCGAAGTTGATCTTATTAACCGGGATGTCAGATAGGTTATACTGCCACTCCATAAAGTCTTTGGTATGCATTAAGCAGGTTTCATAACGCTGCAAGGTGCTTTTTTCAAATTCCTGCCCAACGAGACTTTTCATCCTGGCATTGTGATCCTCAAATATGGCAACCAGAGTTCGCGCCTTTTCGGCTTTACCTATAAACCTGTTTTTAATCGTTTCAGCGGTGACGATCTCTTCTCCTGCTGTCATTACCTGGTGCAATGCCTGCGCTTGGGCTTGTAATTTGTCCAGGTAGGCATTTAAAACTTTCACATCTTCTTTGGTGCCGATGGCGCGGCCTGCCTGTACATTCCATCGCGCAGGCTCACATGTTTTGCCGGTGGAGGTTTCTGCGCGTTGCCCGTCAACGGTGAACCGCAAATAGATGGCCACGGGGCCAAATGTGTAGGTGGAACGCTTCTTTAAATAAAAAAGCAAATTCATGTTAGTTCTCATGACTAATAATTAAAAGTGAAACAAAATTGTTAATTCCGTCACTTCCAGTCAAGATGTTCAATAACTGAACTTGCTGTAAAACAATAGCTTACATTGTTTTTGGTGAGCATTTTATCGCCCAAATATGCTCACCGAATTGCTCACCATTTTTTTGCAAAAAGATGAATAATTTGGTGTTTTTGGCAAACTAAAAAGCCTGTAAACATTTAATTTACAGGCTTTTAGTTGTTTTTGCATTAATTTCCGCGGAATGGACGGGACTCGAACCCGCGACCTCCTGCGTGACAGGCAGGCATTCTAACCAGCTGAACTACCACTCCGTGTTTGGGATTGCAAATATAGGGACTTATTTTCAACCCGCAAGTAAAATTGAAAATAAATTTACGCCATACTACCTTCCTGTAGTTTTTCTGCATTCTCGGCAAATTGCAGCGCTTCCATTATCTCCAACAGGTTACCGTTCATCACTTCGGGTAAGTTGTAGATAGTAAGGCCTATACGGTGTTCTGTCACGCGCCCTTGCGGGTAGTTATAGGTGCGTATCTTGGCCGACCTATCGCCGGTAGATACCATCGTTTTTCTTTTTTTCGAAATCACCTCCAGGTGTTTTTGCAGTTCCATCTCGTAAATCCTGGAGCGTAATACCTGCAAAGCCTTGTCATAATTCTTCAATTGCGATTTCTGGTCCTGGCACTGCGCCACAATCCCCGTAGGCAAGTGTGTTAACCTCACGGCAGAATAGGTGGTGTTTACCGATTGCCCGCCCGGTCCCGATGCGCAGAACAGATCCTTGCGGATATCGTTCACATGGATGTCCACATCAAACTCATCAGCCTCAGGCAGTACCACTACCGATGCGGCCGATGTATGTACCCTGCCCTGTGTTTCGGTATCAGGCACACGCTGTACCCGATGTACGCCCGATTCGTATTTCAGCGTGCCATAAGCATCCTCGGCCAAAACATTAAACACAATTTCCTTATAACCTCCCGCGGTGCCTTCGGTAAAGTCAACCAGTTCGGTTTTCCAGCCTTGTTTTTCGCAAAAGCGGATGTACATGCGGTAAAGATCGCCGGCAAACAGCGCGGCCTCGTCGCCGCCAGTACCGCCACGAATCTCCACAATAGCGTTGCGGCTATCTTCGGGGTCTTTCGGTATCAGCATCAGGCGGATCTTTTCTTCCAGCTCTTCCTGTTGTGGCAGCAGTTCATCCAGCTCAGCTTTGGCCATCTCCCTGAACTCATCGTCCTTTTCGGTAGCTAAAATCTCACGGTTGCTGTCAATGTTACTCATTACGTTGTAGTAAATGTTGTATTGCTCCACAACCTTGGTGAGGTCCTTATATTCTTTATTCATCTGGGCAAAACGCTTCATGTCCTTCATAATATCCGGACTACTCAATTCGCGCTCCACATCTTGCCAGCGTTCTTTTATAGCTTCTAACTTATCTAACATAAATCAATTGTTGTTATTGGTTACCTCGTTTTGCTTTGGCCTATCGGGCTATAGCACAACTTGATAACAATTTGCAAAAATAAACACTTTTTCCGGTAATATGGTATCAACCACGCCCATAGCATGGCATTATTGACACACGCATGAGAAGCCCCGCATTACCCGTGTGGCGAGCGCTAAAGGCTGGCCGACGTAAACTCGTTAAATAGTCGCTCCAGCGTATCGTTATCCAGGCTTTTATCACCCTGCACAAAGCGGTATTTTAAGCTTAGCTGTTTGCCCTGCGGCAGGCGGAAGTTCAATTTTTCGGCCCCATGGGTAAATACCTCGGCACCCAAAGGGTTGATCGACATTAAACCATAGCTGCGTGCAAGCCAAAAAGCCGGGTAATTTAAATTTTGAGGGTTATCCATCAAAGCCAGTGTCACCGGCTCGGTATGTACACTCCCCGTTAACTTAACCCATTTAGCCCGTTTAGCAAAAACCGCTTCGCCCTGTATGCCCTGGCTGTTGGTATAGTGGCCGGTAAGAGGTATCGAGTCGGTGGCCATTTTTTTATCCTGTAATATAGCGCTCTCCAGCGATGTTACGGGCTGGCCCAGCTCCGTGGCTACCCTAATTGCATAAAGTCCGTCCTTGGCGTCTTTAAACTCGGTATTCACAAGCGCCTTCAGGGTAATATACCGGTCAATAATGCGCAGGCCCTTATCCACCTTAAAAACAAAAACCGAAGTTTCTTCCAACACCGCTTTGGCGCCCGGGTTATACCATTTAGATAAAATGGTCAGGCTGCCCTTGCCGTCGCCATTGCTAATGTTCAAAATCTTTTGCAGCCTGATGGTGCCATAAGCACGACTAACAGTATCAACCCCCGGCGAATTATTCCAGTAGTCGGCCCCGTTCACATTGCTGTAGCTAAACCACAGGCCCACCTGGTGCGCATAATCCGTCCGGTCTTTAACCTGGGGCACAATAGGCCAGCCGCGGGTTATCATATTTTTTTGGGCGGTATAAATCGGGAAAAGGGTTGGCCGTTTCAAGCTGTCGGCGTACAGTAGCGATGTAAATAACTCGCCCCCAATGGTAATATCAATGCGCTTTTTGGCAGGTACCGAAACTATTTTAACATAATCGGCTTGATGTGCGCCCTGCGCCGATAGGCTATAAAGCAAGGCTATCCCAATTGCAATTTTAAACTTTATCACTCTTCTCAAAATATTTTAACTCCAGTTTTTGCCCATCAAAAACCGCGTACGAAAAATAGTTCACCCATTCGCCCAGGTTAATATAACGGCTTTGCCCGTCTAAATCAATATCCAAAGGCAGGTGTCGGTGCCCAAACACCAGGTAATCATAATGCTTAACCTTCAGCTGCTCGCGGCTAAAAGCCACCAGCCATTCCTGCTCAATGTTTTTGCGCACCTCGTTATGCCCCTGCACAATGCGGCTATGCTGCGACCATCTATTAGCAATCCCTACGCCAAAGTTAGGGTGTACCCGCTCAAACAGCCACTGGCACAACCGGCTGCGGAAAAACTTTTTCAGCAATTTGTACTTTGCATCACCCGGCCCAAGGCCATCGCCGTGGTGCAGGTAAAACTTTTTACCGTTTCGCTCAATTTCCAACTCATCATTAATCATGGTGGCGTTCAACTCTTTTTTAAAGTAGTCAAACATCCACATGTCGTGGTTGCCTTTAAACAGGTACAGTTTAACACCCGCGTCGGTCAGTTCGGCCAGTTTACCAAACAGGCGGATGTAGCCTTTGGGCACCACCGTGGTATACTCGAACCAAAAGTCGAAAATATCGCCCATCAAAAATAATTCGGAGGCATCTGCCTTAATCTGGTCTAACCAGCGCACAATCTTATCCTCGCGCGCACGGCTCGAAATATAGTCCGGTACCCCCAAATGAAAGTCGGAAGCAAAATACAGTTTATAACGGCTGGTCATTAAAGCCAAAAGTAATTGTTTTTAGCGGTTGATTATAATGATTTTTGATCACTGATTATGAGATGATTTTTGTGATTACACTGATGCCTGGCTTGTTCGATGTGATTTTTGACCGCTGATTTTTAATGATTAGTGTGATTACGCTGATGCACTGTCTGATTTTTGACCACTGATTATTAGATGATTTTTTTGATTACACTGATGCCTGGGGGGGCAGGATGGTTGTTTGCACCAGTGCCGCGTTCTATGTCATGGGTGCAGCAATACAAGCAAAATTTGGGCATTGCCTGCGGCCCGCGCTTTCCGTTGCAAGTCCTCATTACGCTCCGCTTCATTCCGGGCTCATATCTTTACACTGCAATCGCTAATGCTCAACCCACCGCATCGCCCCCAACCCTCTAAACCCCGCATTCGTGAAAATTCGTTTTATTCGTGTAATTCGTGCTAATTAAATTCGTTCCTATTCGTGTTAATTAAATTAATCCTTCATCCCATTCGTGAAAATTCGTTCTTATTCGTGAAATTCGTGTTAATCTGTACTTTATGAACTATCCTCAAACAAAAAAAGATACCACCATAACCACCTACTTCAACACGCCCGTGCCCGACCCCTACCGCTGGCTGGAGAACGACGAAGCCGACGATACCAAAGCCTGGGTAATTGAACAAAACAAGACAACGCAGGACTATCTATCGCAAATTCCTTATCGCGAAAGCATCCGCCAAAGGCTCGAAAACTTGTGGAACTATGAAAAATATGGCGCGCCCTTTAAAGAAGGCCGCTACACCTATTTTTATAAAAACGATGGTTTGCAAAGTCAATCCGTTTTATACCGGCAGTTGGAAGAGGACGAACCCGAAGTATTTTTAGACCCTAATACCTTCTCCATCGACGGTACCACATCGCTGGGCGGTATTGATTTCAACAAAGATGGCAGCTTATGCGCTTACCAGCTCTCGGTCGGCGGGTCCGACTGGCGCGACGTAGTGGTGATGGATGCCGAAAGCAAAACCCAGATTGGCGAGATTTTAACCAACATTAAGTTTAGCGGTATAGCCTGGAAAGCCAACGAAGGCTTTTACTACAGCACTTATGATAAACCCGATGCAGGCAGCCAACTCTCGGGCCTAACCCAATACCATCAGCTCTACTTTCACCGGTTAAATACACCACAAAAGGATGATGTATTGATTTTTGGAGGCACCGCAACACCGCGCCGTTACATTGGCGGTTATTTAACCGAAGATGAGCGTTACCTGGTGATCACCGCCGCCACATCAACAACCGGCAACGAATTATATTTACAAGACGTAAGCCAGCCCGGCAGCTCCATCATTACGCTGGTAGATAATTTTGATACCGAAAGCCACGTAATTGATAACATTGGCAGCAAGCTATACGTCTTTACCAACCTGCATGCGCCCAACTATAAAATAGTTACCGCCGAAGCCGACAAAGCTACGCCCGACTATTGGGCCGACCTGGTACCCGAAACCGCGAATGTTTTAAGCGCGGGTACAGCTGGGGGCAAACTTTTCGCTCAGTACTTAAAAGATGCTACCTCGTTGGTAATGCAATACAACATGGATGGCCACCTGGAACGCAGTATCGAACTGCCCGGCGTGGGTACCGCCACCGGCTTCAGCGCCAAAAAAACGGAAGTGGAGTTGTATTATACCTTCACATCATACACCTATCCAACCACCATTTTTAAATACCACATTGCAAGCGGCGCTTCTGAGTTATATAAAAAATCAGGCGCAAAATTCAATCCGGAGCTTTACGAATCAAAACAGGTATTTTACCATTCAAAAGATGGCACCCGTGTACCAATGATCATCACCCATAAAAAAGGCATTGAATTGAATGGCAAAAACCCGACGTTATTGTATGCTTACGGTGGCTTTGGTGTGAGCCTAACACCCGCTTTCAGCCTGTCTAACATCATTCTGCTCGAGCAGGGCGGTGTGTACGCGGCCCCTAATATTCGCGGTGGCGGCGAGTATGGCGAAACCTGGCACCTGGCCGGCACAAAAATGCAGAAGCAGAATGTATTTGACGATTTTATTGCCGCTGCCCAATACCTCATCGATAAACAATACACCTCGCCTGATTATCTGGCCATAGCGGGCGGCTCAAACGGCGGCTTGCTGGTGGGCGCCGTCGTCACCCAGCGTCCCGATCTGTTTAAGGTAGCGCTTCCTGCGGTAGGTGTTTTAGATATGCTGCGCTATAACGAGTTTACAGCCGGAGCAGGCTGGGCATACGATTATGGCACCGCACAAGATAGCGAAGAGATGTTTAAATACCTGTTGAACTACTCGCCATACCACGCCCTGAAACCCGGCAGCTACCCCGCCACCCTAATAACCACCGCCGACCACGACGACCGTGTGGTGCCCGCCCACTCCTTCAAGTTTGCAGCACGCCTGCAAGAATACCAAATCGGCGAAGCACCCACCCTGATCCGCATAGAAACCAAGGCAGGCCACGGAGCAGGCAAATCTACCGCCCAGATCATCAGCGAAGCGGCAGATAAATGGGCTTTTATGTTTGTAAATATGGGGGTTGGGTTTGAAGGATAAATTAATTCAATTTAATCTAAAATGTTTTCATCTCGGAGGGAGAGATCTTTTGCGCGAGCTGAGTTTCCAGTAGACCAATCGAATGCAAAAGACTCCTCCCTCCGGTCCGAATGACACTGGCTTAAAAAGGCATCTAAAGGAAATAGTCAATTCGAATTAAATTCAATCTAAAACGTTGTCATCTCGACCGTAGGGAGAGATCTTTTGCGCGAGCTAAGTTTCCAGTAGACCAATCGAATGCAGAAGATTCCTCCCTCCGGTCGGAATGACAATGGGTTAAAGAGGCTTCGAAATTGATGGCGACATACCCAAGCGCTATAAATCTTCTTACCATCGGTCAAACTAAACTTTACACCACTACATGCCCACTCATCGCCGCTATCGCTCCAAAATAAAACAACATAGACCCTGCGCTGATAAAATTCATCCGCATGGCATTTTTATAGTTGGCATTGGTTGTTGAAACCCCAACCTGGTAAAACCACCAGTTAAAAAATACAAACGGCGGGGCCGAGCAAATTAAAAAAAAGTAAAAGTAATCCAGCATATCACGTTGTTGCCAATAAAAAAACGACAGCAAAACCCCGCTTGCAAACAATGCTCCAGATAATATAAAAGAGCCCTTATAGCCCAGTAAAATACTGATGGTGATGTCGCCCCGGCGGCTATCTTCGTGATGCTGATAGATCTGCGTTAAAGGGTATGAAGCGCCGATGAGGCAGGAACAAATCGCTCCGGCTATAACCCTGTCACCCGTCCAGGCGCTAAACAGACTGGTATTACTCAGTGCTGTATAGGTAGTATAATAAACAAAGCATCCCTGGAAAATAAATACTGTTAAAAAGCTGATGATGGGGTACTTTTTGAGCCGCGTTTTGGGGTGGCTGTATAGTTTCGACATGATGCCATAAAGTAACACCGCGCAGGCAAACTCCCAACTAACGATGAATCCTAATAAAAACCCCAGAACCTCAAGCAACAGCGAGAAATAATACAAACTGATATCAACCACGGGCGGCTTATCCAACAGGCCGATACTTTCTTCGTCCTTATCAAAATAACTGTTATAGCCATTACTGGCCGGGAACGCCAGCAGGTGCCATACTAAAAATACCAGTAAGGCGTTTAGCGGGTTAATAGCTACAGACTGGCTATAGGCAAATAAATACACCGGCATTAAAAACAACGAGAAAACAAAGCGTAAATGTGCGATGGCAGAACGGCTGGGTATGAGCGATTGTAAAAATTGCATGCACTAATGTAACAATACCGTTTGTAAATTGTTAGTTTGGTACTATTGTTAAACCTGTAAAAAAATGAAGAAACTATTTTTCTATATGGCATGCGTGTGCTTCAGCACATTGGCATTTGCACAAACCAAACAAACGGTAACCCAATCAACCGTTACCTACGAAGTTAAAAACATGGGCTTTAAGTCGAGCGGCAAGCTTGGCGGCCTCGAAGCTACCATCTTATTTGACAAGGATCATTTGGCCAGTAGTAGTATTGAGGCTTCGGTTGATACTAAAACCATCGACTCGGATAACGACATGCGCGATAATCATCTTAAAAAGGAAGAATATTTTGATGTGGAGCATTACCCAAAAATCACGATGAAGTCGGTTTCCTTTAAACAAAAAGGCGGAAGCAACTATACCGGCGATTTTAACGTAACTATTAAAGGCAAAACAAAACTCATTCAATTACCTTTTACGTATATCACATCAGGCAGTACGGCCATTTTTAAAGGAAGTTTCAAAATTAACCGCCTTGATTTTGCCATAGGCGATAAAAGCGTGGTGTTATCAAACGAAGTTACGGTATCTTTAAACGTCGAGACTGCTTTTTAAAAACAAACAAACAATGGGCAGTTGCATCAGTGCCATAGGCACGGCTAATCCTCAATACCGTATAACACAACAAACCATTTACCAATTTATGGTAAATGCATTTGGATTGGACAGCAATAACGCCGCGAGGCTCAAACAAATTTATGATGGCTCGGGCATAGATTGGCGGCACTCGGTAATTCCCGATTTTTCTTTTGACGATCCTGCCCAAAATATTTTCTTCGGCAAGTCTGCCAACCTCGAACCTTTTCCCGGTACCCGGCAGCGCCTTAGCCTGTATCAGCAAACTGCCGTTCATGTTGCCGCCGAGGCTGCGCGCGAGTGCTTCAGCGCGTTTAACGAAGATATAGCGCCCACCATAACCCACCTGGTTACTGTAAGCTGTACCGGTATGTACGCCCCCGGAATTGATATTGAGCTGGTTGAAAAACTGGGCCTTAACCGCCGTACCGAGCGTACCTGCATTAATTTTATGGGCTGCTACGGCGCCATTAACGCGCTTAAAGCGGCCGATTATATTTGCAGGGCCGATGCCAACGCCCGTGTATTGGTAATCAGCGTGGAGCTTTGCACCCTGCATTTTCAAAAGGCAAATACCTTAGATAACTGGGTGGCCAACTCCTTATTTTCAGACGGTGCGGCAGCGGTATTGGTAGAACATGAATCAAAACGCCCCCGTAACAGGCCTTGCCTGTTATTAAATCATTTTTACTCGGAGTTTATCCCTGAAGGGGCCGGTGATATGGGTTGGTACGTGGGCGATTTCGGCTTCGAGATGAAGCTCACGTCCAAAGTTTCCAGGCATATTAAAAAACACATTAAGCCCTTAACTGAGCATGTATTGCAAAGTGCGGGTTTAAGCTTTGAGCAGATCGATATTTTTGCCATGCACCCCGGCGGCAGGAGCATCCTGGAAGCTATCGAAGAAGCCTTAGCTATCCCCCCGGCTGCTAACGAGCTGGCTTATCAAACGCTGCGCGAGCACGGCAATATGTCGTCGGCAACGATATTGTTTGTATTACAAAAAATTCTGCAATCGGCGCCGGATGGGGGTCAGAAAATTTTGAGTTTTGCCTTTGGTCCCGGTTTAACTGTTGAAGGAATGATATTGGAAACCGGCAAATGAATGATGTAATTATAGTTGGCGGCGGCTTGGCCGGCTTGTTCAATGCCTTGCTATTGAACAGGGCCGGCTTGCAGGTAACCGTAATTGAGCGCAAAAGCTACCCCTTCCACCGGGTATGCGGCGAATATGTATCCAACGAGGTTATACCCTTTTTATCCGGTTTGGATATCGACCTGAGCCAGCTTGACGTTGCCCGCATTAAGCGCCTGGAGGTAACCGCAGTATCGGGCACCGTGCTCTCCAAAAAACTCGACCTCGGCGGCTTCGGTTTAAGCCGCTATACTTTTGATCATTACCTGTACAAAAAAGCATCTGCCGAAGGCGTTAATTTTTTACTGGATACCCGGGTTGAAAACATTGAATTTAAAGATGAACACTTTGAGGTCAACATCCCCGGCAGGGTATTAACAGCGCCCCTGGTTATAGGCTCATTCGGTAAGCGCTCCAATCTCGACCAAAAGCTAAAGCGCGATTTTTTTTACAAACGTAGCCCCTACCTGGCCGTTAAGTTTCATATCCGCGCCGATTTTCCGGACGATGTGATCCAGCTTAATAATTATAAAGATGGCTACTGCGGTGTGAGCAAAATTGAGGCCGACCGTTATTGCATGTGCTACCTGGCCCACCGCGACGATCTGCGCCGGTATGGCAATTTACAGGAACTGGAGAAAAATATCATCTGCCAGAACCCTTACCTCAAAAAACTTTTTGATACAGCGGAATTTTTGCTGGATAAACCGGAGGTGATTAACGAAATATCTTTCGAAAAAAAGCACCCGGTTGAGAACCATATTTTAATGAGCGGTGATACCGCAGGCATGATAGCGCCGCTTTGCGGCAACGGCATGACGATGGCTATCCACTCGGCTAAGATCCTGTCTGCCATTATTCTGCAACATTACAAACCCCATGATTTTAATCCGCGACAGCGCCTCCGGATTGAAAATGCCTATACAGCGCAATGGGAAAGCAATTTTGCCCGCAGGCTCTGGATTGGGCGGCAATTACAGCGGATATTCGGCGCCAACGCCATGACCACCCTGAGCTTGAAAACCCTGAATGCGCTGCCGCCATTGGCCGATTACCTGATTAGTAAAACACACGGACAACCTTTTTCCTGATGATACCTAACCTGCGCAAACGCGCCTCCGAGGCCGAAATAATGGACGACTTTAGTTTACCGGCCCACGAGGTTGTACCTGTTTTAAAAGGGCTGGAAAAAATGAATGCTTTATTTGGCGGACATAATACGCTCATCAAGGCATTGAAAAAGATTCCCCTAAAGGGTGGTGACCATCTGAGCGATTGGGGGTGCGGCGGGGGAGATGCTTTACGCGCTATAGCTCAATGGGCCAATAAAACGGGGCTACAGGTACAACTAACGGGCGTTGATGCCACGCCATCGGCCGTGGCTTTTGCAAGAGAGCGGGCTTCTGCTTACCCTAACATTAATTTTATTTTAAGCGATGTAATGGCCCCCGCTCTGTTAACAAATCAGTTTGACATTGTTTTTTCGAGTTTGTTCAGCCATCATTTTAAAGATGACGAATGGGTTGCGTTGGTGAAAAAAATGCTTGCCTGTAGTAAAAAAGCCGTCATTATAACCGATCTGCATCGTCACTGGGTACTCTATTATGCTGTTTGGGCAATAGCGCACATCTTTACCAAAAGCAAAATGGCCCGGTTTGACGGTCCCTTATCCGTACGCCGCAGCTTTAAAAAAACTGAACTGGTTAAACTTTTAAGTCGTGCTGGGTTAACAAATTATGAAATCAGCTGGAAATGGGCTTTTAGATGGCAGCTGATCGTTTACAAATCGTAACTTTACGTTCATATCTAAATTAAAAATTCCTGAAACTGAAAATATGAAACTCCGTGTACTTGTTTTGATTAATGCGCTGGCTGTAGCTATCACCATCTCTATCGTGAATTACTACTTCAGGCATAACTGGTACGATGTGATGATCACTTTTTCGGCAAGCTTTGTGAGCAGCTTTATTTTTATTTACTACCTGATAGAGAAATACATTGTTGCCAAAATCAAGATCATTTATAAGCTGATCCACAATTTAAAGTTAGGCAAAGACCTGAAAGATGCCATTGGCGACCACGTAACGTCAGACCCTATTAACGATGTGGAGAAGGACGTGAAGGAATGGGCCAAGCAAAAGAAATCGGAAATTGAGGACCTGAAAAAACAGGAACAATTTAGGCGCGATTTTTTATCCAACGTTTCGCACGAGTTTAAAACGCCACTTTTTGCCATACAGGGCTATATTGAAGCCTTGCAGGATGATATGGACGACCCGGTGATGGTGAAACAGTTTTTGGAGAAGGCATCAAAAAACGTAGACCGTTTGAGTTATCTGGTGAAGGATCTGGACGAGATCTCGAAGCTGGAATCGGGAGAGATACCGATCAATTACGTTAAATTCAAGATCAACGACCTGATTAAGGAGGTGATGGAATCGCTTGAAATGAAGGCCGTTCAGCATAAAATCAAGCTGTCTTATAAAGATAAATACGATGAGCCCATTTTGGTAACCGCTGACAGGGAAAAAATAAGGCAGGTGCTTGTAAACCTGATTGACAATTCGTTTAAATACGGCAAAGAGAACGGCAACACTTCCATCAGGCTTTACGACCTGCACGACCAGGTATTGGTTGAAGTTACCGACGACGGTATCGGCATCGAAGAAAAATACCTACCTCGTTTGTTTGAGCGGTTTTTCCGTACCGATAGCAGCCGTTCGAGGCAGATAGGCGGATCAGGTTTGGGCCTGGCTATCGTGAAACATATTATCGAATCGCACCAGCAAACCATTAACGTGCGCAGTACCGAAGGATTAGGCTCAACATTTGGGTTTACTTTACAAAAGGCTCGCCAGATGCCCTTTCCGGTATTACCCGTATTGAAAAGTTAATATAAACTTAATAGTTGCCACTTACATTTGCCACCACATAAATTATCACAATGTCATTAAACACCATATTTCAATACTTTGTTCCAAAAGACAGAAAGGTTTTTTTTCCTTTATTTGAGCAGGCTGCCGCTAACGTAGTAACCATGGCCCAAATGCTGGTTGACGCAGTTGGCCAGCCGGAGCAAAAAACCAGGAACGAAATGTACAACCAGATAGATAAGCTGGAAAATATTGGTGACGAAATTACCCACCAGATATACCTGGAACTGAGCAAAAACTTCATTACTCCTTTTGACAGGGAAGATATAGCTGCGCTGACCAGCGCTATTGACGATGTTGCAGATTACATTAACGGCTCGGCCAACCGGATGCTTTTATACAATATTGACGAGATAACCGAACCCATTCGCAAGTTATCAGACCTGATATTGCATGGCTGTACTGAAATGGAGAAAGCCATTAAAGAATTAAAGGACTTAAAAAATGTACGCAACATTGCCGATTGCTGCGTTAGGATTAACAGCATAGAAAACCAGGCCGACGATGTATTTGACCGAGCCGTTGCCGACTTGTTTTTATACGAACGCGATGCCGTAAAGCTAATTAAGTACAAAGAAGTATTGGCTAATTTGGAAACAGCTACCGATATGTGCGAGGATGTGGCCAACGTGGTGGAAACCATTTTAGTTAAAAACGCCTAAGCATGACCTTGTTGCTGGTTGTTGTTATTGCTCTTGCTATTTGTTTTGATTTTATAAACGGTTTCCACGATGCGGCAAACTCCATTGCCACGGTTGTGTCTACCAAGGTGCTTAGTCCGCTGCAGGCTGTGTTATGGGCGGCGGCTTTTAACTTTTTAGCTTATTTTGTGGTTAAGGATCATAAAGTAGCCAATACCGTGGCCCAAACGGTTTTTGAGCATTTTATAACGCTCCATGTAATATTGGCCGGGCTGGTAGCCGCCATTACCTGGAACCTGATTACCTGGTGGTTTGGTATCCCTTCAAGTTCCTCGCATACGCTGATTGGCGGATTTGCAGGCGCCGGGATGACCAATGCCCTGTTTATGCACGAGAATGCTTTTCATGCCGTTAACTCGGGCCCTATCATCAAAATAGTGGCCTTTATATTTTTAGCTCCCGTTATTGGCAGCATCATAGGCTTTGCGATTAATGCTACAATTTTACACCTCTGTAAAAATACACGCCCATCTAAGGCCGAAGTGTGGTTTAAGCGTTTGCAACTCATCTCGTCCGGAGCGCTAAGTTTTGCCCATGGCGGTAATGATGCCCAAAAGGTAATGGGGATTATCTATCTGGCCCTTGTTGCAGGGAAAGTTATCGATAACAAGGCCCCCATGCCCGAGTGGATTCCGCTGGCCTGTTATTCGGCCATTGCTTTCGGAACCATGTCTGGCGGATGGAAAATTGTAAAAACAATGGGATCTAAAATTACCAAAGTTACTCCTCTCGAAGGCTTTAGCGCCGAAACTGCGGGCGCTGTTACCCTTTTTGTTACCGAACGTTTCGGAATCCCTGTTTCTACCACCCACACCCTAACCGGTTCCATCATCGGCGTTGGTTTAACCAAACGTGTTTCGGCTGTGCGCTGGGGCATCACCATCAACCTCATCTGGGCCTGGATCATCACCATCCCAATCTCGGCGCTGATAGCCGGTTTGGTATTCGCTATTGTGAGGAATATGTGAGTTATTTACGGGTAACTAATTCCGCGTGTCCGGAAAAAACAGGAATGACATAAAGAGCGCGTTGATCAATTAGTTAGTACTTAATCTTATAATAAGTTCTTGTTAAGTTGTTGATTGTCAATACGATTATTGTCGAAATTTTGTCATCCCGACGTGAGGAGGGATCTTCTAAAAGCGTTAAGTATGCATCATATTAGGTGCACTTATTATCAATGTGCTTATTTGCTCCGACAATCAGTATTCTTAATTTAGAGCATCGGCACGCTCAATCGCCGCGTGAAGGGCTGTTACTTTTGTCTTGACACACAAGTAACCAAAAAGTCAAGACTGCCCGATCCTTCCGCCCACAGGCCAGCTCCCGGCCCGGCGTGCAGTCTGGCTTTTGCGCACTTTTCTTTCTGCGCTTGGTAATCTATAAGGTTCAAACGTCATCCCTGTTTTTCCCGGTTGGCCGGGTCCATTACTTATAATGGCAATACTATTAATCGAACCACCTACAATAACCTAACAACCAATACACCCAATAACCACCCTCAAAATTCAATATGCGCCCTGATGGAGAATACGTTCACCGGGCCACGGTCGGCATTGTAGGCTGGGTTTTGTACAAACTGGTAATCGCCGGATACCACCAGGTTTTTATTGAGCCTGGCGCTGTAGTAGGCCTCTAAAATATCTTCAGTTTTATAATTGCTTAGTTGGCCGTCGCCTATAATAAAGCCGTATCCGCCTATGTTTAAAAAGTCGCGGTGGTCTTTTGATATGCCGTTAATTACGCCGGCAATGCCAAAATTATCTTCGGGCCGGTGCCATGATGCTCCGGTATAATTCAGGCCCAGGCTAATACTGCGATCAATTTCGGTAAAGGCCCAGGTGGCTGTTTTGCCATCATTCCAGCTGCTTCTGAAAAACGCGCCCAGGCTTTTAGTCAGTTCCTGCTCGGCATTAATACCTATACCATATTTTGCATGGCCATAGTCTTTGCCGTTTATCACATCCAAGGATACATCGGTTTTATTCAAGTAATTATTAATTACATCCCGGTAAACCGGAGCCTTGCTTACATTGCGGAACAATAACAAATTAACCTTGCCTTTATGGCTGTTTAGACTGATGTTTTTGGTGAATTCGACCGTGCTGCTGTAAGCATCCCAAAAATGGTAATCAAAATCGGGGCCGTTGGCATAGGTACCAACAAGCGTACCTGCCGCCCTTACCTCCCACGACGGGGTAATATATTCAAGCACAATGCCATCAGTATAGCCACGGGTGTTGGCTGGGTAGTCCCAGGCGCCATTGCCCATTAACGACCAATTGAGAAACTGGCTTCGCGGATCGTGGCTGTAGCTGTTGTTATCAAACAGGTCAGACAGGGCGAACTTACCCGCCGTGATCACTATCCTTTTGGTTGGAACGTATTCTTTGAGCTGATTGTTATCCGATTGAACCAGTTCCTCATCCTTGGTTAAGGCAATGTACTGGCGCAAAAATAACCTACCCAGGTATAAAGCCGGTGACGGATTGCCTATCCTGAAGGTTTCGCCATTGCTAAACCCGGCTATACCACGGGCCGAGCTAATACCGCTCCCACCCGAAACTTCGGGATTAAAATAAACTGCCGCGCCTTTCCAAAGTTTTCGGCCAATAAACAGCGTAGTAGTTAAACTTAAAGCTTCCTCCGAATCGCTGGTTAAACTATTTGTCCCCGAATAAGGCGATTTAAATGAGGGGTGACTTTGATCGATAACAGTTAACTGAAAATGCGAATTCCATTTTTCAGTTGAATCCGGCGAATGAGTATTCTGCGCTGTTGCGCAATAAGATATAAAAAACAGTATGATAAAAGAGTAAATTTTCTTCATGGTTATTTGCTATACAGTAATTACTTAAATAAGTTTGCACGTTATTTTGTTAGGCAAATCTAACATTAAATTTAGATAAGTCTAAATTTAATGTTAGATTTTTTTCGTTTTGTCTATCATGCCTCTTATCCTTTAATCAGCCCCCTAACATCAACCTTAAACATATTTGGGAAATTAATTGCTAAACATCAATTAATCACTATTTTTGCCTAACATATAAATTACTATGAGTCATCAGCACCAGCATCAGGAAGAAGAACAAAAAAGCTACGCTTACCTATATTATGTGATTGGTTTAGTTTTTGGATTAATAACCGGTTTCGTTATTGATAAAGACTTTATCTGGATCCCCATTGGTGGCGTATTAGGTTTACTTACAGCGGCTTTTTTTGCCAACGTTGTGGCCCGCAGCAGTGAGAAAGGCTGAGCCGGATCTTCCCCCGTTCATATCTAACTGGAACCAGTTTTATGCTATTATTATTTCATGGCTGGTTCTGTTAATTTTAGTATTTTGGCTCATCACCAAATATTTTGAATGAGCCTTACCGACTGGATTGTTCTTGTTGCTACCATCTTTGCCATTGTTTTATATGGTACATGGAAAAGCAGGGGCAGCAAAAATATTAACAACTATCTTCTTGGCGATCAGTCCATGCCGTGGTATACGGTAGGGCTTTCGGTTATGGCTACACAGGCCAGCGCCATTACCTTTTTATCGGCCCCTGGCCAGGCTTATGCCGACGGGATGCGCTTTGTGCAGTTCTACTTCGGCCTGCCGCTGGCCATGATTGTGCTCTGCATCACCTTTGTCCCTATCTTCCACCGCCTCAAAGTATTTACAGCTTATGAGTACCTGGAACAACGCTTTGATTTAAAAACCCGCGCACTCACCGCTTTTTTATTTTTGATTCAACGCGGTCTTTCAACTGGTATCACCATTTACGCGCCATCGCTCATTTTATCAGCCATCCTGCATATCAACATTACCTATACTACCTTGTTTATCGGCGGCATTGTAATTTGTTATACCGTGTATGGAGGCACCAAGGCGGTATCATACACGCAAATGCTGCAAATGAGCATTATATTTGCAGGTTTGTTTGTTGCCGGGGTAATGGTATTTAAATTATTACCCGAGGGAACCGGCTTTGTGCGTACTTTAAAGCTGGCCGGTAAAATGGGCCGGATGAACGTGATCGACTGGAAATTTGATATGAACAACCGTTACAATATCTGGAGCGGTATTATCGGTGGTTTCTTTTTGCAGCTTTCTTATTTCGGTACCGACCAGAGCCAGGTGGGGCGATATTTAACCGGAAGCTCTATTGGCCAGAGCCGCTTGGGGCTTATTATGAATGGCCTGGTAAAAATACCTATGCAGTTTTTAATTTTACTGATTGGGGTATTGGTATTTGCCTTTTACCAGTTTAACCAGCCGCCCGTATTTTTTAATAATTACCAGGTTGAGCAAATTAAAAGAGGCCCTTATGCGGCAGATTTCAACCAGATTGAGCAGCAGTACAGCACGGCCTTTCAACAGAAGAGAACTAAAACAGAGCTACTGGTGGCAGCCCTGGATACACATGATCAGCAAAAGATCAATATTGCGCAAAGCGATTTAAAAGCCGCGGATAAGCAAACAGGCATCATCCGCGAAAGCGCTATCGCCCTAATGAAAAAGAGCGACCCACAAAGCGATCCTAACGATACCAATTATGTGTTTCTCACCTTTGTTACGCATTACCTGCCCAAAGGTTTAATTGGCTTGCTTATTGCCATCATCTTTTTGGCCTCCATGGGTTCTATGGCCAGTGCGCTCAATTCGCTGGCATCAACAACCGTGGTGGATATTTATAAAAGAATGATCAACCCAAACGCCACCGAAAAAAACTATATGCTGGCATCCCGCTCGGCAACTATTTTATGGGGACTGGTTTGCATTGGCATGGCCCTTTACGCCAGCCACCTGGGTAATTTATTAGAAGCCGTGAACCAGTTAGGATCGTACATTTATGGCACCATCCTGGGCGTTTTTGTGGTAGCATTTTACATCAAACAGGTAAAAGGCCAGGCTGTATTTATAGCCGCCGTAATTACCGAGATCGTCATCTGCATTTGCGGGTATTATAATGTGGTAGCTTATTTATGGCTTAACGCGATAGGTTGCTTATTGGTAATCGGGATAGCCTTGATTGCTTCGATTTTTGAGGGGAAGGGGGAAAAGTCCATGGTCGATGGTCAATAGTCCATGGTTTTTGACATTGATGGTTCATAAATCATGGTTGGCTGGGTGTTGATCTTGAAAAGCCGATAGTGAATAGTTCTTGGTTATCTGCTTGATTTGAGATGCGATCTGATGATTAGGGTTGCTTAAATGCAGTGTTTTGAGGGCAGGATTAAGGAAGGATCATCATATTAATTCTAATACAACATGAATAGGTACGGGTCTTTTTTTGCCGAATTCAAATTGAGTAAGCTTGATAAACGAATACTGTACGGTATTTTTTTATCCATTCCATTTTCGCTGCTGATATTTGTATCGTATAATTTGATATTTGGACCAGATGGCGATCAGGTAATGCGTAGCCGGGATTTACAGGAAAACTTCGGCGGCATTGTAGATTCTGTTTATAATGACAATGCCAATCATAACGTCAGGATAGCGTTATTGAAAAACAAGTACAAATTTTCAATATTCCGTGCATGGGAGCCTGAAATTGAAAAAGGAGATTCTTTATCAAAGAAACAAGGAAGTTACCTGGTTAAGGTTTTTAAAAAAGACTGCAAAGTAGTTGTGTTGGATTACTGGTTAAACTATAAAAATAAATAGTTCGCCAATGTTTCCCACTGGCGGACTTATATAGCTTTGAATATTATAATTTTGATACTTCTCAATTGCCGCCGAAGCTACCATGGTCCATGGACTATGGACCATCGACCATCAATCAACACGAATTAACTCCCCTACTTCGCTTGTGATGCCACAGCGGCATTCAAACGTTCGTATTCGTCATTTTTACTTTCTTTGGCTAAACTTACACCTTCCTGCGCTGTGGCCAAGGCTTCTTTTTTGTTGCCCATCTTAAGCAGGATGCGTGCTTTCCAAAGTTTAGGCATTGGTGATTTTGGGCTGGCTTTTTCTACTTCGTTTATCCATTCCAGCGCCTTGTTCATATCCTTGTCGTTACTGTAATAATATTGCGCCGCAGCGAAATAAGGTTTCTTTTCGCCTTTCATGGCCTCGTCAATACTGGCCATTACGCGGGCATCAATATCGGTGGTGATGTGGATAGTTAGCGAGGTATGTTCCCAGGCCAGGTTCAGGTCGGCACTGGTGGGCATTACATTGTCAAACTGCAGGGTGAAGGTTTCTACCAATTCCTTGGTGTTAATCGCTTTTACTTTAAATCTTAACAAGTCATCTTCTTGTTTGTAAGTATAAGCGCCCCAGGTTTTATTGGTTTTGCTGAGGATGATGGTCCACTCTTTCGGATCGGGAATGGTAAATAAGCCGTAGGTACCCGGCGCTACTTTGTTGCCCTCTATAGTTACCTCGTCCGTAAAGGTAATGGTTGTGGCGGCGTTAGCACCCGTGCGCCATACCTTGCCGTAAGGCTCCTGACCGCCCAGCATCTTGCGGCCTTTTACATTAGGGCGCGAGTAAGCGATGGTTACTTTACCCAGACCTAAATCCTGGATAATGGTTTGGCCTGAACTGGCCTGCGGCATTTTAATGCCCTGCGCGTTTACTGAGAAGGTTGCGCAAAACAGCATAGCAGATAATAAAGTGTAAGCGATGTTTTTCATTGTTTCAATTGGTTTTGATGCGAAATTAGAGAATTATAGGAATATCCAGGCTAATTATATCAGCTTGTTAATCAATAACATTTTCTAAGCCGCGCTCCTCTCAGGCAAAGCATAAAAAAAGCGGCCCCTGGCGGGCCGCTCCACACAAACAACGATTCAACAGATTAAGCAACTATTTCTTCAGCTTTTTTACTTTTCTTGGCAGCAGCAGGCTGGTTTCCTTCGTAAGCTTTAATGTAAATTTGTTTAAGCTCGCTAATTAAAGGATAACGTGGGTTGGCACCTGTACATTGATCGTCAAAAGCCTGTTCGGCCATGGTATCAACGGTAGCATAAAATTTGCTTTCGCTCACACCAAAATCTTTGATCGATTTAGGGATGCCTACTTTAACCTTCAGCTCTTCAATAGCCTTAATTAACAATTCAACCTTTTCGCTTTCATCTTTTCCGCCCAGGTTAAGGTAATCGGCTATACGGGCATACCTCCATTTAGAGTTGGGGAATTTATTTTGGGCAAAGGCAGCTTGTTTACGTGGATTATCAACCGCGTTAAAACGAATCACCTCGCTAATCAGCATGGCATTGGCAACGCCGTGCGGCACATGGTGGGTAGCGCCCAATTTGTGAGCAAGCGAGTGGCATACGCCTAAAAATGCGTTTGCAAAAGCCATACCCGCTATGGTAGAGGCATGTGCCATTTTTTCGCGGGCCTTAATATTGGTTGTTCCTTCGTTATAAGCATCGGGCAGGTATTTAAAAATCAACCTGATGGCTTCAAGAGCCAAACCATTGGTATACTCTGACGCCAGAATAGAAACAAAGGCTTCCAAACCGTGAGTAAGGGCGTCAATTCCGGAAGCTGATGTAAGGCTTCTTGGCATGTTCATCATCAGTTCGGCATCAACAATAGCCATATCCGGTGTTAGCTCATAGTCGGCCAGCGGATATTTGATGTCTGTATTCTCGTCGGTTATTACGGCGAAAGGAGTAACCTCTGAGCCTGTACCGGCAGAAGTAGGTATGGCTACAAACATGGCCTTTTCGCCCATTTTAGGGAAAGTGTATACCCGTTTACGGATATCCATAAAGCGCATGGCCAAATCTTCAAATCTTTCCTGAGGATGCTCGTACAATACCCACATAATTTTGGCTGCATCCATTGGTGAACCGCCACCCAGGGCTATGATGGTATCAGGTTGAAAATTGATCATTTCGGCAGCGCCTTTGCGGGCTGTTGAAAGTGTAGGGTCGGGCTCAACCTCAAAATAAACGGTGTGTTCAATGCCTAACTCATCTAAAACTTTGGTGACATGTTCGGTAAAGCCGAGGGAATATAAAACCTTATCGGTTACAATAAAGGCGCGTTTTTTGCCCATCTCTCTCAGCTCGCGCAATGCTAATGGCAAGCATCCGTATTTAAAGTATACCTTTTCCGGCACCCGGAACCAGAGCATGTTTTCGCGTCTTTTTGCCACTGTTTTTATATTTAAAAGGTGTTTAACGCCTACGTTTTCTGATACCGAATTACCGCCCCAGCTGCCGCAACCCAGGGTGAGTGACGGAGATAGTTTGAAATTGAAAATATCGCCTATAGCACCTTGTGATGATGGCATGTTGATGATGGTACGCCCGGTTTTCATAGCGGCGCTAAACTGATCAACCCTGGCCTGGCTTTTAACAGCATCGGTATAAAGTACAGAGGTATGGCCAAAGCCACCCAATTTTACCAGCCGTACGGCTTTGGCTACCGCTTCGTCGAAGTTTTTGGCGCGGTACATGGCTAAAACAGGGGAAAGTTTTTCGTGCGAAAATGGCTCTTCCAACTCAACAGACTGCACTTCGCCAATCAAAACCTTAGTTTCTTCGGGCACTGTTACCCCGGCAAGCGCGGCTATTTTAGCAGCAGACTGCCCCACGATATTTGAGTTTAAGATGCCGTTGATCAGCAATACTGCGCCAACCTTACTGGTTTCTTCGGGGGTTAAAATGTACGCGCCGCGGTCAATAAATTCTTTTCTTACCTCTTCATAAATCTGGTCGAGCACAATTACACTTTGTTCTGAGGCGCAGATCATCCCGTTGTCAAATGTTTTTGAAAGCAGGATAGAATTAACGGCCATTTTGAGGTGTGCGGTTTCGTCGATAATAGCAGGTGTATTGCCTGCACCTACGCCGATAGCTGGTTTGCCGGATGAATAAGCAGCTTTAACCATACCCGGGCCACCGGTAGCCAGAATCAGGTCGGCATTGGCCATTACAATTTGCGAAAGTTCAACGGTAGGCTCTTCAATCCATCCGATAATCCCCTCAGGGGCACCGGCTTTAACTGCGGCATCTAATACTATTTTTGCTGCCGCGATAGTTGATTTTTTAGCGCGCGGGTGCGGAGAGAATATAATGCCGTTACGTGTTTTTAAAGCGATAAGCGCCTTAAATATGGCGGTTGATGTAGGGTTGGTTGTAGGTACTACCGCCGCAACAACACCAATAGGCTCGGCTATTTTAACAATACCGAAGGCTTCGTCGGTTTCGATAACGCCACAGGTTTTTTCGTTTTTGTATTGGTTATAAATATTTTCAGAAGCAAAGTGATTCTTGATCACCTTATCTTCAACAAGGCCCATGCCTGTTTCGGCAACGGCCATTTTTGCAAGCTCAATCCTTGCGTTGTTGGCAGCAAGCGCAGCCTGTCTGAAAATTTCATCTACCTGTTCTTGCGTAAAGGTAGAGTACAACCTTTGGGCCTCCCTGATTTTTTCGATTTGCTGGATTAATTTTTCTGAATCTGTTGTTTTCATAACTGTAATAATTAACCATTCTTAACGGACTATAATTTATAGATCCTTTGACCAATGGATGATTTGATTTATGAAATAAAGGTAGTGTATAAAATACACTAAGTAAATGACATTGATGGGGTCAAAATCATGATAATCAACATAAAACAACGTCTGGAAATAAACATAACAGCTTATGCCCATTAACTTGCCGCTTAAATGTGATTTTGTCGGTTAAATTAAAGTGACAAAGAACACTCATGCGGCCCTAAAGGCACAATAGCAAGATAAAACAGGGTTGTAATCGCTTACTTCAGGACCACATTTTCAAAATAACGATCAAAAATGCCTTTTGCCATCTGCTTAATTTCCACGGAAGGAGTCGGGGTATTTCTAAGCGGGTATTCCATCCCCATCATGGCCCACTTATGCATTCCTAATTGATGGAAGGGAATGATTTCTACGCGGTCGACCGTTTTATAGTTAGTAAAATACCTGGCCCACTGTTCGATGTATTCAGGCTGATCGGTCCAGCCGGGCACCAATACATACCTTAGCCACATCCGTTTGCCACTTTGTTCGCGGTAGGCGGCCAGGTCGAGCGTGTTTTTATTACTCTGGCCTGTTAGCTTAAGGTGCCATTCGTTATCAATATGTTTTACATCGAGCAACAGCAAATCGGTATATTCTAATAAATGATGTACTTCCGGCGTATTTAAACGCCCGTTGCTATCCAGGCAGGTGTTTATACCCTGCTGGTGTAAAAGCTTAAAAAAGCTGGTGAGCTTGCTCCTTTGCAGTAGCGGCTCGCCGCCAGATACCGTTACGCCGCCTTCGGTTCCAAAGTAATTTTTTTCGCGCACGGCGCGTTTTACCAATTCGGTAATTTCAACCAACGATCCGCCTTTTACATCGATGGAATCCGGGTTATGACAATACAGGCAACGAAACTGGCAGCCCTGAACAAATACCACCATCCGGATGCCAGGCCCATCCTGGGTACCAAATGTTTCCAGGGAATGGATCCTCAAATGCTCAGGATCGTTAATATTTAATTTAGCCGCATCAATATCCTGCAAAGGGAAATATAACATCTTTGTTTTTAGTGTAAACTTAACATAAAAAAAGTCGGGCCGATATGCAGGCCCAACTTTCTAACAAAATAAAACAACACTTATTTTACATACTTTCGTGGAAAGTCCGGGTAATTACCTCTAATTGATGTGCTCTGGATAACCTCACAAAATTAACCGCGTAACCAGAAACCCTGATGGTTAATTGCGGGTAAAGTTCGGGATGCTCGTAGGCATCAATCAGGGTATTTCTGTCAAGCACGTTCACATTTAAGTGGTGAGCGCCTTGTTTAAAATAACCGCCCAATGTACCCACCAGGTTAGTAATCTGTTCGGCACGTGTAGCACCCAACGATTTAGGAACCATGGAGAACGTATTTGAAATACCATCCTGTGCATCCATATAACTCAGTTTACAAACCGAATTAAGGGAGGCTATGGCACCGGTGCAGTCACGCCCATGCATAGGGTTGGCGCCGGGAGCAAATGCCTCGCCGCTTTTCCGTCCATCGGGTGTAGCACCAGTGTTTGTGCCATACATCACGTTGGATGTAATTGTTAACAGGGATAAGGTAGGTGTAGAGTTTTTGTAAGTAGCATGCTTACGAAGCTCGCCAATAAAATAATGGGTTACTTCTTCGGCAATACTGTCTACGCGGTCGTCGTCATTACCAAACTGCGGGTATTCACCTTCAATGGTAAAATCAACGGTAAGGCCTTTTTCGTTACGTACAGGTGTTACCTTGGCATATTTAATAGCAGCCAAAGAGTCGGCTATAATTGAAATACCGGCTGCGCCATAAGCGATATCAATATGCGGATCGGTATCAACAAAGGCCATCTGAGCTCTTTCGTAGTAATATTTATCGTGCATGTAGTGGATGATAAACATGGCTTTGGCATACACCCTGGCTAAATCGCTCAAAGTACGTTTAAACAGATCCATCACCAATACATAGTCAAGCGTGCCGTCAGGCAGGGTAGGGATATTTTTGATCACTTCAAGGCCATCGTGCTCTTCCCTTCCTCCGTTTAAGGCTATCAATAAGGCCTTAGGCAGGTTGGCGCGGGCACCAAAATGCTGTATTGATTTGCCTATTTCCTGATAGGATACACAGCAGGCAATTCCGTAATCGTCAGATCCGCGTGTTTCGCGCATCAGGTCATCGTTTTCATACTGGATTGATGAAGTATCGATTGATATTTGCGCACAGAATTTTTTGAACCCTTCGGGAAGATAATCCGACCAAAGTACAGTCAGGTTAGGTTCGGGTGATGGGCCCAGGTTATATAGGGTTTGCAAAAAGCGGAACGATGTACGGCTAACCTTAGTGCGGCCGTCGTGTAAAATACCACCTAACGATTCGGTAACCCAAACCGGATCGCCACCAAAAATTTCGTCATAAGAGCCCGGGCGCAGGTGGCGTACCAGCCGCAACTTCATTACAAACTGGTCAATCAGTTCCTGAGCACCTTCTTCGTCAAGCAAGCCGGCTTCGATATCCCTTTCTATATAAATATCCAGGAAGGATGATACGTTACCTAACGACATGGCGGCACCATCCTGCTCTTTAATGGCAGCAAGGTAGGCAAAGTAAATCCATTGTACGGCTTCGGTAGCATTTTCTGCAGGGCGGCTCAAATCAAAACCATAAGTGGCGCCCATTTGCTGAACATCGTTTAAAGCGCTGATCTGCGAATTAATTTCTTCGCGCAAACGTACCTTATGTTCAGTCATCTGGCCATCAATTTTAACCAGGTCGGCTTTTTTGGCTTTAATCAGTTGTGCAATACCGTATAAGGCAAGGCGGCGATAATCGCCGATGATACGGCCACGGGCATAATTATCAGGCAAACCTGTTAAAAGGTGTTTTGAGCGGAAGGCGCGTATTTCAGCATCATAAGCATTAAAAACACCTTCATTGTGATTTTTAGCATAGTTAAAAATATCAACAACTCTTTCTGAAACAGTTAGGCCACGCTCTTTAACAGCCGACTCTACCAACTTAATACCGCCGAAAGGTTTCATGGCGCGTTTAAGCAACTGGTCTGTTTGGAGGCCTACAATTACTTCATCATCCTGTTTAATATAACCGGGCGCAAAAGCGGTGATTGTTGAAATGGTATCGGTATCGATAGCTAAAATGCCTTTGTTTTCGCGCTCCTGTAACAAGGATACTTTACAGGCATCCCAAAGCCTGGTGGTGCGGGCAGATGGCCCTTGTAAGAAAGACGAATCCCCTGTATAAGGCCTTATGTTTTTTATAACAAAGTCATAAACATTAATTGTTTTATTCCAGTCTCCTGTTTGGAATGGAATAGCTGTAACATCTGTTTTCATACTCTAAGTGTTAATTATACCCCAAATGTATGGCGGCTTTTCAGGGAGAAGAATGACGGCAATCACTAATTAAATATTAATAAAAATTATTAGCATTTATATTGTAAACACTAAAGTAAATAGCAGAAATAATAATTTGTGATAGTTATTTTGCTTGTTTTTTAACATATTGACAATTTAAAAAAGCGATTTTTTTGTGCAGTTAATGTATAAAGAGCTACTACTCTGGGGTATTAATCATCGCGCCGGACTTGAGGCTTGAGTCAGGATCCGGAAGTGAAACAGGCGCCCCCACTTAGTACTACCGGCTCGAGACCGATACTGGTTTTTACAAAAAAAAGCACCGGCCCTTTCACCAGCCGATGCTCACTATTTGATTTAAACACACACTCTCTCTCAATCCATAAATTCGGTAACATTCATGTCCACATAGTCACCCATTAACTCTTCCAGCAGTTTTTTTTCCGCCTTCAGTTTTTTAATTTCTTTTTTCAACATAAAGGATATTATCAGTGCCACTACCAGTAGGCCTGCAAAACAATACAAACTTCCGTTATAGCTATTGGTAGCCGTGCGGATCATAGCGGCAAATAAAGGGCCTGCTAAGCCTGCAGCAGCCCATGCTGTAAGGATATAACCCAGGATAGCACCAATTTCTTTTGTGCCAAACATATCGCCGATGTACGCGGCCAGTGTTGAGTAACCACCGCCATAGCAGGATATAATTAAAAATATAACTGCCTGGAAAATAATAGCGTTTGATATATTAGGGATAAGCAAGAATGCAAGGATCTGGATACCCAAAAGCATGGAGAAGGTATTTGGCCTGCCCACATAATCTGATAGCGACGACCAGCCAATGCGTCCACCGCCGTTAAATATACCCATAAAACCAACCATGGCCGCTGCGGCTACAGGGCTTAAACCTGCAACTTCCTGCGCCATGGGCGATGCTGCCGAAATAATAGCTATTCCGCAACTGATATTGATGAAAAGCATGGTCCAGAGGTACCAGAAGCGCCGGGTTTTAATAGCCTCGTTAGCACTTAGTTGAGAAAGATCGGTATCGGCTTCTTTTTTGCCTGTTTCGGCGGCAACCTTCATCCCTTCGGGCAACCAGCCTTCGGGTGGCGGGGTAAGGTAACGCGAGGATGCAAATATCACTACAAAATAAATACTCCCCATGATAAAGAAGGTATTGGCAATACCTACAGTTGCAATAAGCTTAACAATAAGTGGCCCGCTTACCAATGCTGCAAAACCAAAGCCCATAATGGCCAGGCCGGTTGCCAGTCCCCTTTTGTCTGGAAACCATTTAACCAGTGTAGCTACCGGCGTGATGTAGCCTATACCAAGGCCAACACCACCAATAATACCGTAAGATACATATAACAAGGGTAACGATGCCAGGTGTACGGCAAGGCCCGAGCCCACTATGCCAAGTCCGAACAAAATGGCTGTAAGCAAACCGGATTTCCGGGGACCATATTTTTCAAGAAAATGGCCTAAAAAAGCTGCCGACAGGCCCAGGCAAAATATAGCGAGGCTAAAAGTAAACTGTGTTTCTTTTAAACTCCAGCCAAATTTTTCTATTAGGGGTTTGGTGTATACGCTCCAGGCATATACCGAGCCGATTGATAGGTGTATCCCTACAGCAGATGCCGCAACCAACCACCTGTTTTTTACCTTACTCATGTTTTTATAAATTAATGAACGCACAAAGTAAGGGCCGCCGCATGGGCTAAAAAATGATGTTTGTCAGGATTATAATTGATTTGAATTTTATTTATTGATATGATAGGTAAAATTGAAACTGGATAGCAATTTTATACCGTGAAAGAACATACCTCAATTGGTTGGTACGATGGCATTATAAACCAGGTATACTTCCCACGCATACTTGAACTGAAAGATAAATTACCATGGAGATATAATTTTCTTTTATAGTTTAAAAACTTAACCAATAAAATAATGTTATTCATACAAAAAAAATCCTATGAAAAAGTTAAGTTATTTATTGATGATTGCAGCTGTTGCTGTATCTGTTGAGGCTTGTAATGGCCCGGCCAAAGATGCCAAAGAAAATGCCGACAGTTTAAACAAAACCAAGGACACTACATCCAACGCTATGAATACAGGTGGTATAGCGGTTACCAATGATGATGCTAAATTTGCCACAGCTGCCGCTAACGGTGGTATGGCCGAAGTTGCTTTAGGAAAATTAGCTTTAACCAAAACCAGCAACGCACAAATTAAAGACTTTGCAACCATGATGGTTGCCGATCACGGTAAAGCCAACGATGAGTTGATGGCGATAGCTAAAGAAAAAAACATTACTTTACCAGCCGCTGTTGATGCGGATCATCAGAAAAAAATGGATGACCTGACTAAATTAACCGGCAAAGATTTTGACAAGGCCTATGTTGACGCTATGGTTGACGGGCACAAAAAGACTCTCGATTTGATGAAAGACGAAGCAAAAGACGGAAAAGATGCCGAATTGAAGGGTTTCGCCGCAAAAACTGCTCCCGTGGTGCAAACTCATCTGGAAGCTATCAACAAAATTCATGATAGCATGAAATAATTCTGCGGAATAACATACAGCAGAACGTATTTATAAAAACGATGGAGGAAATTCCATCGTTTTTTTTATTCAAGCCGACTTGGGTATCGGTGCTGATTTATGGAAGATTTTTTTGCGTTAACCAGCAGTAAGCACTTTTCGGAGCTTGAAAAGCAGCTTTGCCTGGTTAGTATCATCCTGATTTTTTTATTATCAAGGATCATCCCCAATATTAGCGATCAAGTATATTGATTTGCCGGCGCGAATTAATAGTGTGATGCTTTCACTTCCCTCTTCATGCTTATAATAAGTTAAAAACTTAACCTAAGGTTAACAACAAGGTATTGGTTTTTGCGTAAAATTACCCGTGAAATTTCCACATATTCAATTCCTCCGTTCATTCAAAACGAGGCTGCTGCTAAGTTTCTTTACTTTTATCTTCGTTATTCTGGTTTGGATGATTGCCTACCAGGTGATAGACGGCCAGCAAACACGCCTGCGGGCATTTTCGGCTAAGTTGACAGAGATCCAGATCCAATATCTGGAAAGTACCGCTTACCTTCAAAAATTCATGTTATCCGGCTATCACCAGCCGTCCTTTTATATCACAGGCAAACAAAAGGATATCGATCAATTTTTAGCATTGCAAACCAGTATCGGCAGTCACCTTACTAAACTAAGAACTGCAAAAAACCAGCTAAATATTAATAGCCCGTTAGATAGCTTAAGCGTTTTAAGCAGGCATACCCTGCTGGAGGGGCAATTACTTAAATCTGTTTTTTTAGCCAGGGGATTCGAAAATTACGGCGTGGAAGGAAATATGCGCAAATACGCCCATTGGATAGAAGATTCGAGCCTGGTGCCCAAAACCGGAATCCTGCAGTTAAGAAGGCACGAAAAAGATTACATGCTTCGCGGTAAATCAGCGTATGCAGATTTGTTTTTTGATCAGATGGGCATATTGCTCAATAGGGAGCATCGCGGCAGCAAAACTTTTAACAACCTGGTTAATTATAAAACTCATTTTACCCTATTAACAAAATACACCGAACAATTAGGCATAAATGGTAAAACAGGAATTGTGCCGCAAACCCAGTATGATATTAACCAATTTGACCGCCAATACGCTTATACCAATACCTTAGCCAACCAGGAAGCCCACAATTTATACCAATGGTTTAACCATCTGCTCATCAGTATCTCTGTAGCCTCGCTATTTTTTATTATACTACTGGGCTTTTTGTTCTCTAAATATCTTACCCGCGACATCAGCGAATTAAACAAAAGGATGTCTGCTTTTATTGCTTCTGATTTTCACGACATCAAGGAAGCTCCCGCCGAACATAGCATTATGCCCAACAGCATAGAGATAGAGAAGTTGTATAATGATTTCAATTTACTGAAAACTACGTTAAAAACCTATATCAATAACCTTAACCAACGCACCGGTGAATTGCAAAAAAAATCGGAGCAAATGCGTGGCGTTAACCAGGAATTGCAAGAACAGTCGGAAGAATTACAGGCGCAAAGCGAAGAACTAAGGGCCTTGAATGAAGAACTGCTTTCGCAGAGGCAACAGGAACAGGCCGCGCGCGAAGACGCGGAAAAAGCTAACCAGGCCAAAAGTGTATTTTTAGCCACCATGAGTCACGAAATACGCACCCCAATGAACGGTGTATTGGGCATGGCATCATTGTTAGAGGAAACAACCCTGAATAATGAGCAGCGGGAGTACGTGTCGACCATAAAAAATAGCGGCGAAACCTTACTGAGTGTAATTAGTGATGTGCTCGATTTTTCTAAAATAGAATCGGGCAAACTTGACCTTGATCCGCATCAATTTAACCTGAGGCAGTGTATTGAAGAGGTGATGGATATTTTTTCGGGAAAGGTGGCGCGGATTGGGCTCGATCTGGTTTACCAGATAGGATATGAGGTTCCGGCACACATTATTGCCGATAGTCTTCGCCTGAAACAGGTGCTCATTAACCTTGTTGGGAATGCCATTAAGTTTACAAGCAAGGGCGAGGTTTTTTTAGGCGTTAGCTTACTTAGCCGAACGGATGATCATTCACTTGAACTGGCTTTTGAAGTTAAAGACACGGGGATCGGTATCCCGCGCGACAAATTGCCACGGCTATTTAAGGCGTTCTCGCAGATCGACTCGTCAACCACACGCCGGTATGGCGGCAGCGGTCTTGGCCTTGCCATATGCGAACGTCTGGTTCACCTGATGGAAGGGCAAATTACGGTAGAGAGCCAATTGGATCTTGGAACAACTTTCAGGTTCAGCATCAAAGCCGAAGAAAGCCAGCAGGATATCCGCCTGCATGTACCATACGTTTTGGCCGGCCACGAGGGCAAAGTTATTTTGGTGGTAGATGATAATCAAACCAACCGCAAAATATTACAGGTGCAACTGGAGCAATGGAAATTAGTGCCTTTAATGGCTGCCTCTGCAAGCGAAGCCTTAACATTATTGGCCAAGCACCGTATTGATCTCGTATTAACCGATATGCAAATGCCCGATATGGATGGCATCGACTTTGCAGCAATTATTAAAAATAAAAATGCGAAAATGCCTGTTGTTTTATTAAGCTCAAGGGGCGACGAGGCCAAAACCAAATATCCTGGTTTGTTTACTGCTGTTTTAAACAAACCTGTTAAACAACAACAATTGGGCAGGGTAATACAAACCAGTTTACAGCAAAACCCGGAGCCCGAAGTTCATCAGCAGTCAACACCGGTTTTGCTAACGCCGGAATTTGCCGAAAAGCATCCGCTTAACATACTGGTAGCCGAAGATAACCTGATTAACCAGAAGCTTATTTTACGCATACTAAGCAAATTGGGGTACGAGGCCACAGTTGCTCAAAACGGCTTGGAGGTAATAGCCTTAACAGAGCTTCATAAGTTTGATGTGATTCTGATGGACATACAAATGCCAATGATGGACGGGCTGGAGGCTACCCAAATAATCAGGAGCAGTAAAATAGAGCAGCCTTTTATTATCGCGATGACGGCCAACGCCATGCCCGAGGATAAGGAGGATTGCCTAAAGGCAGGAATGGATGACTATCTATCCAAACCCATTCACCTGGAGAGCTTTCTAACGGCCCTGTCCAAAGTGGATATCACCCGGCAGCGCCAATTCAATACCCAATTAAAACCGATTTGAAATTTAAAACCTGTCTGTAATCAGTATTAAATCTCATCAGGTTATTTAAAAACAGGCCCCTACATAACCTAATGTGTTGATGTGCACCTACATTTATACACCTGCACATCAACGCATTTGCACATTAAAACTATTTCCCCATCATTTTATCTCTGATCATCTTAAACTCCGACTTAGGCTTCCACCCCGGGAAAGTAGTTTCGTTGCCTAATTTATACCCGATATGGTAAAGGATATTAGAAATTTCGGCCATACCCGAGGCATCCATGTCGGCAGTGTAATTATCGCTTACCTGGTGATAGCGGTGCTCGTTATAATCCTTTTTTTGCTTTTTGGTCCATTCATCATCGTGATTAGTGCTTTTGAGGCCGGTATTCATGTCCAGGGCCGGTACACCAACCTTAGCAAAGTTGAAATGGTCTGAGCGATAATAGCTCCCGGCGCCAGGCTTGGTATCGCCTACAACGGTTAAACCGAATTTTGCGGCTTCCGCGGCAACATAATCGTCCAGATCATTCTGTCCCTTTCCGGTAATAGCCAGGTCTTTGGTTTCGCCATAAAAGCCAAGGGCATCCATATTTAAGTTAGCCACAGTTTTGTTAAGCGCAAAAACAGGATGCGTGGCATAAAATTCAGACCCCAGCAAGCCCTGCTCTTCTCCGGTAACGGCTAAAAAAACAATTGAGCGTTTAGGTTTATCCTTTGCCTGGCTAAAGGCGTTGGCCATAGCTATTAAAGCCGCTACGCCGCTGGCATTATCAACAGCGCCGTTGTAAATAGAGTCGCCTTTAACAGCCGGGCCTGTACCAAAATGATCCCAGTGTGCGGTATAAATAATATTTTCATCAGGCTGCTTGCTTCCTTTTAACCGGGCTATTACATTGCGGGACATGGCATACTTCAACTTATTGCTGATGCCCACGGTTAAATTCATATTTAACGGTATAGCCTTAAAATCTTTTTTACGGGCCAGGGCCCTAAAATCGCCGGTAATACCTGCGGCAGCAAATAGCTTTTTAGCGGCGTCCTCGGTAATCCAGCCCTCCATTTTACAGCGCGACATATGCTTATCCGGCTGCTGCAAATATAACCTGGCGCCTGTGTTACTGTTTTTAATAACCGACCAGCCATAGCTCGCGGGTTCCGTTTGATGCACAATGACAATTCCGGCGGCACCCTGTCGGGCGGCCTCTTCAAACTTATAGGTCCATCGGCCATAATAGGTCATGGTATCGCCCTTAAACAAGGTAGCGTCGCCCGATTTAAAGCCCGGGTCGTTAACCAGCACCACTACTGTTTTACCTTTTACATCCAATCCGGCATAGTCATTCCAATGATACTCCGGCGCCACAACGCCATAGCCTGCAAATACCAGTGGCGAATTTTTTAGTTGCAGAGTGTCCTGCTCCCGTCGGCTAAAAACAACAAAATCTTCCACTGCTTTGAGTGACATACTGGCTTTTCCGCTGATAGCCATCGTAGGCGACGGCGTACTTGCTACCTGCACCATGGGTACATCCTGAAAATAACTACCCTGATTGCCTGGCTCCAAACCCGCTTTTTTAAATTCAGCAGCAATATAACGGGTTGCCCTCACTTCACCTTCGGTAAAAGGCTTGCGCCCCATCAGCGAGTCGTTAGCTAAAACAGCTATCTGGTTTTTTATGGCATCGGGAGTAATGGGTCCAAAGGATTTACTTTGTTTAACACCGCATCCCGCTAAAAGAATAAAAGCGGGTAATATGGTCAGGTAGTTATAAATTGATTTCATGACTTGCTTATATAGCCAAATATAAAATTATTTTACTGCCAGTCACAACGTTAGAACATAAATCAAAATATCGTGTTACATTATCACATGATAACTCGTCTATAAACTTAAACACCACGATTATGAAAAAAATATTTTTTGCCGCGATAGTATTATTCACTTTAAATGCAAGCGCACAAACGGTTGATATGCGCCGTAAAATAGAGGTTACCGGCACTGCCGAAACCGAGGTTACCCCGGATATTATCTATTTTTCGATATCCCTAAAAGAGTACATGGACGGTAAAAGCAGGGTGAGCATTGAGACCCTGGAAGGCGAGCTACAAAAGGCCCTGACCGAGGCCGGCATACCAAAGGAAGATTTTACCATTAACAACATCTCGGGCTATGCCACTTACCAAAAAAAGAAAGATCCTAACTTTTTGGCGAGCAAGCAATACCGCATCAAGTTTCATAACCTGAACAAAATTAACCAGATATTAGCCAGTGTTGATGCCAAAGGTATTGAAAGTACTTACATAGAAAGCAGCGATTACTCTAAAATAGAAGAGCTTAAAAATCAGCTCAAATTGAAAGCACTATTGGCCGCTAAAGATAAGGCAGCCTTTTTGCTCAATGGAATAGGCGAAAAATTAGGCGGCGCCATTGAGGTTACCGAGATTGATAATGGCGGCTACACGCCGATACGCAACGTGATGTATATGGCCAAAAGCGCGGTTGCCGATGCCGGAGCAGGGCAGGATATTGATTATAAAAAGATCAAGCTAAGCTTCCAGATCAAAGTAGTATTTGAGATTGTAAAATAAAGGCCCTAACCAGCCATCCCCAAGTAGGCTATACCGTGTGCCCACATCTTTTGGGTATCATTAAAAATACTCCGGAGAGTAAAAGCTCGGTAGAAATAAACAATCACAAACGTTTCGTGCCGTAGGTAAGGTACATATCCGCTGTATGATGATCTGTTTTCTTGAAATTGCGGCTAACAAAAAGCGAAGAAGTTTCGTACTTATGGCACGCAAAATCCATTTCACCAATATAATACCACTTTAACCCCGATGGGGTTTTACTTAAAAAGATATGAGTACACGGTAGCCAAGTAGGGATGGCTTAAAAAAAAGAATAAAAGTCTCCCCTACCGGGGGAGATTTAGAGGGGGCTGTTGTTTAAGACGTGGGCACTAAACTTATTCATTAAAAAGCTATACCTTTAAGGCTATAAGTCAAAGCCATGTCTGAACATCCCCGGGAAGACGTCCCATCTAAAAAAAAATCCTGCTACCCTATCAGTGATACCTTGCGGAAGTATCTGGGGAGGTATAACCGAGAGGTAAAACTACCCATCAAATACTCCGATCTGTTGCGCTTTAATATGCATACGCCGCTATTGAATAAAGACGGCACAGATACCCTGTGGCAAACGGTTTATTACGATCAAAGTGAGATGCGCGAACTATTCCCCGGGCTTACCCATACTTACGCCTTATTGCGTGCCGATGGCGATATCGAGGTAATGGAACATCTTTCGGTAGCCCGGGTTGATTATTGCGCCTTTGGTAATTCGCACCCGTTCCGCGTCCGGATCATTAACCGTTTAAATGATAATTACGATCATTTTTACGTTAAAACTGCCGATGCCTCGCGTGTTTACGGCCTCGAGCTGGAACATGTGCTTTCGCCTAACCGTATTGTATACTTATCCAATGGCGACACCCTGATAGAGGAGCACATCCCAGGTTTACCTGGTGATGTATTTTATGACCACCGGCTGCAAACTTCTAAATTTAACCAGATCCGCGTTTGCAAAGAGTTTGTGAAGTTTAACGAACGCTGTTTTGCCCGCCTGCTGGGCGATATGCGGTCGTATAATTTTGTGGTTGATATTACTCCCGATATTGAGGGCAACCAATATCGCATCAGGGCTATTGATTTCGATCAGCAATCGTATGAAGGGCGGCGGAAATTTTACCTGCCCCATTTCTTTAAAGAGAATAACGTACTGGTAACGCTCGGTAAAAAATACATTACCGAAACCACCATGCGCCAATACCAGGAAGAGGAGCGTAGCTTAATTTCTAACCGTGCTCGAACATCGCGTGCAAGGTTGAGTGACCTTTTAGAAGTAATGCGTCCGGAAGAAATTTCGACTCAAGAAAAAGTAAAAAGCCTGGCTGCAGAGCTTGGCGAGTTCCATAACATTTCGGCATTTAAAAATTGCGATACCATGGGCCAGATATTAACCGAGCATCTCAATGTGATACTTACCAGGATCAAGCTGACGTGAACTAAACAGTGCGGTGCGGCACCAAAAACATCAATGTATCTTAGCAAGGTTCACTGATTAAGATAGCCGGCAGCCTTTCCCCATATCGAACTGCTTAGTCGCTTTATAAAGATATCAGGTATTAAGCATTGTTTTAGGCCGGCAGCTTAACAGCGGCTAAAACTCCAATGCACTTCTCCAAATTACCATTCCGACAAAAACTGCTGTAACCAAGATTATAAAATTAATAATCCGACAATTTTTTAATTAAAAAGAAATAAATTATTTTTTAATTAAAACACTACCTGCCCCATTGCGTTGTAACTGTACTTAACAACATAAAAAAATCTACTATGAAAACTGCAACAGCAAAACCGGCAACATCAAAACAAGCAACAGCTCCTAAACAAGCAACAGCTCCAAAAACCGAAGAGGTAAAAGATTCAGCCTTAAACGAATTGTTTATTGATGAGCTAAAAGATATTTATTGGGCCGAAAAAAACTTAGCAAAAGCATTACCCAAAATGATTAAAGGCGCTACATCGGCAGAGTTAAAAACCACCATTGAAAATCACTTGAAAGAAACAGAGAACCATGTAACAAGGTTAGAGTCTGTTTTTAACTCGATAGGCGAAAAAGCAGCCGCGGTAAAATGTGAGGCTATGGCTGGCCTTTTGAAAGAAGCCGAAGAATTGTTGAGCGAAACCGAAAAAGGCACCATGGTACGTGACGTGGCTATTATATCGGCAGCTCAAAAAGTTGAACACTATGAGATCGCATCATACGGAACAATGGCAACCTTAGCTAACGTTTTAGGCTACAGCGAAGCGGTTGAATTATTGGAAGCCACTTTGGCCGAAGAAAAAAATGCCGACAGTTTATTAACACAAGTTGCCGAAAACACTGTTAATACTCCAGCAAAGAGCGAGAAAAAATAACTAAACCACGCTTGAGAGGAGAAAAGCCATGGAAAACACGAATGATAAACTACAAGAGCAGCTGGAGCACCTACTGCTGATATGCAATGATGGTATTGAGGGTTACCGCAAAGCGGCCGATAAGTCCAAAGGTATTGAGTTTACTACCCTGTTTACAGATTATGTGATACAACGTACAGAATATGCCAACGAGTTGAAAGCCCAGATTCGCCAGTTAGGTGGAGATGCCGACAACCAGACTGGCGGTACGCTGGGTACGCTGCACCGCTTGTGGATCGATATCAAATATAAATTAACCAACGATGAGGAGCACGTTGCTTTAGAAGCCTGTATCACCGGCGAAAAGGCAGCGATTGCTTCATATGATGAAGTATTACAGGGCGATACCCTTACACCAGAATTAAGGGAGTTACTGCAGGATCAGAGAGACGGTATTGAACGTGCACTGATTAAGGCCGAGCAATTACTCAGAGTATATTCCTAAAAGAAAAAGCCCCTGTATTTAAGGGGCTTTTTCTTTTATACTTTCTAATCACCTTCGCAATCCGCTTCCCAGCCCAGGTAGCAAGCATACCAGTGGGCACAACGCTCTAATATCCACTGCTCGGTATTATGGCTCGGATCCACAATTTCCCCAAAAAACATTATTCTTTCGGTTTTACCTAAATTATTTCGGTAAGTGTAGTCAAAATGCCGACGGTTACGATGCCGAAGATCCTCCTCAATATCGGGAATAGAATTGGTATGTATAATATGCGTGAGTGATCTTGAGGGAACGTGGTAGATAAAAAGATTCTCCTCCTCCGCTGTCGGATCCTCACATAAAAGATATTCTGGCAACTCGGGTATCATAGTTTAATGATTTAAAATCAGGGCGATAATGTATTAATTAGACCCTGTAAACGAAATTTAAATCAATAATGTTTTATACTTTATATAGCAGAAGAGTTAGCCTATCGGTTGCACCCATAACTTTCTTTTAACTACAGAAAAATTTTTATCTTTAAATTAATACGCGCAGCCAAAATTCCAGCAGGTCACTAATCGGAGTAAATAAAATTAAATTTCTGGAAAAAATATTTCCTTTCAGTTCGAAAAAAATAATAAAAAAACCCGGACGCTAAGCCCAGGTTGTAGTTTATTAAAATAATATCTTAAATAGTTGTCGGCCTTCTGATTAGGCCCAATATCAACGAAATAACAGCTATTACAAGCAATACATGGATTAAACCGGTTGCCGAATACATAAACACGCCAAGTGCCCATCCTATAATCAGAATAACGGCTACGATATACAATAATGAATTCATGGTAGATTGTTTTAAAAGTTAATAAAAATAGTTAATATGTTTTTCTATATACAAAAGTTAATATATAGGAAATTGTTTTAACTATTTTTCAATTTAACAAAAAATAATCCTCCGAACAATTAACTCTTACATCATTAAAGATTCAGCCATTTTTTTCGCACAGCCAATTGCTCTGCGCTGGCCTTACCTGTATCGCTTATGCTATATTTTACTTGTTCATTTTTTGATAAAGTAATACTCAACTTGATTTCGATGCCATCGCGGTTTAAGTTCAGTTCAATTTGATCTCCGGGTTTCTTTTTGGCAAGGTATTTATCCAAATCGCTAACCGATGCACCGTCTATAGCCAGTAACTCATCATTAGCGCTTACACCCGCAACCCAGGCGGGGCTATTCCGGCTAATGCTCGCAATAATATTTCGCCCTGTAATAGGGGCCAGGCTTATGCCTAAAAAAGCATCATTACGGTTGGCTAAGGTATTAACCAGTTTATAACCGGCGTAGTTTAAGTAATTGTCGTAATCAATAACATCAACGCCGTTAATGTGTTTTTTATAAAAATCGTCCAGATTTTTACCAGTGAATTTTTCAAGGGCTATTTTGAATTCGGCATCGGTATAACCTCTTTTTTTCGCCTTGTAGTATTCATCGTACATATACTTCATTACATCATCCAAACACATTGTAGCTTTACTGGCATAAATAATCTCCAGATCGAGCAGCATAGCTATAGCAGCGCCTTTGTTGTAATAAGATATGGTGGTATTGGCAGAATTTTCATTCGGCCTGTAAAATTTAATCCAGGCATCAAAACTGCCCTCGCTTACCGGTTGTATTTTTGAGCCGGGTTGATTATCAATCCCCGAAAGGTTATCGGCAACTATTTTAAGATGGTCATCCAGGGCATACAAATTGGCACGCCTCATAATGAGGCTTTGGTAATAGGTGGTAAAGCCTTCGGCTATCCACAAATTAGTGGTATAGTTTTCTTTTTCATAATCAAACGGACCCAAAGCAAAAGGCCTTAGCCTTTTAACGTTCCATAAATGGAAGTGCTCATGTGCCACCAGCACTAAAAAGTTATGGTAGGTGGCTTCATTGGTATAGCCATCGCGGGTAGCGCCCAGTACGGTTGAACTCAAATGCTCTAAACCGCCGCCGCCCTTAGCATAGTTATGCACAATAATAACATACCTTTTATTAGGGTTATCGTTATAAATGGCTGTTTCTTGTTCTACAATTTTGGTAATATCCTTTTTTAGTCGGCCTTTATCATAGTTACCGCCCCCACACATGGCTACCTCATACTTTACACCGGCGGCGTCAAAATCAAATACATCCTGGTTACCCACCTGGATAGGCGAATCAAACAAAGTATCGTAATCTGGAGAATACAAGGTAAATGGGTCGCCGCCAACAGCCTCCAGGCTTGTTGATACAGTTTTCCAGCCTTGATACGGGATGATATGAAGCGTTGACGGTTCATGCAGCATACCGTCGGGATACATAAACATACCAGATGTTGAGAGGAAACCCTGCGAGGCATCAACAAGGCTGGTACGTACGGAAACCTCGAAACAATATACATCATAGCTAATTTTAACTGATGATGCGCTACCACTTTCAATATGCCAGGTGTTTTTACTGGTTTTAGAGGCAGCAACCTTTTCACCGTTAGCCTCCGCAACAAAACCTTCCACATTTTTAGCAAATTCCCTTACCAGGTATGATCCCGGTGTCCATACAGGCATTTTAACATCTACAAAACCTTGTGTTAGCCCGGTGATGGTCATTTCAATATGCGTATAATGAGCTTGTGCTTCAGGAAAGGTAACAGTATAATTAATTTTGCTTTGCATTATCGCTGCTGATGCGTTTAAATCCATTTTAATAAGTAGTATAATATAAAAAATACAGGAGAAGATTTTTTTCATGACTGGCAAGTTTACGGAAAATGTGCATAAATAAAAACTGACCAATACGACAGTACAAACTGTAATATGGTTGATACATACAACTATCTTCAGTTCAAACTAAATAGCTTTGTTGTTATAATTAACTACTGACCATTGGACGAACCTATCTCGCGCAGATTAACGCAGCTGGCTAAAATATACCTCGGCGCTTTTTCAAACCATGTTGAGGAGCTTGATATTAACAGGTATCATTTTATATTACTGCTTATAGCGGAACATGAGGGCCAGTTAACACAAAAAAAATTAGGCCAAATTACCGGTAAAGATAAATCGGCAATGGTAAATATCATCAACAGCCTTACTGATAAAGGCTATGTTTACCGGGAACTTAACCCGGATGACAGGCGCGGGCAATTGATTAAAATAACAGAAAAAGCACAGCAGGATATCCCTGCCATACGCCAATCTTTCCAACTGCTTAACCATAAAGCAACAGAGGGCATTAATTCTCAAAAATTAGATATATTTAACGAAGTACTCCAGCAAATGTCAGTCAACTTAATACCGCTGGCCTCAAAACGGGTATCCTTTCAGCTCAAAAAATCAAACCATTAATTTGCAAACCATCTTCATATGAAGCCAAAGTATATTATCTACCCTTTATTAATCTTATTGATAGGCTACCTTGTTTACAATAAATTTTATGGCAGCAAAGCTAAAGAGGCCAGTGCATTGGCCGGTCCGGGCAAAAAAGGAAAAAAAGGCGGCCCGGTTCCGGTTAATGTAATGATCGTTAAAGATACAGCATTTAGCACTTCCATTGATGTAACCGGAACCATTGAAGCCAATGAGCAGGTGGAGCTGCGCAGCGAGACTGCTGGCAACATCACAGGTATTTATTTTAACGAAGGCGGCCACGTACAAAAGGGACAGTTGCTGGTAAAGGTTTATGATAAGGATCTGCAGGCTTCCTTAAAGCAAATACAAGTACAGATTAAGCTGGCCCAACAAACCGAGTACCGTAACAAGGTATTGTATAGCAAAGAAGCGATAAGCAAGGAGGAATATGATATATCGTTAACCTCGCTAAACTCTTACCAGGCACAAGCCGACCTGGTGAAAGCCCAGATTAGTAAAACCGAGGTTCGGGCTCCATTTTCGGGCATTATCGGTTTAAGAAATATCAGCCCCGGCGGCTATCTTTCTCCCCAGGGATCCATCGCAACGCTTGTAAATATCGATCCGGCCAAAATAACCTTCTCTGTCCCCGAAAAATATTTATCGCTCATCCACGTCAACAGCAAAATCAAATTTAATATAGAAAGCTCACGCCAAACATTTACCGGCGTGGTATACGCTATTGAGCCTAATATCGATATTACCTCCAGGTCAATTACGCTCAGGGCAAGGGCCGACAACAAAACGGGCATATTAAAAGCGGGTAGTTTTGCCAAAATTCACTTTGATCTGGACCAAATACCGAAAACCATCATGGTACCTACGGAGGCTGTTATCCCCGATATTAAAGGGAGCAATGTTTTTTTAGCTAAAAATGGGCTCGCCGTTCAAAAATCAATCAAAACGGATACCCGTACCGACGCCCAGCTACAGGTGGTGAGCGGTTTAAAAGCAGGCGACAGTTTAATTGTTAGCGGCATTATACAAATGCGGCCCAAAGTGGCTATCAAGGTTGTAAAAGTTATTAAGTAAAACTTATGAGTTTATCCTCTATCAGTATAAAAAGGCCGGTTTTGGCCACCGTGCTATCCATTGTTATTGTGGTGTTCGGTATTATCGGTTATAACTTTTTGGGGGTCAGGGATTTTCCTTCCGTCGATCCGCCCATCATCACTGTAACTACCAGCTATTCGGGTGCAAACTCGGATGTAATAGAATCGCAGATAACCGAACCGCTCGAGAAGGTAATTAACGGTATCCCGGGCATTCGTAACATCTCATCAACAAGCTCCGTTGGTTCCAGTAATATCACCGTTGAGTTTAACCTGGATGCCGACCTGGAAACCGCGGCTAATGACGTGCGCGACAAGGTAGGGCAGGCCCAAAGGCAGTTACCACAGGATATTGACGCGCCCCCGGTGGTAACCAAGGCCGATGCCAACGCCGACCAGATTATTACCCTGACCGTAAGCAGCAATACCCGTAATATTTTGCAGATTGACGATTATGCAGAAAACGTTTTACAACAGGCCCTGCAAACCATACCAGGTGTAAGCTCTGTAAACGTACAAGGGCAGCGCCAATATGCCATGCGTTTATGGATCGACCCCACCAAACTAACGGCGCTCGGTTTAGCTGCAAGCGACATCAGCGCGGCCTTGAACAAAGAGAACGTGGAGCTGCCTGCCGGTAAAATTGAAGGAAACACCACTGAGTTAACCATACGTGCCTTAGGTAAGTTAACTACCGAAAAAGACTTTAACAACCTGATATTAAAAGCCGACAGTGCACATGTAATTCACTTCAGCGATGTTGGCTATGCTATTTTAGGAGCTTCAAACGAAGAAACGGGCTTAAAAGAATCAGGCATACCCGAAGTGGGTTTGGCCATTGTGCCACAGCCGGGAGCCAACTATGTACAGATAGCCAAAGATTTTTATAAACGGCTCGACCAGGTGAAGAAGGACCTGCCGCCCGATATTAAGGTGGAGGTAGCGCTGGATAATACCCGCTTTATCAACCAATCCATCTCCGAGGTTGAAGAAACCTTATTGATATCATTTGTACTGGTAGTGATCATCATCTACCTTTTCTTCCGCGACTGGCTTATCGCCTTCAGGCCGCTGATCGATATACCTGTATCGCTGATCGGTACATTTTTTATAATGTACGCTTTCGGCTTCTCTATCAATATATTAACCCTGTTAGGTATTGTGCTGGCAACCGGCTTGGTGGTGGATGATGGTATTGTGGTAACCGAGAATATTTATAAAAAGGTGGAAGAGGGTATGCCGATCAGAAAAGCAGCCTTTGAGGGGTCAGCCGAGATATTTTTTGCGGTTATATCAACTTCGGTAACGCTGGCAGCGGTGTTTTTGCCCATTGTATTTTTACCGGGCTTTACAGGGCGCTTGTTCCGCGAATTTGCGGTAGTAGTGGCGGGTTCAGTGTTGATTTCGGCATTTGTATCGCTGTCGTTAACCCCGATGCTGAACGTTAAGCTGATCCGTAAAAATCAAAAGAAATCCAGGTTTTACGAAAAAACCGAGCCTTTCTTTGTTTACATGACAACGTCGTATACCGATTCGCTTGTTAAATTCATGAAACGCAAATGGGTGTCGGTAGTTATCCTGCTGGGCTCGTTCGTTATTATCTTTTTTACCTACAAAGCCCTCCCTTCTGAATTGGCCCCGCTTGACGACCGGAGTTTGCTCAGGATGTCGGTTACAGGCCCCGAAGGCGCATCGTACGAGTTCATGTCCAAATACATGGACAAGGTATCCAGGGTAGTTGAAGATTCCATTCCCGAAGCAAAAGTTAATATTACTTACGTAGCTCCCGGTAACGGCGGCGCAGTAAATACGGGTTTTGGCCGCGTTGGCCTGGTTACGCCGGATGAACGTACACGTACACAGCAGCAATTAGCCGATTATTTAACCAAAAAGCTTTCGCGGATGCCCGATGCCCGTACCTTTGTGATACAGGAACAAACCATCAGCGGCGGTGGTAGCGGCGCCAAAACATCGCTGCCAGTACAATTTGTAATCCAGAACCAGGATTTTGAACAACTGCGGAAAGTGTTGCCCTCGTTTTTAGCCGAGGCGAATAAAAGCACGGTATTCCAGGGAGTGGATGTAAATCTTAAGTTTACCAAGCCGCAGTTATCCATCGTTACTGACCGTGACAGGGCCCGCGACCTTGGCGTTTCGGTGAGCGACATTGCTCAAACGCTCCAATTGTATTATAGTGCCGGCCGTTTAGATTATTTCCTGATCAGCGGCAAGCAGTACCAGGTAATTGCACAGGTTGACCGTGCCAACCGCGATAAGCCGCTCGATCTGGCTTCGGTTTACGTACGCAACGCAGCAGGTAAACTAATCCAGTTGGATAACGTGGTAAAAATGACCGAGAACTCAACTCCGCCATCCATTTATCACTTTAACAGGTTTAAATCGGCAACGGTATCAGCAGGCCTGGCGCCTGGCCGCACCATTGGCGATGGTATTGCCGAGATGCAACGTATTGCTAAAGATGTGATTAAAGATCCGTCCTTTAGCTCAGACCTGGCCGGCCCTTCCCGGGATTATGCCGAAAGCTCATCCAATATTCTATATGCCTTTGCGTTTGCCCTTTTGTTGATCTATCTGGTACTGGCCGCACAATTTGAGAGTTTTATAGATCCTTTTGTAGTGATGTTAACCGTACCGCTGGCTATTGCCGGGGCATTTTTATCTCTATGGCTGTTTAACCAAACGCTCAATATCTTCAGCGAAATCGGTATGATCACCCTGGTAGGTTTGGTAACCAAAAACGGTATTTTGATAGTTGAGTTTGCTAACCAGCGGATGGAACATGGCCTGTCTAAGCTTGACGCCGTGATTGAATCGGCCACATCGCGTTTAAGGCCTATCTTAATGACAAGTTTAGCTGTAGTGCTGGGCGCTATACCTATAGCCTTCGCTTTAGGAGCGGGCGCTAAAAGCCGGGTATCTTTAGGGATTGTAATTATGGGTGGGATGCTCTTCTCGTTGGTGTTAACCTTATATGTTATCCCAATGATGTATGTCATTTTTTCGCCCAGCGTAAAACGCAATCCTGATGATGAGCCTGAGGAAGAAATAACACAACCTGAAGTAAAAGGGCTTTTACTTGAACATAATTCATAATTGAAATTATAACGATGAAACTTTTTAATATTAGGCTGTTCCTGTTTGTTGGCTTTTCTGCAACGTTTGTTGCCAATGCGCAAACAGCATCCTTGCTCACTTTGAAGGATGCTGTAGAAATTGCGCTGAAAAACAACTATAACATTAAACTGTCTGCCAACAATACTACAATTGCCAAAAACAATGTTACCATAGGTAACGCAGGTATGTTACCTTCGGTAACGGGCGATTTATCTACAACAAACAGCATCCAGGACACCCGGCAAACCAAGGTTGATGCATCGGGAAACACAACGGTAACGCAAATCAACGGCGCAAACAACAGCACCGTTAACTATGGCGTTAGCTTAAACTGGACCATTTTTAATGGCTTCGCCATGTTTGCCAATTACGACCAGTTAAAGCAACTGAACCAACTTAGTGAGGTAGCCGCCCGCGATACGATACAAAAAACCATAGCCGACGTAATAACCACGTACTATGACCTGGTGAACCAGGACCAACAGGTAAGAGCCCTTAAAGGAGCCATAGCTATATCACGTACGCAGCTACGCTATGCCAATGATAAATTTCAGGTTGGCCGGGCTTCACGCCTGGATGTTTTAAATGCCGAGGTGAATGTAAATACCGATACATCAAGCCTGCTTACACAAATCCAGCAATATAAATCCATCCAGATCAGGATGAATCAACTGATGGTGCGCGATTTACAAACCGACTTTACCGTTATTGATACCATTGTAATTGACCAGAAACTTAAGCTGGGGGATATACTGAGCCAGGCACAAACAGCTAATCCCGAAATATTGATCGCCCAGTTGAACAGATCATTGGCCGAAACAAACTTACGGCAGGTAAAAGCCACGCGGTACCCAGTAGTAGGCGTATCAACAGGCTACGGTTTTACCGATAGCAAAACCCCGGCCGGATTTGCCCGTCAGCAAAATTCAAAAGGTTTAAACTACGGGCTTACCGCATCCGTTAATATTTTTGATGGTCTTAACCAATGGCGCCGCGAACGAAATGCCAAACTACAAATTGACAATGCCGCTATCAGCGTAAGCAAAACCAAACAAGCTATTGAGGCTCAAATTAATAATTATTATGTAAGTTACCTCTATGGCCTTGATCTGGTAAAATTAAACCAGTCCAACGTGGTCATCGCCAAGCGGAATCTGGATATTTCCCTGGAGAAATACAAACTGGGCAACATCACTCCGCTGGAGATCAGGGAAGCGCAAAAAAACTACCTCGACGCACAATCAAGGTATTTCCAGGCCCAATATCAAGCCAAATCGTCAGAAATAACCTTGAAAGAAATCACAAATAGCATTAACATTCAATAGTAATTTCGCTATTTTAATATAAAGCACTATTTTTGAAAGGTGATGGAGTCAAAATGCTATAATTTATGCCTTCTGATTGACGATAATTTTATCGATAACTTTGTTACGAGAAAAATTTTAGAAAGCGGCAACTTCGCCAAAGAAATTGTTGTTTATCAATCCGCACCTGAAGCTATCCAAGCCTTAAAAGACAAAAAGATTGTTCCAGATGTGATTTTTTTAGATATCCGGATGCCTTTAATGGATGGTTTTGCTTTTTTAGATGAATATGATAAGTTAGTGATAGACCACAAACAGGATATTAAGATTTTTATGCTTTCATCTTCTTTGGATCCGGTGGATTTCCGCCTATCCACTCAAAATAAATATATAACCCAATTTATACACAAGCCCATTACCCATAAAGTTTTGGAAGCCATTTGTATATGATCATTGTTGCCGATAGCGGTTCTTCAAAAACAGATTGGTTAATTGAATGCCCCGGCTCGGAGCCGCAGGAGTTTAGAACTTCGGGGTTAAACCCCTATTTTTTAACCGAAAAAGAAATTATTAAGGTGATCCAGTCGCAGGGTAGTGCATTTGTAAAAATGGCTCCCCAGGTGAGCGAGGTCTATTTTTTTGGCGCCGGTTGCTCCAGCCCCGATAGGCGCGAAATGGTATCGAACGCCCTTAGCCACCTATTTTCTAAAGCATTTGTAAGCGTTGATAGCGACCTGTTAGGGTCTGCTTATGCAACCTGCGGGCACGCCAAAGGCTTTTGTTGCGTTTTAGGCACCGGCTCAAACATCTCGTATTTTGATGGCGAGGAGATTTACGAAGGCAAGCACGGCCTCGGTTTTGTTTTAGGCGACGAGGGCTCGGGGAGCTGGTTTGGCAAGGTGCTGGTAACCGATTTTTTATATGGCAACATGCCAAAAGAAATAAGCGACCTATTTTACCAACAATACAAAATTGACAAAGAGCTTATCATCAAAAACGTTTATCAAAAACCGGGCGCTAACTCTTACTTAGCATCTTTTACCAAATTTTTGAGCGAAATAAAATCAACCGCTTACAGCCAGGAAATAATAAAAAGGGGCCTTTCGGAATTTGTAGAGAACTGCATCAAAACCTACCCCGATTATCCCGACTATAACTGCCATTTTGTAGGCTCGATAGCCTACCATTTCGGAGACGAACTAAGAGATATCTGTGCTCAAAGCGGCGTGCATGTAGGCAAAATCATCAAGCAGCCCATTCGCGATCTGCTTGAGTTTGTAAAGGCCAGGAATAACGCTTCATAAATCAGTCTCGAGCCGGGAGTTCTTGGCGATGAGCAACCCGTTTGCGCGACAGCTGTTTAAACAAAATAAACACAATACATAACAAGGCAACCAAACTGCCGGCTTTAGGGATATAGTCGCCAAACTGTACATAAAAGGTGATGTCGGAGTTGAGGTTAATATCTTGTTTTAAGGCAGTTTTTACCCACCATTTGCTTTGTTTTACAATATCGCCCCGCTGGTTAATAAATGCCGAAATACCTGTATTGGCCGAGCGGCAAACCCAGCGGCGGGTTTCAATGGCGCGTAACTTGGCGTAATCTAAATGCTGGTCTTTACCGGATGTGTTTTCCCACCAGCCATCGTTGGTAATAATAGCGATAAACTGTGCGCCTTTTTTTACATAATCGGCCACATAACCACCCCAGATCGATTCGTAACAAATTACGGGTGCTGCACCGATGCCGCTTTGCGAATAAAATACCGTAGGCTCCTTTTGGCTGCCGTAACTCCCGGTGGCGCCACCCAAATGCTCAAAAACCGGCTTTAAAAACGACAAAGCATTGCCAAAGGGCAATGACTCGGCACCCGGAACCAACTTCGACTTATGATAAAACTGAACCGCTGCCGAATTTTCGATGTTAACAGCGGCATTAAAAACATCATAATATTGATCTGTCCCCGGTATACGGCTGGCCGAAGGCGTTAAGTCTGAACTGTAAAGCTTAGTGCTTTCAATTCCGGTTAACACGTTGCCATTTTTATACTTATTTAAAAAATGCTGCACCTGCAAAAAATATGCATTGCTTCGTATTTTGTCTTCGTTGATAGGTTCCGAATCATAAATGGCTGTTTCGGGCCATAAGAAAAACTCGGTATTGGGCTGCCCGATAGAATCGGATAAATGGATGAGGCTATTTACCTGCTCCATTGGCGGTATAGAAATCACCTTGGCGTAAGGATCAATATTGGGCTGCACCACCACAATATTAGCCGGGTCGGGGTTCTCTGTATAGCTATAATATTTATATAGCGAAAAACTCAAAGGCAATATAACCAGCGCGACCCATATACTAACTTGTGTTATCCTTGTTTTAGTGGGTTGAGCTTCGCGTAAGCCGGTATAAATTAAAAAGATAAAAATATTAGAGAGCCAGATCCATACCGTACCGCCGTACACCCCGGTATACTCATACCATTGCACCCATTGATGGGTTACAGCGAAGCCGTTACCCAATGTCATCCAGGGGAATTTCAAATCCCAGCACTGGTGCAGGTACTCATATCCAATCCACAAACAAACCAATAAGGCTAAGCTGATATTGCGGTTAACAATAAGCCTTAACCTAAAATACAACCAGCAAGCCGTTGCCATAAGCAGGGGGCCCAGGGAGTAAGGGATAAATGAAATAGGGATAGCCACAATCTCTCCCACTATTTTAAGGGAATTGTAAACCCAATAAATGCTTAAGGTGTTCCAGATAAAAAATCCAAGGAAAGCAACCCGGAATATTTTGTTGCCTTTACGACGAACGTTGGATTGAATGATATTTTCCATGGCCACCAGCATGGGTACTAAGCCAAATAATAATAGTACAGGGGCATATGGCGTAGGTGGCCAGGCTATCCAAAGTAACAAGCCGGAAAATACGGCTAATAGAATGTTTTTTTTCATTTAATGATGGTAATCGTATTATGATTCATTTTTTCAAGTATCGTTGCGAGTACTCATTGGGCAACCCGCGAAACACATGTCAAACTTTGTCATTGCGAAGTTATACAAAGCGGACATGTCTCCGTGCGATTGCTCGTTATTTGCCAATGGAATCCTCGTTAAGCCGCTGATAATCAATGTGAAATTGTCATTGCGAGGGACGAAGCAATCGCGAACTATGCAGAGTGAACATGCTTCCATGCAATTGCTTCGTTCCTACCTATAACAAGTTTAGTTTCTGAGGTAAGCATCGCACAGAGCCTCATCAAAACACCTCGTACAGGGCCATTCCGCAGGACCTTCGACAGGCTTATAATGACGTCTTCTTAAATCATTGACAGCCAGTATAAAAGTGTCATTGAGGAACGAAGCAATCGCGAACTATGCAGAGCGAACATGCCTCCGTGCGAATGCTTCGTACCTTATAATGACATCTACTTAAGTTATTGATAATCAATGCATCTGTTTTGCTCTGATTATCAGTATTCTTAATTTAGATCATCGGCCCGGTAGAGTAGAGCGGGAAAGTAAAGCACTTTCCCGACTCCCTCGTCAATCCGTACGTGCGGTTTTCCCGCATACGGCTTTCCTAAAAACTTCGTCATCAGCATTCACAGTTGAACCGTCAGAAAGCGTATTTTGTTGGGTCTATTAGTCCTTTCTTTTGAACCAAGGCCTCAAAAGCTCTTTGTCTGTAAAGCTTACACTTTCTTTGGCTCTTGCGGTTGTAGTAGCGATTGAGCTTTTCGTGAAGATAATTTCGTAACCGACGTTTGCTCACCTGTACGTAGCTGACTCCTTTTATGATATAGTAGTTCAGCCATCCCCGGATACGACTATTAAGCTCTTCTACTATTTCACTTGCCGGACTATGACCGTGCTTTTTCAGATATTCACTTAACCCACTCCGCAATCGCTGCTCTGATTTTTTGCTCGGAGATATATTCCAGTAGCGTCCATTTCTGGACACCAGGCTCTTGTCGTACCGGATCGTGTGCCCCAGGAAGCTGAAAGGCGCCTGTTCCGATTGGATTTGTTTGCTCTTGAGTTCATTCAAGGTCAATCCCATCTTCCCCAGTATCATTTTCAGTCTGTCAAGTACTTCCTTAGGTATGACCTTCCCCATCAGTACGAAATCGTCCGCGTATCTGACTATCGATACGCCCATCCTGCTAAATATACTTTCCGGTTTTGTTACTATCCGGTCCAGTAGATGTAGATAGATATTAGACAGCAACGGTGATATCACGCCGCCTTGTGGGGTGCCAAACTCATTTTTCTTCCCGCCCTTAAACTGTCCGTCCTCAAATACAGGCACTTTCAGCCACATGCTGATCAGTCTTAGTATCCTTGGATCGCTGATCCTCTCTTTGAGCGTTTTTAGCAGTTTATCATGCGGGATCGTGTCGAAATACTTGCTTAAGTCTGCATCAAATACTTCCGTCTTCCCTGCCTGCAAATGCCCCTTGATCGCTGTCATCGCATCCTTTGAACTCCGCCCAGGCCTGAACCCGTGCGAAACTTCTTTAAAGTCTGCTTCGAATATCGGCTCAAGGATCATTTTACATACCGTCTGGGCTATCCTGTCTTTTACCGTGGGTATGCCTAAGGGCCGTTCCCCGCCATTGGCCTTCGGGATCATCACCCGTTTTACTGCTTCCGGACGGTAGGTTTGCTTTCGTAATTCTTCTCCCAGTGTGTGCAGGTAGGTTTCTACGCCTCCCCGTTCTACATCTGATATCCGGATTCCGTCTATTCCGGCTACGCCGTCATTGGCTTTAACCTGTTTCCACGCTGCCCTTAGCATATACGGTATGAACAGCTTATCATACAGCACATAAAACTTGTACTTCCGCTCCTGCTTGGCTTTCTGATATAGTTTCCCCCGGAGTGTTTCTACTCTTTCCGCATCCGGGATCTCACGCCGCCGTCTTTTAAACAGCTCGCCCTGCTTCCCTTCTGCTTCGACCTTCTTATGATTTGTTACCATCAATTTTGTCCGTTTTTGTTCTCTTGGAAACCTTATTCATAGTAATGCCCCTTCGCTACTCCCGCTTTTACCTTTTCGGGACTCAAACACTACTATGGACATATCCGACTCCCTCGGCAATATGCCGACATGCATATCCCGTTAGGGTCTCCCACGTTCATGCGCTACCTTCGTCCTGCACGCAACACCATTCTACTCCGGGTATCTGACAGTGTTCTTATTGCCGTTATTCCCACTGTCATGGCAGGTTTAAGCAAATGAGGGTGCTTGACCGATATCCTTTGGCGTAACGAAGCCTTACTGGTGCAGCTTACAGAACCATCTCGCCTGAGCTTCACATTGTTCATTTCTTCCCAATGTGCCAGGCTTACTTCAACCCGAACGGCAAATTTGGTTGTAAGGCTCTTTCATCCTTTAGGTATTTAATTATTACTAATACGCACGCCTCGTGGCGCACCTCAATCGCCGCGGGAAGGGGCTTGTCACTTTTTGTCTTGATACAAAAAGTAACCAAAAACCGACCGTAGGGAGCTCATGAACACCTTAAAAAAACAAACACAGGTGAATAAAATCAAGACTGCCCGATCCTTCCACCCACAGGCCAGCTCCCGGCCCGGCGTGCAGTCGGGGCCTTTGCCCACTTTTCCTATCTGCGCTTGGTAATCTATAAGGTTCAAACGTCATCCCTATTTTTTTCCGGCTGTTCGGGTCCATTACTTATAATGACATCTACTTAAGTTATTGATAATCAATGCGTCTGTTTTGCTCTGATTATCAGTATTCTTAATTTAGATCATCGGCCCGCTCAAACGCCGCGGGAAGGGGCTTGTCACTTTTTGTCTTGATACAAAAAGTAACCAAAAAAATCAAGACTGCCCGATCCTTCCACCCACAGGCCAGCTCCCGGCCCGGCGTGCAGTCAGGCTTTTGCGCACATTTTTTATCTGCGCTTGATAATCTACAAGGTTCGAATGCCATCCCTGTTTTTTTTCGGCTGGCCGGATCGGATACTCGAATGACATAGTTTAAGATGCTTTTAAACATCATCCCTGTTTTTTTCCTTCTGGACGGATCGGTCAGTTAGGATGACAGCTTTCGCGCACAAAAAGTGTATCATGCTTGCCCCCGTCAGGCTCAGTAGTCGAAGCACGGTATGGTGGCCCCTGCAAGTTGCATTCTGTTAACATTCAGCTTTCATGGACCTCCGGTTTTAAAATTTTGCAATACCGTTTTTATATTTCTTTTGATTCTCGTTTCTTACTTCCGGCTTCCCCGCCACGCAAATTACAAATTCGCCCTTTACGGTATGGGTTTCAAAATAGTTTTTTACTTCAGTTACGGTCCCGCGTACCGTTTCTTCAAACATTTTAGTGAGCTCGCGCGATACGGATACCTGCCTTTCTTCTCCAAAATAAGTTATCATTTCTTCCAGTGTTTTTAACAGCCTGTGCGGCGATTCATAAAAAATAATGGTACGCTCCTCGTCAGCTAAAAATTTGTAGCGTGTTTGCCTCCCTTTTTTTATCGGCAAAAATCCTTCAAAACAAAACCTATCGGTAGGGAATCCGGAATTAACCAGCGCCGGAACAAATGCTGTAGCACCCGGCAGGCATTCCACAGGCAATTCATTTTTAACTACTTCGCGCACTAAATAAAAACCCGGATCGCTGATGGCTGGCGTACCGGCATCTGATATCAAAGCAATTTGTTTGCCCTCGTTTAAAAATTTGATAATCTCGGCCGTAGCCTGGCGCTCATTATGCTGATGGTGTGCGTATACCTTGGCGCTAATGCCAAAATGCTTAAGCAAGGGTGCCGAGGTACGGGTATCTTCAGCCAGAATAATATCAGCCTCCTTCAAAATACGCAATGCACGGAGCGTAATATCTTCCAGATTTCCTATCGGTGTGGGTACTAAATAAAGTTTACCGCTCATGTGTGGTTGCTTTTGTTGGCAATTTAGTTGATGGTCCATAGTCAATGGTCGATAGTCCATAGCCATCATATTGGTAGTAGCTGGAGTTTATTGATTCTGACGTAAAAAATCTTGTGCCATTTTTCAACTCTTCGACATGGACCATCGACTATGGACCATGGACTATCGACAATCATCCAACTCCTACCATATACCATAAACAAATTCTATCTTTGCCAAAAAATAAAATAATGCTGCAAGTTAGTTATATCCGCGAAAACCGTGACAATGTATTGGAACGTTTAGCGGTAAAAAATTTCAAACAACCTGAATTGGTTGATGAGGTGCTCAAATTAGATGAGCAACGCCGTCAAACTCAAAACACTTTGGATGGTGTATCGGCCGAGGCCAATGCCGCCGCGAAGCAAATTGGCGAGTTAATGCGTTCCAGTAAAAAAGAAGAAGCCGAAACCATTAAGTCGAAATCCAATATCTGGAAGGAAGATATTAAAAAACTAAGCGAGCAACTATCGGGTATTGAGCAGGAGCTGCAACAAAAAATTGTGCTATTGCCTAACCTGCCGCATTCATCGGTACCTAAAGGGATAACGCCCGAGGAAAATGAAATTGTATTGGAGCATGGCGATAAGCCACAGCTACCGGCCAATGCTTTGCCGCATTGGGAGCTGGCTGCCAAATATAACCTGATTGATTTTGAGCTGGGTGTTAAAATAACCGGCGCAGGCTTCCCTGTATATAAAGGCAAGGGTGCCAAACTGCAAAGGGCATTGATAGCCTTCTTTTTAGACGAGGCCGAAAAAGCCGGGTACGACGAAAGGATGCTGCCCTTGCTGGTAAACGAAGCTTCGGGCTTTGGAACCGGACAACTGCCCGACAAAGAAGGACAGATGTATCATGTAGGTGTTGATAATTTATACCTCATTCCAACAGCCGAGGTACCCATCACCAACCTTTACCGCGATGTGATATTAAAGGCAGATGAGCTGCCTGTAAAAAACTGTGGTTATACCGCTTGTTTCCGCCGCGAGGCTGGCTCATACGGCGCACATGTACGTGGCCTTAACCGTTTACACCAGTTTGATAAGGTTGAGCTGGTACAGGTAGTAAACCCTGATCAATCCTACGAGGTACTGGAGCAAATGAGTTTGCACGTACAGGGCCTTTTACAAAAGCTTGGCCTGCCTTACCGCGTGTTAAGGCTTTGTGGTGGGGATATGAGCTTTACATCGGCCTTAACATATGATATGGAAACCTGGAGTGCTGCACAACAACGCTGGCTTGAGGTATCTTCGGTATCTAACTTTGAAACCTTCCAAAGCAATCGCCTAAAGCTGCGTTTCAGGAATGCCGAAGGTAAAACGCAATTGGCGCATACATTAAACGGCAGCGCCCTGGCCTTGCCGCGTATTGTAGCTACCCTGTTAGAAAACAACCAGACCGAAAACGGAATTAAAATACCCGAAGTACTGGTACCTTATACCAGGTTTGAGTGGATAGATTAAATCCATTTAAAAATTCAACTCCGGCGCAAACTGCGCAGGCCATGTTCTGGATTAACCTGCTGCCTGCTACGGCTGCAGCAACACTGATCTGCTTTTATTTCGATGATGAAATAAGAGCAGATTTTGGAACCTTTGTAGCCTTCGTTTTCATGGTGTTTGGCTTAACGGCACAGGTAGTTTACTTTTTGCAGTTTAACTTTGCCCGGTATGCCAACAATAAATCGTTGTGGATGTATTCCATGGTTTACTCTTGCTGCTGCATACTGGCTTTCCTTATCGTAGCTGCAAGCACCCGGATGTGGGGCTTATTGTGGCTGGCTGTCTACCCTAACATTTTTTTCCGATTAAGCTACCGAAGCTATCATAAGTTACATCCGGATAGCCAAAAAAAGACAGGAATAACGTTTGAACCCAGGTGATTATTAGGTGATGATTTTCGGAGAGATTAAATTCTGATAATCAGTAATTTAAGAAGACTCATGCAAGTAGTGGCCCCGGCTAACCGGAAAAAATAGGGATGACGTTTAAAACCTGTATGCTGTTTTGCACAGAAAGAAATGTGCGCAAAGGCCCCGACTGCACGCAGGGCCAGGCTTGGCCTGTGGGTGGAAGGATCGGGCAGTCTTGACTTTATTCATCTGTGTTTGTTTTTTAAGGTGTTCATGAGCTCCCTCCGGTCGGTTTTTGGTTGTTTTTGTGTCAAGACAAAAAGAACAAAGCCCTTCACGCGGCGATTGAGCGTGCCGATGATCTAATTTAAGAATACTGATTGTCGGAGCAAAGATAGCACATTGATAATCCGTGCACCTAACATGATGCATACTTACCGCTTTTACAAGATTCCTCCTTGCGTCGGGATGACATAATGTAGAAGAGTTTAATATTGACAATCAATAGCTTAACAGCGATTTGTTATGAGTTGCATCCCGGTGACTATTGGGTGCAGAGGCATCTATAACCAGTCATTTATAGAGATTCCACTATGGGTTGCGTCAAGGTAACCGACAGCCCAACATTAAAAAGGAAAACCGATTTAAGCAAAGGACTTGGTGTGGCGTTACAGCCCGTTTTCTAACTCTCCCCTATCAATCTATACTAAATCAATATGCTTTATGGAAAAAAATAAAAATTACTATTGCAGATTTAAAATATTACTGTTTACTTTACCAACGCTAACCAACTGACAGGCAAACGTAACAGATGAACACAAACTCAATTATTACAACCACAACAACTACCACCGGGGGTATATCGGAGGAAGGATAGTTTTTGTAATAACAATTAAAAGATATAAAAACACAGAAAGCCTTCCTCCGAAAGAGAAAGGCTTTTTTATTTGAATAAAAAACCAGGAGAACGGGCATTGGGCATCAATAAAAGGATGTTAAATACTCAGATCTCCATACTCAAATCTAAACAGATGAAGATTTTAAAATTCGGAGGCACATCGGTAGGATCAGTATCAAGCATCGGTACCGTACTCAACATCCTGAAACAGGAGTCCCAAAACGGCCAATTGCCTGTTGTTGTTTTATCAGCCATGAGCGGCGTAACCAATTTACTGGCAGCCATGGCCGAAACGGCATCAACCGGCGGGAACTTTACAGCCGAACTGGCCGAACTGGAAAGGCGTCATTTTGATGTTGTAAAGGCCCTGATGGATGTACAGGCCCAGAATCCGGTTTTTACTAAGTTGAAAATTTACTTTAACGAGCTGGAAGATTTGCTGCAAGGCATTTTGAGCTTGCGCGAGTTAACAGCCCAAACCCGCGACCTGGTATTAAGCTACGGCGAACGTTGCTCTACCTTCATGATCAGCAAAATAGCGGCTCAACAACTCCCTGAAGCCATTTTTGTAAATGCTGCCGAATTGATTAAAACCGACAGCAGCTTTGGCCATGCCAAGGTGAACATGGAGCTTACCGATATGCTGATCCGTAATTTTTATTATGAAAATACCGGCAAAATATTGTTTGTAACTGGCTTTATCTCCAGCAACGAAGACGACCGCATAACAACCCTGGGCCGTGGTGGCAGCGACTATACCGCAGCTATTTTGGGCTCTGCGCTTAATTGCAGCGAAATCCAGATCTGGACGGATGTAAACGGGATGATGACCGCCGACCCACGGATGGTAAAAAAGGCTTTCTCGCTACCAGAACTCTCCTATACCGAGGCTATGGAGCTTTCTTTTTTTGGCGCCAAGGTGATCTATCCGCCAACCATGATACCGGCTTTTTTAAAAAAGATCCCCATCGTGATCCTCAATACTTTCGATACCGATTTTGGCGGTACTTATATCAAACACGATTGTAATACATCCAACCTGCCCATTAAAGGCATTTCATCTATTAACGAGGTGAGCATCATTAACCTTGAGGGCAGCGGCATGGTAGGCAAGGCAGGCTTTAGCGGCAGGCTCTTCTCTATGCTGGCCCGTGAGCAGATCAGCGTGATCCTGATAACACAATCATCATCAGAGCATAGCATTACATTTGCCATTCCTCCCGCGGATGCGGTAAAAGCCCTTTACCTAATTGAACAGGAGTTTGAACTGGAACTCCAGGCTAAAAAACTGGAAAAACCGCAGATAGAACAAAATTTGTCGGTGCTGGCTATTGTGGGCGAAAACATGAAGCAAACTCCCGGTATATCGGGCAAACTGTTCCATGCGCTGGGCCGTAACGGTATCAACGTGCGTGCCATTGCCCAGGGCTCGTCGGAGTATAATATCTCGGTTATCATTTCAAAAAGCGATCTGGCCAAGGCGCTCAATGCCGTTCACGATTCGTTTTTTGTATCCCTCAATAAAACACTCCATGTATTTTGCGCCGGTACCGGTAACATCAGTACAACGCTGTTTAGGCAATTAAGCGAGCACGCCGGTTTTTTAGAGCAGCACAATGGCGTACAGGTTAAAGTTGTAGGCATCATCAATACGCGTAAAATGGTATTTGATGAAGATGGCTTATCCTTGGATAACTGGAAAGAGAGTTTGGAAGCATCGCACCAGGAAGCTGACCTGGACAAGTTTGTAGCTAAAATGAAAACCATGAATTTGCCCAACTGCGTATTTGCCGATAATACCGCCAGCCCTAAGCCTATCGAAAAATATGAGGCCATCTTTAAATCGAACATATCCATTGTTACCTGCAATAAAATAGGGAACTCGGCCTCATACAGCCAGTATAAAACCTTTAAGGATGCAGCCCGCAAGCATGGGGTAGATTTTTATTACGAAACCAACGTAGGTGCCGGTTTACCCATAGTACGCACCTTAAAAGATTTAATGATGAGCGGCGATAGGGTGATCAAGATTGAAGCCATCCTGTCGGGAACGATCTCTTTCATTTTTAATAATTTTAAAGGCGACGCTACTTTTCATGATACCGTAAAAATTGCCCAGGAAAAAGGCTATACCGAGCCCGACCCTCGCGACGACTTACGTGGTACCGATTTTATGCGTAAAATGCTGATCCTTGCCCGTGATGCCGGTTACGTATTGGAGCCCGGCGATGTAAATATTGAAAGCATGCTGCCGCAAGCTTGTTTGGATGCCGGAACAGTGGAGGATTTTTACAAAGAGCTGAACAACGAAAATCAATTTTTTGCCGATATGAAAGCTAAAGCCGAGGCCGGTGGCAAAGTATTACGCTATATAGGTAAACTGGAAGACGGGCAGGTATCAATCACCTTGCAAATGGTGGACGAAAACCATCCCTTCTTTACCTTGTCTGGAAGTGATAACATCATATCCTTTACTACCGAGCGTTATAAGGAGCGCCCGCTGGTGGTTAAAGGGCCAGGCGCGGGTGCCGAGGTTACAGCGGCTGGCGTATTTGCAGATATCGTGAATGTTGGGGCACATTAAAGCCATCTGATCTCCGAAAGGGAATAAAAAATAGGAATAAAGAATTTTAAATAAAATGGATATCATAAAATCTCCCATTAAGGGGGCGGGGAGCATCAAAGTATTTGCTCCGGCAACTGTTGCCAATGTGGTTTGCGGCTTTGATGTACTTGGTTTCGCGGTAAACGCACCCGGCGATGAAGTAGTGATGCGCATAACCGGTAAGCCGGGTGTAACCATTAGCAAAATAACAGGCGATAATGGTAAACTGCCTTTAAGTGCGGATAAAAATACCGTAAGCGCCAGCGTACAGCATTATTTAAAGCACATTAACCGCACGGATATTGGTGTGGATATTGAGTTGCACAAAAAAATGCCTATCGGCAGCGGGCTGGGTTCAAGCTCGGCGAGTACGGTGGCGGGTTTATTTGCCATCAATTCGTTATTGGATAACTATTTAACGCCAATGGAACTGGTTCCGTTCGCCATGAAGGGCGAAGAGCTGGCCTGCGGTTATGGCCATGCCGATAACGTAGCGCCGGCTATATTAGGGGGCTTTGTGCTGATCCGCAGTTACGAGCCGCTGGATATTATTAAGCTGCCCGTTCCCGAAGGGCTGTATTGCGCCATTGTATTTCCCGATGTGGATGTGCCCACCCGGGATGCGAGGCAGATGATTCGCAGTAAGGTATTACTGAAAGATGCAGTTGTACAATGGGGTAATGTGGCCGGCCTGGTGAGCGGCTTGTTTATGAACGATATAGACCTGATTGGCCGCAGCATGAAAGATGTGCTGGTTGAGCCTACGCGATCCATTTTGATCCCCGATTTTTATAAAATGCGTGAAATGGCTATGGAAATGGGCGCCGTTAGTTTCGGTATTTCGGGCTCAGGGCCATCTGTTTTTGCGTTTACACGCGATGAACAAACGGCTGCCACCATCACGCAAAAAATACAACAACACTTAACTGGTTTAAATATTGCCAGCTATACTTATGTTTCGGCCGTTAACCAACAGGGCCCTAAAATTATAGGATAAATAGCATCATGAATTTTTATAGCACCAACAGCCCTTTAACCCAGGTTCCGTTTAAAGAAGCGGTATTTAACAGCTTACCGCAAGACAGGGGCCTATATATGCCCGTGAGCATCCCGCAACTGGATGCCGAGTTTATTGAAAATATCGACCAATATTCCCTTCCGGAGATTGCCTTTAAGGTAGCTCAAACTTTATTAACCGATGCCATCCCCGAAGAAGAGCTAAAGGCGATTATTGATGATGCCATCAACTTTTCGGCTCCTGTGGTAAAGCTGGAAGAGGATGTATACGTGCTGGAGCTTTTCCACGGCCCATCATTGGCTTTTAAAGACTTTGGCGCCCGCTTTATGAGCCGGGTAATGAGCTACTTTTTAAAAGATGGCGAGCAACTGCTTGACGTATTGGTAGCAACTTCCGGAGATACCGGCGGCGCGGTAGCGCTGGGCTTTTTAGGCGTACCCAATACCAGGGTTACCATACTCTATCCCAAAGGCAAAGTTAGCCCCATCCAGGAGCAGCAGTTAACTACTAATGGCAAAAATATTCGCGCCATTGAAATTGACGGGACTTTTGATGACTGCCAGGCGCTGGTAAAGCAGGCCTTTACAGATGCCGAACTGAACAAAAAATTCAGGCTGACATCGGCAAATTCCATCAACATCGCCCGGCTGATTCCGCAAACGTTTTATTATTTTAATACTTATGCGCAATTGCTGCGCGAGGGTAAAAACGAGGTGACCTTCTGTGTGCCGAGTGGTAACTTCGGTAATATAGGCGCCGGTTTACTGGCCTGGAAAATGGGCCTGCCGGTAAAGCAATTTATAGCTGCCACCAACGCTAATGATACCGTTCCTGCATTTTTAACTACGGGTGTTTACCAGGCTAAGCCATCGGTACAAACACTATCAAACGCGATGGACGTGGGTAACCCCAGCAACTGGGTACGGATAGCCGAAATGTTTAAAGGTGATACAGCAGAACTAAAAAAACTGATTGAGGGCGTAAGCTATACCGACCAGCAAACTGTAGAAGCCATTAACCAGGTTTACAATCAATACAACTATATAGTTTGCCCACATACCGCTATAGCCTGGAAAGCCCTGGTGGACTGGAAAAGCAGAAACCCGGAGGATAAAAGCGCGGGTGTATTTTTAGGCACTGCCCACCCTTGTAAATTCCCTGATGTTTTCCCTGCCGATATTGAAAGCACAATTATTGTGCCTGAGTCGGTAAAGGCAATGCAGGATAAATTGCCGGTAACTAATGCCATGAATAGTGATTTTGAAGGCTTTAAATGGTGGTTGACGGAGAATGCGTAGATTGTGATTGTTTATTTTTTTTCAGAAGTATTGGCGAATGCAATTGGGTGTCTGGGGAAATTGCGATGATATTTGAAAGGCATTTCAAACTTTGTCATTGAGTAACCCACCGGGCCTCACCCTGGAAAAAACAGGGATGACGTTTGAAACCTGTTGGCTATTTTGCGCAGAAAGAAAAGTGTGCAAAGGCCTGACTGCACGCCGGGCCGGGAGCTGGCCCCGTGGGTGGAAGGATCGGGCAGTCTTGACGTTATTCACCTGTTGTTTATTTTTTAAGGTGTTCATGAGCTCCCTACGGTCGGTATTGGTTACTTTTGTGTCAAGACAAATTGCGGTAGCAATCATTCACACCAAAAACAAACAATAGTGAATAACGTAACAGCCCTTCACGCGGCGACTGAGCGTGCCGATGTTGTAAATTAAGAATACTGATTATTGGAGTAATAATACGTTTTGATAATCAATAACTTAACAAGGCGTCATCATAGGGAGGCAATCGCACGGAAGAAAGTCCGCCTTGCATAGCTCGCGATTGCTTCGTTCCTCGCAATGACAAATGAAGAAAGGGCGACTAAACAATCTCTATACTATACGGAGTGGACTTGCGAGGCCACCGTCCTCTGTAGATTGCTCAGCGCAATAATTTGTATTTACAATAACTTAATGGCATCTACAATGAATCAGACTATTAACCTCAACAACTATTTAATTTTACCATGATCAACACCATCATCTTCGACCTCGGGAACGTTTTAATAGACTGGAATCCATACCACTTATACCGGAAAATTTTTGATAGCGATACTGAAATTCAGCATTTTCTGGAAACTGTTTGTACCATGCATTGGAACGAAGAGCAAGATGCCGGGCGCGCCATACAGGCCGGAACCGAAATTTTAGTGGGCCAATTTCCGGAACATGAAGCTAATATCCGTGCTTACTACGGCCGCTGGGATGAAATGCTGGGCGGTGGAATTGAGGGAACAGTTAATATCTTCAAAAAATTAAAAGATAGCAGCCGGTATAAAATTTATGCGCTCACTAATTGGTCTGCCGAAACTTTTCAGATCCCGTTAAAACAATACGACTTTTTGCACTGGTTTGACGCCATTGTAGTATCAGGCGACGAAGGCTTGCGTAAACCCGATCCCCGGTTTTACCAATTACTGCTTGACCGTTATGAGGTAAAGCCAGAAGAGGCCTTATTTATAGATGATAACTACCGCAATATATTGGCCGCGCGCGAAATGGGCATTCAATCCATTCATTTTACCTCACCAGAAGATTTAAATACACAGTTGGGGCAGTTGAATCTGCTTTGATAATATCGCGGTAGACTATAACCAAATTTTAGATTTGTCAACTTTTAAAAAGTTGACAAATCTTCTTCGGTTTCCTAAAAAACAGCTTGTGCAATTCGTTTGGTTGGCTCGGGATTGCCCATCGTATAAAAGTGCAATACCGGCACGCCAAATTCAACAAGCTCTTTACATTGCTGTATCATCCATTGGATGCCTACTTCTTTGACGTCCTTTTCCGATTTACAATCTGTAATAGCCTCGCTTAGTGCTTCCGGGATATCGATATGGAATATCTTGGAGAGGCTGATCAGTTGCTTGGATACCGTGATGGGTTTTAACCCAGGTATAATAGGTACCGTAATACCATTGGCCCGGCAGTTATTAACAAATTCGATGTATTTCTGATTATCAAAAAACATTTGGGTCACAATAAAGTTAGCGCCCATATCAACCTTTTGCTTCAGGTACTTAAAATCAGTTTTAAGGTTAGGTGCTTCAAAATGTTTTTCGGGATACCCGGCTACGCCAACGCAAAAATCGGTTTTATAGGATGTTGGCCCGGTATCGAGCAAGTACATGCCGTTATTCATGTTCATTACCTGTTGTAACAGGTCGGTGGCGTAGGCGTGTCCGCCGGGAGTCGGTACAAAACCCGGTTCGGCTTTACGTGCATCGCCGCGAAGTACCAGCACATTATCGATCCCTAAAAATTGCAGGTCGATCAAAGCGTACTCGGTTTCTTCCTTGGTAAAACCACCGCAGATGAGGTGCGGAACAGCATCTACCTTATATTTATTCATGATAGCCGCGCATACGGCCACGGTACCGGGGCGCTTACGGGTGATGAGTTTTTCCAATAAGCCGTTTTCATGCTCTTTATACACATGATCTTCCCGTAACGAGGTTACATCAATAAAGGGAGGTTTTAATTCCATCAACGGATCGATGGCGTTATAAATACCCTGGATGCTTTGCCCCTTAATAGGCGGCAGCAATTCAAACGAAAAAAGTGTTTTGCCGTTCGCGTTAGCGATGTGTTCTGTAATTTTCATATTCAACTCCAACAGGAGCTTTTAATAGTATCAATATAGGTATAAAACGATGTCATTTCGACCGGAGGGAGAAATCTTTTGCGAGGGCTAATTCTGCTGTAGCGTAGTCTCGCGCAAAAGATTTTCCTCGTTCCTCATCGACAAGTTTACTAATAATTTATATTAGGGCTTAACCACCTTTCGGTAGTTTCTAAATCAGCCCCTTTCCTTTCCGCATAATCAACCACCTGGTCTTTACCAATTTTACCAAGGCCAAAATACCGCGCTTGCGGATGCGCGAAATAAAATCCGCTTACCGATGCTGCTGGCATCATGGCCAGGCTTTCTGTTAAATACATTTTAGCATTGTCTTCCGCTTTAAGCAGTTCAAACAAAGTAGTTTTCTCGGTATGGTCGGGGCAGGCCGGGTATCCTGGTGCCGGGCGGATCCCCTGGTATTTTTCTTTAATCAGGTCTTCGCTTTGCAATTGCTCTTCTTTGGCATAGCCCCAATAGTCTTTACGAACCAGTTCATGCATTTTTTCGGCAAAGGCTTCGGCTAAGCGGTCGGCCAGGGCCTTAGCCATAATGCTGTTGTAATCATCATGATCTTTTTCGTACTTGGCCACCAGTTCATCGCAGCCAATACCTGCCGTTACGGCAAAGCCACCCCAGTAATCAGCCGCGCCGCTGGCTTTAGGCGCAACAAAGTCCGACAAGGCATAATAAGGTTCGCCCTTTACCTTTTCGGCTTGCTGGCGCAGCGTGTAAATGGTTGATAGTACTTCGCTGCGGCTCTCGTCGGTATACAGTTCAATATCGTCGCCTACGCTGTTGGCCGGCCAGAAGCCTATAACCCCGTTGGCTTGCAGCAGCTTGTTATCCACAATTTCGGTAAGCAAGGCGCGGGCATCATCATACAGTTTTTTGGCTTCCACTCCTGCCGATTTATCATCGAATATCTTAGGATAACTGCCACGCAATTCCCAGGTATGGAAAAACGGTGTCCAGTCGATATAAGGCACCAAATCCTCCAAAGGATAAGCCTCAATAACCTTTGTGCCTAAAAAGGAGGGTTTGGGCGCAATAGCGTCCAGATCAAGCTCGATGGTTTGTTTGCGGGCATCGCCAATGCTTACAAAACGCTTGTCGGATTTTTTATTTAAGTGCGCCTCCCTTGCTTTGGCATACTCGTCTTTAATGCCCTGGATATAGGCATCGCGGTTATCCTTGCTCATCAAGTTACTGCATACCGTTACGCTGCGCGAGGCATCCAATACGTGAATGGCAGGCCCCGAATAGTTCGGGTCGATCTTCACAGCAGCGTGGATGCGCGATGTAGTGGCACCGCCTACAATTAACGGAATAGTAAAACCTTCTCGCTCCATCTCCTTGGCAAAGTGTACCATTTCATCAAGCGATGGCGTGATCAGTCCGCTTAAGCCAATGATATCAACATTTTGCTTTTTAGCTTCCTCAATAATTTTGTGTGCCGGAACCATCACCCCCAGATCAATGATCTCGAAGTTATTGCAGGCCAATACCACGCCTACAATGTTTTTGCCGATATCGTGCACATCGCCTTTTACAGTGGCCATTAGTATTTTACCGGCGTTGCTCCGCTCATTATCTGCCCCTTCGCCAGCTGCGAGCACACGCGCCTTCTCGGCAGCTATAAAAGGTAACAGGTAGGCCACGGCCTTCTTCATCACCCGGGCCGATTTTACTACCTGGGGTAAAAACATTTTACCGGCACCAAATAGATCGCCTACGATGTTCATGCCGTCCATCAGCGGGCCTTCAATTACCTCCAATGGCTTAGGATATTTTTGCCGAGCCTCTTCCACATCGGCATCCAGGTATTCAATGATGCCTTTCACTAAAGCGTGCGAGAGCCGTTTTTCAACAGGTTCTTTACGCCATTCTTCGTCTTTAACTATTTCTTTGCCTTTACTTTTAACGGTATCGGCATACTCCACCAAGCGCTCGGTAGCGTCTGGGCGGCGGTTTAACAATACGTCTTCTACCAGCTCAAGTAAAGGCTTGGGTATCTCCTCGTATACCTCAAGCATACCAGCATTCACAATACCCATATCCATACCCGCCTGTATGGCATGGTATAAAAATGCGGAGTGCATGGCTTCGCGAACGGTATTGTTTCCCCGGAAGGAGAACGAAATATTACTTACCCCACCGCTTACCTTGGCATGCGGCAGGTTTTGTTTAATCCAGCGGGTGGCTTCAATAAAATCAACCGCGTAGTTGTTATGTTCCTCTAATCCCGTGGCAACGGTTAAAATATTGGGGTCGAAAATAATATCCTCCGCCGGGAAACCAACCTCGTTCACCAGGATATCGTAACTGCGTTTACAGATCTCTATCCGGCGTTCCAGGCTATCGGCCTGCCCGGTTTCGTCAAAGGCCATCACTACGGTGGCCGCGCCGTACTGCATTATTTTACGGGCAGAATCCCTGAATTTATCTTCGCCCTCTTTCAGCGAGATCGAGTTCACAATCCCTTTACCCTGTAAGCACTTTAAGCCAGCCTCTATCACGCTCCATTTAGAAGAATCGACCATGATGGGTAGTTTAGCTATATCGGGCTCAGAGGCAATTAAATTCATGAACTTGGTCATGGCCGCTTCCGAATCGATCATGCCCTCGTCCATATTCACGTCAATCACCTGGGCACCGCCCTCTACCTGCTGGCGGGCCACTACCAACGCCCCTTCGTAGTCTTCGGCCAAAATCAGTTTAGAAAACTTGGGCGAACCGGTAATATTGGTACGCTCGCCCACGTTGGCAAAATTACTTTCGGGGGTAAGTGTGATGGCTTCTAAGCCGCTCAGGCGCATAAAGGTTTCAACCTTCGGTATTTGCCTTCGCGGGAAGCTTTCTGTTTTTTTAGCAATGCAACTGATATGATCGGGCGTGGTGCCACAACAACCGCCAACAATATTAACCAGGCCAGCCGCCATAAAATCTTCAACCAAATGCGCGGTTTCGTGTGGAGCCTCGTCGTAAGCGCCAAACTCGTTGGGTAAACCCGCGTTGGGGTAGGCGGAAATATAAACACTTGCCTTGGCGGAAAGCTCCTCGATATGCGGACGCATCTCTTTGGCACCCAAAGCGCAGTTTAACCCTACAGACAACAGGTTGGCATGGCGGATGGAGTTCCAGAATGCTTCTACGGTTTGCCCGGATAAAGTTCTGCCCGAGGCATCGGTAATAGTGCCCGAGATCATGATACCGCCAGTTGGCCTGAAGGCAGGATAATCCTTACCGGCTGCCTTACACTCGTTCTCGTACTGTTTGATGGCAAATATGGCCGCTTTGGCATTCAGCGTATCAAAAATAGTTTCGATCAGCAGTACATCCGAGCCGCCATCAACCAGGCCACGAACCTGGGTATAGTAAGCTGCAACCAGGTCGTCAAAAGTAACGGCGCGGTATCCAGGGTCGTTCACATCGGGCGATAAGGATGCCGTGCGGTTGGTGGGGCCAATGGCACCGGCAACAAAGCGAGGCTTATGCGGTGTTTTTTCAGTGTATTCGTCGGCAGCTTCGCGGGCTATGCGCGCACCTTCGTAGCTCAGCTCGTAAGCCAGTTCTTCAAGGTGGTAATCTGCAAGCGAGATCACCTGGGTGCTGAATGTATTGGTTTCAATAATATCTGCTCCGGCCTCCAGGTATTCCGCATGGATGGTTTTAATAATATCAGGGCGCGTGATATTGAGCAGGTCGTTATTACCCTGTAAGTCTGAATGATGATTTTTAAAACGTTCTCCACGAAAATCAGCTTCGGTAAGCTGGTACCGCTGTATCATGGTACCCATTGCCCCGTCAATAATCAGTATGCGTTTTTGTAGTTCTTGTCTGATATCCATTTTTTGTGATTCCACCGATTTTTGATGATTTCACTGATTCTTTTGATGATTTCATCGATTTTGGGAGACTCGCGCACAGATAACAATCAGCGTAATCCAAATCAACAATCGGTGTAATCCAATCAAATCAGTGTAATCCAAAACAAGCTTATATCGAAAAGTCGGGTGTTGATGTTGACTTTCGCTTATCTGTCTGCAACCGCTAAGTTTGGTTGCAGTAGAATGTAGCACCTTGTAAGTACAGGTTGCTAAGACATCGCAGGGTCTAATCCCTCCGTCTTTCTCTATAAGCATTGCAAAGTTGCATAATAAAGTTGTATTGTGCAATAGCGGGTTATGTGGCGTATGCTATAATGACTTTTAGCTGTATATCCACATCAGTACATGCTTTTTCTGTTTGCGGAGCATGGCATCAACTTGTTTCATCACGTTGTTTGATATGGCGGGACAACCCCAGCCTTCGGGCGTACCATCGGGATAGACCTCCTTTTCGGGTACTTTCTCCCAGGAATGGAAGACTACCTGCCTCACCAGGGCGTTGTTGTTACTGGTATCTAAACCAGTTAAAAAGTATTTAACGTGTATGCCCCAGGCGCTGTATGAGCGGTCGTTAATTTGGTATTTGCCCAAGGCGGTGCAATGGCTGCCGTCGCGGTTGCTGAAAGAGGGATGGTCTTTGTTCCAGACGCCCGACCACGGGCTGCGGCCACAACCGTGGCTGATTAAGCCCGAAAGTAAAATGTTTTGTTTGGTAAAATCCCATACCATAAAGCGCTTGGTACCCGATGGCAGGCTCATATCAATCAGGATACAGTAGCGGGTATTATAGCCTTTGCGTTTGCAATAAAGCAGTGCTTGTTTAGCCTTTTGGTTTGTTTTGGCCGGATCGATTTGGCGGCCAGATGCCATCGCATCAATAAAAAAGGATAATGCAAATAAAACACAGATGATTGTTTTATACATTATCCTTTCTGGATTAAAAGTTTTTAGACTGGGTAAGCTTATCTTCTTCTGCCGAAAATGCGCAATAGCATTAAAAACAGATTGATAAAATCAAGGTATAAGGTTAGCGCGCCCATTAAAACCAATTTTGACTTAGTGGCATCACCATACTCTTCTGATGCACCAATGCGTTTTAATTTTTGAACATCATAAGCAGTTAAACCTACAAATACAGCAACGCCGATGTAGCTGATGATATAACCCAATTGCTCACTTTTTAGGAACATGTTTACCAGCGACGCAATCACGATCCCGATAAGGCCCATGATCATTAAAGAGCCAAACTTAGTAAGATCCTGATCGGTTGTATATCCGGCAACAGCCATTACACCAAACACTACGGATGCTGTAACAAATACGCCAAGTACAGAGCTTGCTGTGTACATCAACAAAATATAGCTGATACTCATACCAAACAATGCTGCAAAGCATATAAAAAGTACAGCCAATATCGGATAAGACAACTTGTTCATGCCGTATGACATGATTAGAACGAATGCCAATGGCGAAAACATCACCAACGTTCCCAAGCCTGTTCTTGAACCGGTTTCAAAATTGATCAGCAAACGTAAAAGGCTTTCGTTAGTTCCAAACTCATAAGCCGCGATGGATGAAATAGCCAGGGCAACAAACATCCATAAAAATACATTAGCTATAAACTTACGTGATGCAGAGGCGTCGTCCACCTGGATCACTTTATCGTAAGTGTAATTTAAATTGTTATTATCCATTTTGTATAAAATTAATTGTTAACCAAAGTTAACGATAAGTATTTGATTTTTGGACCACTGATTAGAAGATGATTTTTTTGATTACACTGATTTTGGATCACTGATTATGAGATGTTTTTTTGATTGCGCTGATTTTGGAACACTGATTATGAGATGATTTTTTTGATTACGCTGATTTTTGGAACACTGATTATAAGATGATTTTTTTGATTACGCTGATTTTTTGACCACTGATTATGAGGTAATTTTTTTGATTACGCTGATTTTTGACCACTGATTATGAGGTGATTTTTTTGATTACGCTGATTTTGGAACACTGATTATGAGATGATTTTTTTGATTACGCTGATTTTTTGATTGGCATGCACGTCTGATTTTGGATCACTGATTATGAGATGATTTTTTTGATTACGCTGATTTTTTGATTAGTGGGTTTACATATTGGTACCACTGGTTATTATTTTAGCTAATTAAGGCGTTTTACCAGTTGCTCTTCTACCTTTTTGTAAACCTGTAGGGGTTTTAGGGTACGCCAGTTTAATTCGTCGAGCACTCCGCCAAAATTGATGTAATAATCGATATTGTTATGCTTAAATTCTTCGATGACATGCTCCCTGAAATTGATTCCGGCTATCCAGCCATCTTCAACCTCCTGGAACCATTCCTCGTAGTAACAATCGTCGGATGAGTGAAAGTTCAATACGTTCTCGCCAATCAGGATGTATTTATTGATGCCCTCGCTGATCATCAGTTCGATAATTTCGCGTTTCAGCAGCATAATGTCATTGTCAATCGCATCATTCCACTCACCTATAAACTCAATGATGGCATAGTTGCGGTCGTAATCGGTAAAAAGCACTTTCAGGTAAAGCGTATTGGAGCCAAATGAGTCCCACTGGGGGTGCAGCAAATAATTATATACCTGCTTATCAAATTCAAACTCGTTATACTCCGTTGCATAAAAAGGCGAATGCTCATCCTCCGATGCAATGTAATCGTCCCTCCAGCGGTAATATGGTTCTATCTCGTGCATAAACCCTCCAGCAACTCCCCAACAGGGATTTTAATCTTTATTTTTTATTAGCAAAAGCTAAACTTTATTGATGTGCATATACTGATCTACGGCTTTGCGTACGCTGCCGTATTTTTCCAGTAGTTCAGCAGCTGTTTGCACATCGGCGCCGGTTTCGTCCATAATCATACGGGTTCCCCTGTCAATCAGCTTGTGGTTTGATAGCTGCATGTCAACCATTTTGTTGCCTTTAACACGCCCTAACTGTACCATCACCGAAGTACTCAGCATATTCAGTATCAGCTTTTGGGCGGTTCCGGCTTTCATCCGGGTTGAACCGGTAACAAACTCAGGGCCAGTCATCACTTCAACAGGATACTGGGCCTCTTTGGCAACCGGGCCGCCAACGTTACAAACGATACAGCCCGTTACAATATTGTTTTGGTTAGCCATACGAAGGCCGCCGATGACATAGGGCGTTGTGCCCGATGCCGCTATACCCACCACAACATCTTTGTCGTTAATGTTATACTGCTGTAAATCTTTCCAGGCCTGTTCGGTATCATCCTCGGCAAACTCAACAGCTTTACGTATAGCGCTATCGCCACCGGCTATAATACCAATTACCCAATCAAAAGGAACGCCGTACGTTGGCGGACATTCGGAAGCATCAACAATACCGAGCCTTCCGCTGGTGCCCGCGCCGATATAAAAAAGCCGACCTCCCAGCTTCATCCTTTGGGCAGTTATGCTTACCAGTTTTTCCAACTGAGGAATAGCTCTTTCTACCGCATCAGGCACTGTTTTATCTTCCTGATTAATGCTGTGCAGCATTTCTGTCACCGACATCTTTTCAAGATTATGGTAGTACGAATCTTTTTCTGTAGTTATTTTCACTGTTAATACTTGTAGTAGCAAAATTCGATAAATTTTCCTGATACTTAACGTTGTAATTTATAAAAATTATTGCTTCCAGTGGGTAATGTTTAATTTAGTGGCCGTTACACATATTAATGAACTCAATTTCAACCATATTAAGAACTCTGATATTGCTGATAATAGGCGCTATAATGGGTATTTATGTAAATAATACAATGTTAGGCGGGCGCCGATTTATTTTTAATAATAATGATAAATTAACCCAGGTGGTAAGGCTTGTACATGATAATTATGTGGATTCCGTTAATATCGACAGCCTGGAAGGGCAAACTGTGAATCAGTTTTTGCAAAATCTGGACCCCCATTCGCTTTATTTACCAGCACAACGGGCACAGTCGGTAAACGAGAAGCTCCAGGGAGGGTTTAACGGCATCGGCATTGAATACCTGTTACTCCATGATACTTTGTTTATTACCCAGGTTTACGCCGGGGGACCGGCTGCTAAAGCCGGACTAACTGGCGGCGACCGGGTTATCAGGTTAAACGGAAAAAAATTCTCGGGTACGCATTTAACACCTGATGTTGTTAGCCAAGCGTTTAAAGGTACTAAAAATACCGGTTTGAGCTTAGGCGTGGTGCGCCCCAATACGGAAAAATTAATCCCGGTAACAGTTGTGCGCGGGCATGTTAATTTAAGCAGCCTCGATGCGGCTTACATGATCAACACCGAAACAGGTTATATCAAGATCAGCAAGTTTGCGTCCACTACCGACAGGGATTTCCAGGCCGAGGTAAAAAAGCTAAAGGCCCAGGGGATGAAAAAATTAGCCCTCGATCTGCGCAACAACGGCGGGGGGTATTTAAGCGCTGCCACCGCCATGGCAGATGAGTTTTTACCCGCAGGCCAGCTGATTGTATTTACCAAGGGCTTACATGAACCCCGTACGGATTACTTTTCGACCGATAGCGGCAGTTTTGAAAAAGGAAAACTGGCTATTATGATTGATGAGTACTCGGCCTCGGCCAGCGAAATTTTAGCCGGCGCCATGCAAGACCTTGACCGGGCAACCATTGTTGGCCGCCGGTCGTTTGGTAAGGGCCTGGTGCAGGAGCAGTTTCCGTTTAACGATGGCTCGGCAGTTAATTTAACCGTGGCCCGGTATTATACACCATCTGGGCGATCTATCCAGAAATCGTATAAAGCAGGCGTGGAGGATTACCATAACGAACTCTCTAACCGGATGCAGAAAGGCGAGTTGTTTTCGGCAAAAAATAATATGGACGACAGCATATTTAAAAAACCATCCAAATACCATACGCTGAATGGCAGGAAAGTGTATAGCGGCGGCGGTATTATGCCCGACGTTTTTGTGCCGGCCGATACCGTAGGACTAACCCGGCTGCTGTACGATTTAAACGACAGGCAGATTTTTATGGCTTATGTACTACAAAAAATGCAGCCGCTATTAAGCAAATATGCTACCTACGAGAGCTTTAACAAGGCCTATAATGTTAACGACCGCGAATTGACCGATTTTATTGTTTATGCTACCCAAACCTTAAAGCAACTGGATTCGCAGGAAATCAGGCGGTCAAAAAACAACATCAAGCTTTATATTAAGGCTACTGCGGCCCATTTTAAATGGGGCGACAACGCCTACTTTAAAACGATTAACCAGGATGATGAAACTTTAAAAAAAGCTGTGGCCGCTGTTAATTGATGTATACGTGCTTTTATTGAGGTTGGTTAGCCTGGCCCGTCAAGTTCGGGAATGGGATTCAGTTTGAACTTTTGTGTTTTGGCATTGAAGGTGACCGTTAACAAGCCCCCCGTTCTGCCGATATCGTTAGAAACCTGGAATAGGTTGGTTTTAGTATCCACCATGGGTATGTTAGCATAAATAATGGTAAAAACATTCCCGGTAGGGCTTTCAATTTTCGAAAAATCAATCGTCTGAAAAATAGAATTATCTTTCTTGCGGACAATTTCAAGCCGATCCATTTGAGCCTTTGCCTCCCCTTTTTTCTTTGAGTAAATTCCCATAAAATAAAAATCCTTTAACGAATTGCTTTGAAGTATCTCAATAGGGCTGTATTCATCAGTTTCCGCAGTGTCCAGCAATTGCGCGGTAAATTTTAAATGCAATGGCAATGGTTTATTGGTGTTCAGGCTTTTCCAGGTACCATTACACTCAGCTTTCGAAAACTGGAACTCAAACACCGCGCTATGTTTTGTTCCCGATACTTCGTACAATAGCGCCTTGTTTGTTTTGAAATTTATTTTTCCTTCCAGGGATATGGGTTCATTATGCTCATCATATTTGTACACACCAACGATGTTGAAATCCTTTTTGTCGCGCTCTCCAAAATAACCGTTCTCTACCTGTATCGATAGTGTGATTGGATATTTTGCTATGGTACCCTTGAAATTATAACATTCGTACCATCCGGCATAAAGTTTAAGTACATTAAACGAAAGCAATAAAGTTAAAAGGATTAGCCTGCGGGTTATCATAATTTAGCTTTGTACGAGATTGGTAGATCAGTATTATGAAATAAAGATAAGCAATTATCGTATTTGCCAACCTGCCCGCTATTTAATATATTTAGGGCAGAAGACATTGTATGAAGCCATTTTTTAATTTAGAAGCTAACAAAACCAATATTTCAACAGAGGTTATTGCAGGGATCTCTTCATTTTTGGCAACATCGTACATCATCGTAGTTAACCCATCTGTACTGAGCCAGGCGGGTATGCCCTTTGCCGCGGTATTAACGGCCACCGTACTGGTATCCTTTTTTAGTAGCCTGATGATGGGCCTGTACGCCAAAAACCCCATCCTGGTTGCGCCCGGTATGGGCCTCAATGCTTTTTTTACATTTACCGTGGTGATCGGGATGAAGATCCCCTGGCCAGTAGCGCTGGGTGCTGTTTTCTGGTCGGGCATTGTATTTTTGCTGCTATCGATATTTAATATCCGTACCTACATTATTAAGGCTATCCCGAAGCAACTCCGTTATGCCATTACCACCGGGATAGGTTTGTTTATCACCTTGATAGGTTTTGCCAATGCCAAATTTTTAGTAGCCAACCCTGCCACCATGATAGGCGTTGGCAAGCTGGATGCAACCCTTGTCACTTTTTTATTGGGCTTGCTTTTAATGGCCGTATTAATTACACGCAAGGTAAAGGGAGCGATATTGATAAGCATCCTATTGATTACACTGGCAGCCTATCCCATTGGGCGCTACTGGGGTGGTGCCATGCCTTTACTCAACTGGAAAGGGATGTTTGCCATGCCGGACTTTAGCTTGCTGTTTAAAATGGATTTGGTTAACTCGCTTAAATGGTCGTTTATGCCGGTGATATTCGCGTTTGTATTTACGGATATGTTTGATAGCCTTTCCACCTTTATTGGTTTGGCCGAAGCTGCCGATCTGCTGGATGAAGATGGCGAGCCGCGCAATGTGAAGCAATCCTTGTTAACCGATGCCGTATCAACAACCCTGGCAGGCTTGGTTGGATCAAGCCCCGGTACGGCTTATATTGAATCGGCAGTGGGCATCGAGGCCGGTGGCCGCACAGGCTTAACCGCGGTTGTTGGTGCTTTGCTGTTTTTACCTTTCCTATTTTTAGCCCCGCTGTTATCGGTTATCCCGGCCATTGCCACGGCCCCGGCATTGGTGCTGGTGGGCGTATTTATGGTACAGGCAGTAACTAAAATTAACTGGACCGTTCTTGATGATGCCATCCCAGCTTTTTTGGCTATGGTGCTAATCCCTTTTACTTACTCTATTACACAAGGCATCATCTGGGGCTTTTTAAGTTATACACTTTTAAAGGTTTTCTGCGGCAAGGCTAAGGTTGTTAGCCCGGCTTTATGGGTTATTGATGCTTTCGCTATTGCCGCTTTGGTGCTGGCATAAATTAAAAAAAAATAAATTTCATGATGAAAATAATGGCACGTCCACTCTTAATTTGGTTTTTCTGCATGGTTACCGGGCTGGCATCTGCGCAAACAGTAAAGTCCCAACCCATCACCGGCATATTAGGAGCTTTCCCCGCCGAAGTGACTTTGATACATGATTTAATCCTGGATAAAAAAGAGATGATTTTTCAGCATATCCGTTTTACCGAAGGTACACTCAATGGAAGACATGTAGTTTTAGCCTCTACAGGTATGGGCAAGGTTAACGCGGCTATCACCACTACTTTAATGCTGGAACATTTTGAGCCGGAAGAGTTACTATTTACCGGCATAGCAGGCGGTGTAAATCCCGGCCTCTCTCCCGGCGATCTGGTGATAGGCAATAAGATTGCCTATCATGATTATGGCACGATTACACCCGACAGCATGATGAGGCGAGGCACCCGCACCCAAGATAACGCGGAAGAAAACCCCATCTACTTTCCGTGTAATCCAAAACTGGTTAAGGTAGCGCAAGAGGTTAGCGGCAGACTGACGCTGAAAAAAGTTGGGAGCGGCAGCCGGACACCTAAAATAGTAACTGGAATCATCGTAACAGGCGATGTTTTTGTTTCATCAAACGAAGCCACAAAAAAACTAAGGTTAACCATGAATGCCGAAGCCACCGAAATGGAAGGCGCGGCAGTAGCGCAAACCTGCTGGCAACAAAAAACGCCTTTCCTGGTGATCAGGAGTTTGAGCGACAATGCCAGTAACAATGCTAAAGATGATGTGGCCGCGTTTTATCAAACAGCGGCACATAATTCGGCAAGCTTGGTTATGGCTGTTGTAGGGGGATTGGGGATGTGAAGTTTGAAGATGTGGGGGGGCTTTATAATGACGTCTACTTAAGTTTATGATTATCAGCGCGTCTGTTTTTGCTCTAATAATCAGTATTCTTAATTTATAGCATCGGCACGCTCAATCGCCGCGTGAAGGGCTTTGTTCTTTTTGTCTTGACACAAAAAGAACCAAAAAAGTCAAGACTGCCCGATCCTTCCACCCGCAAGGCCAACTCCCGGCCCGGCGTGCAGTCTGGCCTTTGCCCGCTTTTGCCTCGGCACCAAAAAATCTACGAGGTTAAAACGTCATCACTCTTTTTTTTCGGTATTCCGGATTGAATCTTAGAATGGTAATTTTGTATTGATTATAAGTTGCTTAAACCGTCGTCATTGCGAGGAACGACGCAATCTCTACGTAGGCAGAGCTGCTTTGCAAGTTCTATATGCAGGTAACAATTTGGCACCCGAAAAAAAAGTAGGGATACGTTTTGAAAGGTATCTCAAACATTGTAATTGCGAGGTACGAAGCAATCGCACGCTGGCAGGTTCGCCTTGCTTTGTTCGTGATTGCTTCGTACTTCGTAAGGACAATACTATATTAGTTATCAATAACTTATAGTAACGCCATTAAAGCCCCTTTACTTCTGCCTAAAAAATATCTGTATCGGCACACCCTGAAAATCAAAATTCTCGCGCAGCTTGTTTTCAATAAAGCGCATATAAGGTTCTTTGATATACTGCGGCAGGTTACAGAAGAACGCGAACATCGGCGCAATACCGCTGATCTGGGTTACGTATTTAATTTTAACATATTTACCCTTAATGGCAGGCGGCGGGAAGCTTTCAATAATGGGCAGCATTACATCATTCAGTTTTGAGGTTGGGATCTTTTTGTTCCTGTTTTCATAAACCTTATTGGCTGCTTCAATCGCCTTAAAAATACGTTGTTTCTCTAAAACCGAGGTAAAAACGATGGGTACATCAGTAAATGGCGCTATTTTCTGGTGGATCAGATCCTCAAAAACTTTGGTGGTCTTATTGTTCTTCTCTATCAGGTCCCATTTATTAACTACAATAACGATGCCTTTTTTATTTTTTTCGGCCAGGTGAAAGATGTTCACATCCTGTGCTTCAATACCTTCAACGGCATCTATCATCAGGATCACTACGTCCGATTCTTCGATGGCTTTAATGGTACGCATTACCGAGTAAAATTCGATATTCTCTTTTACCTTGGTTTTTTTACGCATCCCAGCCGTATCGATCAGCATAAAATCATGCCCGAATTGGTTATAGTGGATATGGATCGAATCGCGGGTGGTGCCGGCAATAGGGGTAACAATATTACGATCATGCCCCAGCAGGGTGTTAATGATGGATGATTTACCCACATTAGGCCTTCCGGCAATGGTATATTTTGGTAAGGTGTTTTGCTCTAACGGAACATCTTCAAAAGTTTTAACAACTTCGTCAAGCAATTCGCCGGTGCCGGAACCTGTCATGGCCGAGATGTTGTAGATATCGCCCAGGCCAAAGCCGTAAAAGGTTGCCGACTCCACTTGCTGACTATTATTATCAACTTTGTTTGATACTACAAAAACTGGTTTTTTGCTTTTCCGTAAAAAGGTAGCTATTTCATCGTCAAGGTCGGTAATGCCGGTGGTTACGTCCACCATAAACAAAATAACACTTGCTTCTTCAATAGCAATGATCACCTGCTCGCGGATTGCCGCTTCAAAAACATCGTCGGAGTTGGCTACGTAGCCGCCTGTATCTATCACGGTAAAATCGTGTCCGGTCCATTCCGAAACGCCGTAATGCCTGTCGCGGGTTACACCGCTAAAGTCGTCAACTATCGCCTTGCGGGCTTCAATTAAACGGTTAAATAAGGTGGATTTACCCACATTCGGGCGACCTACTATGGCTACTATGTTACTCATTTTTATTTTGATATGAGATGTGAGACGTTAAACTTGAGATATGAGCGCTATACAAAATTACGATGTATCGTTCTGGAATCTAAATCTAACAGCTCAAATCTGTTTAAATATTTCAGACACGAGGCCCAGATAAGATAAAACCATCCTGGTCTCAAATCTGGTAGCTCAAATCTGTTTGGTGTTTTAAAATAAGAGAATTCAGGATGAGTAAAACCGTTCGGTCTCAAATCTCACATCTGATAGCTCCCATCTCACTTAATCTTCGTACCCGAATTTTTTCAGGTAATTTTTTTTACTTCTCCAGTCGGGGATAACTTTAACAAACATTTCCAGGAAAACTTTCCGCTGGAAAAACTCTTCCATATCCTTACGGGCGTAGGTGCCTACTTTCTTCAGCATTTCGCCGCCGGTGCCTATCAGGATATTTTTTTGCGAATCGCGTTCCACAATAATTTCGGCGCTGATCCTGTATATCTTCGGATCTTCGATAAATGCCGTGATGATGACCTCCGTACTGTATGGAATTTCCTTTTCGTAGATTTTGAAAATCTTTTCGCGGATAATCTCCGAAGCAAAAAAGCGATCGTTACGGTCGGTTAAAAAATCCTTTTCGTAATAAGGGGGATGCTCAGGCAGACTATCCAGAACAAGATTCATAATGGCCTGCACATTATGGTTGAGCAAAGCCGAAATAGCAAAAACTGCTGTTGGTTTTAAGGTCTCTTCCCAGTAAGCTATTTTTTGCTTAACCGTTTCCTCGTCGGATTTGTCAATTTTATTGATGATAACTACCAAAGGCGCTGTGCTGCCCTTTAGCTTATCCATTACATCGCTCTCGTCGTACTTCTCGTTAATGTCGGTAACCAGCAATACCATATCCGCATCAACGAGCGAGCCGGATACCTGGTGCATCATGGTTTCCTGCAAGGCGTAATGCGGTTTGATAATTCCGGGCGTGTCCGAGAAAACAATCTGGTAGTCTTCTTCGTTAACAATACCGAGGATACGATGACGGGTTGTTTGTGCTTTGGGAGTGATGATTGACATCTTTTCGCCCACAAGAGCGTTCATCAGGGTTGACTTACCTGCATTGGGTTTGCCAATAATACTTACAAAACCTGCGCGGTGACTCATGTAAAAATATATTTGTGATTTTATTTGCACTGCAAAGAAACGAATTATATCTTTGCAGTCCCAATTAAAAAAGGTACAAATTGCACTTTGATTGTTGGGACACTCGTTTTGGAGTAATGAACCAGTTAAAAAACGAGAAAATATAGTGCGGGATGGAGCAGTTGGTAGCTCGTCGGGCTCATAACCCGAAGGTCGTAGGTTCGAGTCCTGCTCCCGCTACCCAAAGAATAAAGAGCCTTTAGCAAAAGACTAAAGGCTTTTTAATTCAAAACAAATGGATTGTTGACCATGTAACAACACGATTTGGCGTAATGCCCCAATGGAATAAATAATAAAATAGTGCGGGATGGAGCAGTTGGTAGCTCGTCGGGCTCATAACCCGAAGGTCGTAGGTTCGAGTCCTGCTCCCGCTACCTCAAACCCTCATAATAAATTGACTGTCAATTTATTATGAGGGTTTTTATTTTTTGTGCGGTGCAATTTGCGGTGCAATTTAACCTGATTGATTTCGGTACTTTATTTATCTAAAAACTTTAATATTATCTTCAGGTCGCTTATCTATCAATTTATTCATCGGATCGATTCCCGCATAAGTCGGTTTGCCATGGACGGTCATTTGAATTACATGCTTACCTGCACTGAGCCAGTATTTCCGGAACACCAATGGATTGCTTTGCGTGCGGCCGTTACGGCCTTTGGTATCCGCTGCAAATACACCTATATCAATAAAATCATTCATAGACCTTGCAGGCGTTTCATTGCCCAGGCTGTCGAGGTAAACCTTAGCTACATTAACCTCGAGGGTAACAAGGAAGTTGTTATTGCTCCCCGTTGATGCCACGTTTAGCGTGTTTACCTGGTTGTTATATATAGTAACTTTTTCCCAGTTATCCCTTAGGTAATACTGGAATGCTTCGGGCACCTGTTTCTTGATGCAATTATACAGGTCTATACTGCCGGCATAGGGCGGGTCCTTTTTAAAAGCATAAGAATTTTTAAATTCGCGCAGGGCCGCATTTAAACGATCTTCTCCCACCAGGTCACTTAACCCATAAAGCAGCACACCTGCCTTGCCTGCAAGGCCCGACCAACGGTCTTCCTTTGCGTAAAGCACAGGGACTTCTTTGATGTGCAGCCGGTCACGAAGAAAGAAATAAGTGCCCGCTTGCTGCTGCAGCAAGCTTTTAATATTGTTCTTGCCATATTTGCTTTCGGCGAGTTTGAGGGCACCGTACCTGGACAACCCTTCCGGTATGATCCACGCGCTTTTGGTGGCGTTCGGCGCAACCTGAAAGCGCCACCATTGCTCAGCAAGGTTCCTGGCGGTTTCAAAATAGCAATAGTTGGTTTGATCCCCGTCCTTCAAATCTGCATTCCATCCAAAACGCTCGTTGTACACATCCAGTGTAGCCATCGACGTTTCCTCCCCGCCGACATCGGGCGTTTCTGCAAGGCGGATATCCTGGAAGGGGTAATCGCCCCAGGCTGCTGAAAAATAGCGAAGCCCGTCCCGGTAGGCCGACATAAAGTCTTGCACGTTGGCCTGGTGTTGGGGATGATAAAATAATTGAACGTTTACTTGATGTGCGTCAGGCAGCCGGGTACTATCCTGTAAAGTGGCGTACCTCGCGGACAGTATCGAAAACTGCCCGTAAATCCCCGTCCGCCGCTGGCTGTAGTGGAAATAGTTACGGTCGTTCCTGCGCCAGGTGTTGGTTAAGGCGCCGGGGGCTACTGCTGTCTGATCACCGGATGTGCTCACAGTGAGGTCTAAATGGATCAGGCCTGTAGTTTTGCCTTCGCGCAGCAAATTAACCGCTCCCGGATCGTCGCTGGCCGCATCATCATTGGTTTTAAGCGGCAGGCCATTTTTCTTGCGGACGTACCGGTTATTCACTTCTTCATTTTCGTCGTAACCAAAATTCGGCAGTAAGGCGGTGATAAAGGTGCCGTTAAGTAAACGGTCGGAAATATATAGGTTGTTGCTGAAGCCGCGCTGGGTGATTTCGGCACGGACCTGTAGTACGGTTGAATCGCCCGGGGCAATTGGCCGGTTTAAACGGTAGAGTCTGAATTCCGCCGTATCCCGTTGCGGCCTGAAAAAACTGAATGCCGCGCGTTTATAGGTCAGCGGACAAGTGAAAGCAAGTACCTCGTTGCCCTGTTTCAAGGTATAAGCGGTAATCTCATCAGCATCCATTAATAAACTTTCGATGGGGCGTTCGTTTTTGTTAACAATGGTGACTTCGGCGTTGATGTATACGGCTCGATGGTCAGGATACAGATCAGTTTGCATTTTAATACGGGTGATCCGGGGTAAGGGCAGGCCTGCATAGGGCTTCAGCACCTTTTCATAGGTGATCGCCCGGCTTTCGCGCTCGCCTTCGGTCAGGAAAACATTCAGGTAACTGACGTTATAATATATATAGCTTCCGATAAGAATAAACCCGGTGAACAGCAATCCCGCAGCAATCCTATTATAGGTGCCGAAACGATGGGGAACCATTTTTAGCCTTTCCACGAAGGAACTGCTAATCCCACGGTAATAAAATAATGCAGCGATTATCACCAGCAGTCCCCCGCCGAACAACCAGTAAATGGTAAACCAATAAACAGGTACGGCCATATCGCCCAAACCATCCATATCCGATAACAATACATTGGGCGTATAAGAATACAGCAATAAATTATAATCAAATATTCCCGAGTCCCTCAATAGGAATACAGCGAGCCAAAGCGAAATTGCGACGGCATGGCCCACGAATTTGTTATTCACCAGGACATGTACCGTGTACCCGAAAACCACCATTTCCAATAATTTGGGCAAGATCACGGTTAGTATATACTGTAGGTAAAGGGGCAAGTCGAACTGGTAAAAACCTTTGGCCAGCTGGATGGGGACGCCGACCAGCAGGGGCAGGAAAGCAAGGCATGATCCCAGGAAAAGCAAGGCGAGCAATTTAGCGCTGTTCAGCACCCAGGTTGGCGGCGGCAGGGCATCGCCGATCACAGCGTAACGGGTGCTACGGTCGCGGTGCAGGGCTTCCCCGATATAGAAAACAATCAGGAAAAAGATAAAGGTAAAGAAGGGGCCGATCTGCAAAAATTCGATCGTCCGGGGAAGGTCAGGGACGCCATGTGTATTACTTCCCGTCCAGAATATAAAAATCAGGAGCGCCAAACCGCAGCCAATGATGATCCAGAAATAATTATCCCGGAACAGATTGCTTAACTCTATTCTGAACAGCGTATATAGTGTGCGCCGGTTATAGGCGCGGTCAAAACTAATTTTCGCTTTCACCGCAGGATTGAGTGCGGTTAGTTGAGTGTTAGTTAATTTAAGTGTTTTAACTTTTCTTCCACTGAAAAAGCGGGTGAAACTAAACCTGGACCAGGCGAAGGTAAGGAATAGAATCCCGATAGCCGTCCAAACGATCCTGTTCACCAGGAACGGACCGCTCACCGGGAACAGCGTGTTGTTTTTATCGAGGGCGCTAATACTGCCTGAATGATTTCGGATATTAGTGACGCCAAAGGCGTCAGAGAGGTTGATCAGGGCATCGTTATGCGTTTGCGCCAAAAAGAAAATGGACAGAAAATAGCCCAAAAACAGGATGAGGCCCCCGGTATAGATCACTTTAACATTCCTGGTCAGGGCAACCAGGCCGAAAAAAAAACAGGAAGTAAATACCAGGTTGGGCAGGGCAATACAAAGGAACGGCTGCAGGTAATAGCTGAGTTGATTCGGCCCGTAATTCCCCTTATCCAGCCCCCCTAAAAAAGGGCCGGACAGAGAGCCTAAATAAATGCCCGCCGGTATCGCCAGGCCGGTAAGCAGCAGGCACAAAAAAGAGCCCGAAAAACGCCCCCAGAAATACCCGGCCGGGGTAATCGGATAGGTCAGGTAATAGCTGTGCGTATTCGATTCGATATCGCGGTAAAGCGCCGTACCCATCATGGAGGAAGCGATCAGCATCATCAGCATGCTCATCATGGCAAACCACTGGGCGATCAGGTAGGGCGAATTGTAATGCTCTTTTTCCCCCGCAGGTACCGCACCATTGGCAAAACAAGCGACGGTCAGCATCAATATGACAGCAAAATAGACATAGATCGCAGGCCTGCGCAGCTTGCTTTGGATCTCAAATAAAAATATTTTAAGGAACATGAATCGGATCAGTTTAATTGGTTTAAAGAATAGGTATCCCGGTACTGGCGGTGATATAGCTGAAATAAACATCTTCGAGGTTGGGCGCCACGGGTACAAAGCCATTTCCCGGGTCTGTTTCCTGTAGTACCCGGATGTACAGTTGACCGGTTTTTAAATGCGTGGATATGACGTTAAAAGCATCCTGGTAACCCGGTAATTCAGCTTTGCTAATGGCCCTGCTGAATATTTTAGCTTCTATTTCACCGACCGCAGTTTCTGGTTCACCACTGTATAAGACTTCGCCCCTGCGAATAATTGCGAAACTGGAGCAAAGCGTGCTGACATCTTCCACGATATGGGTAGACAGGATGACAATGGTTTGCTCGCCCAGGCTGCTGAGCAGGTTATAAAAACGGTTCCTTTCCGCCGGGTCAAGCCCGGCCGTGGGCTCATCCACGATGATCAATTTCGGGTCGCCGATCAGCGCCTGGGCGATGCCAAAGCGCTGTTTCATCCCGCCGGAATAGGTGCCCAGGTATTTCTTCCGGTCCTGGTAGAGGTTAACTTGTTCCAGCAAACTTTCCACCAGGTCTTTGCGCTCGCCCTGATCACCGACACCTTTGAGCTGCGCGATGTGGTCCAGCATCCGCTCGGCGGATATTTTGGGGTAAACGCCAAACTCCTGGGGCAGGTAACCCAGTATTTGCCGCACCTCTGTTTTGTTTTTCAGGATGTCAAGGTCATCCAAAAAGATGCTGCCACTATCAGCTTCCTGTAAAGCGGCGATCGTGCGCATCAGCGTGGACTTGCCGGCCCCGTTCGGGCCCAGCAGGCCAAACATCCCCTGACTGATTGTTAAGGAAATATTCTTTAAGGCATGAACGTCCTTCGTATAGGACTTGGATAGTGCGTTAATTTGTAGCTGCATGGGGCGATTGTTTATTTTGAAACAATAATAGCCCGCATTTGACTATGCGCCCAGCGACAGGGATGAACATAGGCTATACAGGGACGAAATGATAATCTTATTTTTTTAGCCGGTTGAGGGTATCAAGGTAAGAAAGCCCGACGGGAAGCACATCCTTGTTCAGCATCGTCACCTGGTGCCGTTCGATTTTAGCCATTTTGCCCGGTGCGGCTATAAAGGAGCGGTGGATGCGGATAAATTTTTCTTCCGGGAGTAAAAGCCGCGCCTCAGTGATCGTCATGCGGGTCACTATCTTTTTATCCGCCGTGACGAAGGTGACGTAATTCCCGGTGGCTTCCAGGTAATGCAACTCATCATAACCGATCCGCAACTGTTCCTGGCCCGATTTGACAAACAAGTGGTCTTTTGGTGAAGCGGCATTACGGAAGCCATGCAGTTCATTGGCTTTATTACAGGCTTTGATAAACCGGGAAAGGGAGAAAGGTTTGAGTAAAAAATCAACGGCGTCCAGTTCAAAGCTGGATACCGCGTGTTCGGAATAAGCCGTAGTAAAAATAACCAGGGGCTTTTTGTTCAGGCTGTTGTAAAACTCCAGGCCCGATATATCGGGCATTTTCACATCCAGGAAGATCAGGTCCACCGGTTCACGCTGTAGCCAGGCTATAGCATCAAAAGCATCCTCAAATTCAGCTTTCAGCATAAGGAAAGGAACTTTCGACGCATAGGCGTTAATGATCTCTAATGCGATCGGTTCGTCGTCAATGGCGATACAGGTTAACATCCTACCAAATTAAGTTATCTTCGTCAATTGGATTTGAAGGTTAACAAAAAAAATATTTTCCATTTCCCCTGTCACCAGTTTATGTTGCTGCGGATAGATCAGTTTAAGCCGCTGCCTGACGTTCTTTAAGCCGATGCCGCCTATCTCCTTTTCCAGGTCGTTTGTTTTTTTGGTATGGATCGTATTGCTAACATGGAGATATAAGGTCTGTGCCTCCGTTTTCAGGCTGATACTGATCCGGGAAGGCAAGCGCAGGCTGATACCGTGCTTGAAGGCGTTCTCTATAAAGGGTATGACCAGCATCGGCAAGATCTCCAATTCTTCCGGCGGTTCTTCGATCATGATCTCAATAAGGATATTAGGCGATCTTCGGATCCGTAGTTTCTGCAAGGCAATAAAACGATGCAGGTAATCTATTTCATGCTTTAGCGGGATGAATTCCTTTCCCTGTTCATGCAACAGGAACCGCATCATGTCGCCCAGCATCTGGATACCTTCCCCGGTCCGTTCCGCTTTTTCCTGCATGGCCGTACCCAGTAAGGTATTTAAGGCATTGAACAGAAAATGCGGGTTGATCTGGGACTGGAGAAATTGGAAATTAGCGTCGGATCTTCCCAAAGCTATTTTGAGCCGGTTGATCTCTTTCCCTGTCCTGAGCCGGTAATGATAGACCTCCCACGCAATGGGGGCCGTAAACACCAACTGAAAGGCCAGGGTGAATATGCCGGCAAATAGGTATAAGCCGGTAGCCAGCTTACTGGTCGCGGCGATAATCGGCAGTGCCGTTAGCGCGATCGTCAAGATCACTTTCAGCAGGTAGATCCGGTAATCCTGTTGTTTCCGGATAATGCCCGGGATCAGCTTCGCATAACAAAACCAGTAAAATACAATGGCATATGGAAAAACCAGGGCCACATAGCCGGTCAGTTCTGAACGGGGTTGCTGGAAAAGTAAAAATGAAAACAGCAGCAACCAGGTGGTCAAGGCAATGCCGCACTCTTTGTACAAAGTTGAATTCTTTAAGCTTGCTGTTATTTTCATTCGGCCAATGATAGTGTATTCGCTTAAATTAATGAAATTTCAGGGACGAACTTACTCTGGCTGGTGACGAAAATGATCAGGGGCAAACACGGTCTCTCATTGTAGTTGATGCGATTACGGCTATACAACCAGTTGAACCCTCCGTTCCTTATTCAACTGTTGAGCAACCAACAGCGCGAGCCGGGTAAAAAGTCAAGGCCGGGCGGGGCCGCTGAAAGCGAACAACTCCCGCCCGCTTGTATAGCCTTTACTTTTTATCCCGGGGGTGGGCTATCTTCGCGGTACGGGTGAATATGGAATGGCGATATGATAGCAAACAATGGAAAGCATTTCCTTTGTTGAATTTATCGGCCTAACGACGGACCCCGGTTATAGCCTTCGTCTAAATCTTCTCCGGGGGCCCTGTCTTTTTTTTGTATCAGAGATTGTTCTTGCTGTTGCGCCTGTTGTTGCTTTTCAGCAAGGATCTGCGCTTGTTTCGCCTCGATGCTTTGAACCAACTTATTTGCCCATTCGGGCATTTGCTGAGCTTGTTCTTTTATCTGGCCTTGTTCAATTTTTAAATACGGAAGGAACTTCAAGCCTCGCTTATTGTCCTCTGTAAAGCTCCTAACGAGAAGCACGTTATCAAATTCCCGAAAATGATTTTCCAGATTTTTAAGCCCCTCATTATAATTGGCCGTAATATTTTCAAGACTAACGTTATGACCACCCATCTCCACCCTTAGTTTTACCCGTTCAATTGATGCGGCTATATTGTCCAGGCCGAAATAGATTAGCAGTGCCTCATAGCCTTTTTCTTTAAACTCGTTAACCGTATTCATCACATCTGTCGTCCTGAAATTGGTTTCAAATGCGCAATCTATCCGCTTGGCCTGAACTTCTTCTTTCCAACTCGAAAAAATATGGCCGTTTACCGCTTCATATAAGTTTCCGCTATCAAGTCCGGGAAATTGTTGCCTTAGCAGGGCTAATTCCTTGTCGCCGTCAAATATTGGTGTGCCGAAAGGCAGCATAATTGCAGACAGCGTGCTTTTGCCAGCGCCATTAGGCCCGGCAAAAACAAACAGTTTTGGCTGTTCCATTAGAAATTCCTGTTGAGGATGTGACTTTGGCCGGTACTGGCATCTGTTCGTACCAATTCCCTGTGACCAGCATATTGACGGACAAACAAATTTTCCAATTTATCATCCCCGGTGTACCTGTAAACGTTATACTGACCGGCTGCAAGATGCTCTGCTTCGACCTTTTCAATTTCCGGGCGTAACTGATCAGCAAGCTCTTTTAAAGAACATTCAAAGATCGGTTTATAAGTTAACTGCTCCATCAATCGGTATAATTCACAATTCTTAGCCACTGAAGGCGCTATCTCGACCCATTGCTTTAACGGGATAAGCACGCCCATCGGTTCTTGCCTGGCATTAACAAAGATACTTAGTGTACCCTGTTCGGCAAATTCATTCAAATTTAAGGATTTATTCATGGTGTTACAAATTTGGTTTGGCAATTCTGTTTCCTGTAAGCATCGTTTTGTGTATGCGTGGCTTTCTTTTAACCACATTCTTCGTGGGGGTAGTTTTGGCAGTTACATTAACCGCGTGGCTTGTTGGTGTGTCCGCTTGCCGGGCTGTGATTTCCTTTTTAAGCAGATATACTTCTGTTGCAAATCCGATAGATGTTCCGGTTAAAATGGAGACGGCAATCACCAGGATAAAATAAGCGACCAGTATCCATTTAGATTTTGGGTCAAAATGATGGTGGTGCCTGACCGGGATCACTTTGGGCATTGCATCGATTTTTTTATCCATTTGCTCAAATAGGGCACTGATATTTTCCTTTTTATAAGTCAAGCTCAACCTGTTTAACTGGTCGTAGATTTGTTTCAGGTCTTTCGTATAATCCGGAATGTAGACTGCCGGGTATTCTGATGGTTTTGTATTTGAGGCAGATTGCCGTTCCAGCAATTCACGATTTTGTTGGATAAGTTGCTCAACGAACTCGTCGTAGGCGCTTTCTTCCGATTCGCTTGGTCGTTCCATAATGATTTGAATTAATTATTTGCTATAAGGGTTAATGGTTTTTAAGCTGTCGGCTTCACGCTGTAGCTCTTTGATACGCAACACGTTTTCCTGCCGCTTTTGAAACAGGTCGATACTGTCTGTGCGTTGGCTGTTCACTCCTGACAGCTTATAGCTGGCCAATTCATCGTCCATTCGCTTGCGGCCTGTGCTGTCCTGATGCATATAATTCCAGTACCATACCTTGCGGAAGTTGCTGTTTTGACTGTTGAGGTAGAGATAACGGAAACCAAACCAGCAAACGAAGCAAAAAACAATAGCCGCGCCAGCTAATAGCCCTATTTGTTTGGCCTTTATTTTAAGGTAAAGCTTACCTTTGTCTTCGGGCAACACTAATACCCGGTTTTTTTCAAATTGCTGGCTAATCAGTTCCCTCACCGTTTTCCGGATCTCCATCATTCCATTGGCGAGCGTCAGAAGCATCGGCGCGGTATCCGGTTTAGGCGCAATAACTTCAATCTTTTGATACTTCTGTTCAAAACTGGCGATCAGTTTTGCATTATCATTTTGTTTCTCGGTAATGAGCTTATTCTTCTGATCCAGCTGTTGTCCCTGCTGTTTTATAAAGTCTTTGATCTCTTTTAATTCAGACACATGCTCATCCAGTACGGATGTCAGTGTCTTTTCATCTAATTCTACTTGTTGGTTCTTCATAATTATTGTTTTTGGGGGTTATTCATACTCTTTTGTATTGGGTTATTACATATGCATACCGTGGCCTCTGCTTCGTTTTTGCTGCCTGATTTGTTCTTGTTGCCTTTCCAGTGCCAGTTTTTGCTCTTGCTGCTGTTTTTGTTGCTTTAATTCCTGTTTTAGTTGTTGTTCCTGTATTAATTTATTTTCAATCGTTTGCAGGCTATAGCCGACCTGGCTGCCTTTAAAGTAGACGTTCTGCTGATCAGTAAAGGCAATACCCCTTCCTTGTTCCACTTTATAGCCCTTATCTTCCATGTATTGCCTGATCTGTTGTACATTCTTACATTGCTTGATCGCTTTAGACAAATGTTTTTTTAGTACCTCCTTGCGCTGGTCGATCCTTTGGCCTTGCGCCACGCGTTGCTCGGGTTTCAGGAAACGGTTCGGACTTAGAACCTTTTCCAATTTGTAAGCCTGTTCCATCTTCCGGCAAAACTCTGCCATGTGCTTGTAGCTATTGCTGTCGCTGGCCGTTTTGCCGTCATAACCGATCCGGTTGGCAACGATATGCAGGTGTTCATGCTCAGTGTCGGCATGGGTAATAGCCACATACTGGTTGCGGTCAAACTGGAACTCTTTGGCCAGTGATGCAGCGATGTCCGCTTTCTGCTGGTTATTGAGTTTGCCTGCATCAGCGTGTGCCAAACTAATCGTCAGGTGAAATACAGGTTTGCTGACATTGGGGTTCAGTTTGCTGACCTCAATAAATTGCCGGATCAGTTCTTTCTTGTTGCCGAAGCATTGATTATAAGCAATGACCTGTGCCTGCTTTTTCTCCATTTCCTGCTGTTGCAATTCCTCTGTTTCTTGTAACCTGCCCTCGTGCAGGTAGAGCATACAGCCCTTAAAACTTTTGCCGGTAACAATTTTCCCTATCATTTTAAATAAGTATTAATCGTGGTGACTAAATTTTGTATCTCCCTTACACATTGATTGAGCAAGGCCCTTTCCAGTGCGTTCAACTCATCCCCGCTGTTACGTTTCCGGGCCAGCTGGTTGATATTGGCTGCCGTATGGTTTAAGGTGCCCTTGAGCTCCAATACATTTTTTGGCAAGCTTTTGATCTTGACCTGCACCTTTTTTTTCAGACCCAGGTCACGCAGGAACTCCGATACCGTTAAACCCGCCCTTTGGGCATTGATTTCTATCAGCTTTTTTTCCAGGGGGGTACACATGGCAGCCATTATCTGCCGCCGCTTGTGTTGCTTTCTTGGGCGGCCTCCTTTATTTACCCGACCTTTACTTTTATTGTCCCCGGTCTTATCGATCATCTTAATTGCACGTTCCATAGGCATTAAAAACTCTTAAAAAAATCCCCCCATGAATGCGATAGCATGAATGGGGCCAGCCCGTTTTGGCATAGCCAAAACATAGCTGGCTCACCTAAAAATCGGAGATATACATATATCCAGATAAATGTGATCTCCGGCGCTAAAGCGCCGCAATGCCCGGCATTGCTCATCGTCCTTTTGGGGCTTAATATTGCGCCGCATTTGGCTTTGCCTGCGGGCAAAAACCTAACCATTGGATTCGCCTTTACCAGCGGTCTTGGGACGGTTTTGTAATAGCTTAGGCCAAAGTGGACGTAGTTAATTATCGTTTTCATAAAAACAATTAACGGTGGGTGAATACTGAAGCTTCTACTTTTTTGACGTCTTCTTCCAGTTCTGACAGGTAAAATACTTTACGGCGTGGGCCAAGGTCATGTCGCCTGATCAGGCCAAGCTGCACATACCTGCGCAAGGTGGGCAGGGATACTTTCAACGCCTTGCTGGCCTGTGATGGCGTAAGCGGCAATTCCGCCTCCGCGTGTTTTTGCAATGCATGATGTTCATCGATGCAGGTGGACACAATGTTTTTCAGAAAACGTTCCGCTTCCTGCATTGAAAATCCGACAAATTGAATTTGCTGTTCCATAAGATTAATTTTGGAACAAAGAGAAATAACATCCTTTCCGATTATGGTGGCGTTAATGGAAACTGGAAGAAAAACAGGAAATTATTTGCAGTTATTTTCTGCTATCAGCTATAAGAAAGGAAAATTCAGGGCAATAATTCAGATACAGGGTTTAATAATTTATAAACCTGCCGGGCCTTATCGGTAGAAATTTTGCTTTTACTGATCTGGTAAACGGAATTAACCAGTTCCCCCGCATGATTGTAAACCCATAGCTTTTCCCGTATGAGTTGCCAGGAAGCAATGAGTATTTTCTCATCTTTCAACTGGCGAAAAAGTAAATGCAGTTTTTGCGCATCCAGGTTGGCCGGATTAGCTTGTGCGAGATTAAGTTCAATGGCAGCCGCTTCATTCTTTCTAAATATCATCGAAAATTCCTCCAATGAGTACGGTTTTATAAAAAGTGCTTTAAGTAGATCAAATAGGTGGTTAATGACTTCCTTTTGCTTTTCAGCACTTAGATCATCGGTAATTTTCAGATAGCCGTATTTAGAAGCGTCATATTTCTGTGGAGAAGGTATAACAGTTGGTGTAATTTCAATTCTCTCCGGTACTTGATGATGCTGGCTGGCCAATAAAGTTTGCAGGTATTTAATCAACCTCTCCCGGCAGGATTTGTCTCGTTTTATGAGTTGATGAAAAGCCGGTTCCCGTTCGGCATTTTCACGCTTCATTAAGGCAAATTTAATTTCGCCGCTATACCGGGTCAATGAATAGGCATAAGGCTCGTAGTGCGTACTTATCGCAGTTAGCAGGGTATATAATTCCTGTTCACTCCAAGCTAATGCTTTCAGTCGCTTTAAAATATCGAACTGCATCGTCGTTTCGGAGAAATTAAAATACAGGAATTTGCAGCACCACTTGAAATGGCTTAACAAGCTTTCGAAATTGAAATCAAATGGACAAGGAATAAAAGATATGCAATAGTGATGATCCAATGCATGTTGCATTGTCCTCTTAAAGTCGGTGATGATCTCCGGCCTGACCGGCTTTTGATCCTGAAAGGCGACCTGGTAACAGAAATAAGATGTGGATTTGGCCTTCGTAAAGAAAGGGACATCCTTAAAATCGGCTGTTTTCATAGGCTCCTGTTTCAAACTGCAAATCAGCTGAAAAGTTTTTGAAAAAACAAAAGGCTGAATTTCTCCAGCCTTTTTATGAATAATTAAATGATTTTTATCGGTTTTTTATATGGTCAGGTATAGGATGTTTTTTTAAAAACGCTTTAGCCTTTTCTTCCTTTTTTATAAAAAATGGTTCATCGGCATAGCTTCTCACCTGATCGGTTATAATGATATCATTATATTCCTTGCCTTTAATTGCTACTTTCTTGGTTGTTTGCATAATTGCTCCTTTCCTTCTATTCAAAGATATTATATTATTTTCTTTTCGCCAAAAATGCTTCGTAATTGACATTGATTTTAAACTCATGCCATGAGTTCTCCCGATATCCCCAAACAATAAAATCGGTACTTATTTCATTATATAGACGAGCAATCCCCATTTGATATAGCCTTGTTCTTACGGCGGTGCTACCTTCAGCATAAATAAAATGGTTGCCAAAGTGGTCACAAAATGTGTTAACCGTATTAATTACGGTTGACAAAACTAAATCCCTATCCTGATTATTAGTAATGATGGTATCGCTAATTTCGCCACCACTAATTTCATCTCCAAACGCCAGATTGTAAGTAATGGGGTCGTCTTCAATTTTTCTATACCTGACTACCTTTTTGATTTTTCCTTTTGGCCCGCTACTGTAAAATTCGTAATCCTGGAAATCAGTTGTAAAAAGAGAATAATGGTCTAAATTCATAAACTTCGAAATATTCTGTAAGGTTAAATTGGACTATATCGAAAATGCTTTTAGGGTTTCAAAATGTCTTACACTATCTAATATCTTAACATAATCCATTGTTTGAGACAATTTTGAGTGTCCTAAATTCCTTTGCAAAACTTCCGGACGCATCCCATTCTCCAGGCTAAGGATGGCATAAGTGTGCCTGGCTGAATGACAAGATAGGATTTCATATTTTTTCTTAACCACTGTTTTTACTTCGCTGCCATATTGGGCTGTCAACTCAATCTCTGTATCAATTTTTGCATCCTCGCAAAGCTCCTTTAAATAGTCGTTAGCTTTTTGGTTAGACGGAACCGGCAATAATTTTTTGAATTTTTGTTTGTCCCAATATTTTTCTATGATGGTTACCGCTTTTGGCGGCAAGGCAATCTCATGAAATTTGCGGGTCTTTTTAATCACAAACTTTAAAACATGATACTGCTCGCCTTTATCACTTTTTTTAAGATAATGCGCCTGGTGTATCTGTTGCAAATCACTATAGCGCAAACCGGTATAGCAACCAAACAGAAAAACATCTTTTAGCTTTTCAAGCCTGTCACTTTCAGGCAGGTGTTTTTCAAGGGCTTTGACCTCCTTCTGTTTCAAAAAGATAATTTCTGTAGAACTGCGCTGTACCTTAATTTCTTCTAATGCTGACGAACTGCCTAATAATCCTTGCTTGTGCGCCTCACGCAATATTTGCTGGAGCATAGAGACTTTTTTTTCAACCGTAGTATTGTTGTTCTTCTTATCATTCGTCAAATAAGTGATAAAACCCTCTACAAATTCTTTATTGACGTTTACCAATAGTGGTGGCCGAATGCCTACATGGCCCTTTAAAGAAGATACCATTGTGCTGATATTTCTTTTGGTACTTTCCTGTCCTGGCTTATTATATCGTTTGAGATAGTTTTCACAAAAGGAAACGATACTTTCATGACTAACGCTGTGGTTAACGGTAATCAACCGTTTAAGCTCCGACATATCTACCGGTTGGAAAGTTTCCTTTTTGCCCCGCAAATATTTGGATACCTTGTCAATTATAGTCGTGATATAAGTGTTAACGTCGTCAGCTCCCCTAAACCCTCGTGCCATTTGCTGATTAACATCCCAACAGGCATAGGATAAGACTTTCTTTGCCGTCAACTGTTTTCCCGGAATCCTAAATCCGGTATAATGACGAATGCGGTTTCGTTTGTATAAACCCTCATCATCGTTTATCCCTCTATTGGTATACTCAAACATTAGGGGTAAATTGCCTTGGTTATCTGGCTTGGAATCCAGGTAAAACCGTCCATATTTTCTTTTAATTCCCATAGATTGCGGTGCAATATGCGGTGCAATTTCTTTCATTTAGCTCCTTTTATGAGAAAACAAGTGAAAGAAAATTTACAGTTTATAATCTGATTATCAATTATTTATAACCATTATACAAACATATAAAAAATTATCGAAAAGGGAAAATTAGTTCTGCTCCCGCTACCAAACCGGCAAACGAGGCATAATTGAGGTTCAACTCAGGAATGCCTCGTTTTTGTTTTGTGATAAGTTGCTTAAAATGAGCAATGTACGCGAATACGGAATTTATGCGTGTGGTTCGACACCCATCTGTTTTTTTACTGTAGAAGATACCATCAGGAAACAGCAAAGTTTGAATGTGCTGCTTGGTCAAATAATCGCCCAAAACCCAGTTTTTACGCATATTTGAAGCAAAATCTACTGCTAAATTAATGCACTCATCAAGGTTCGACACTTTTTTTGAAGCCTTTAAAAGCTCTCCCTCGATTTCCGATTTTTCAGTACCATATTTCTCGCAATATTTGCCATACAACTTGCCGTCAATTTCTTCCTCAATAAATCTTTCCTCCAGTCTTTCTATTTTTTTATTGAGCTCCTTATAGCGCTCTTGAAGGTTGGAATACTCGTCCTTTTGGGCATTATTTAATTGGTTGAAGGTTGCTAGCGTTTGCTTTTTTACAAGGGTAATCAGCTCATCTGCAAAATCCATATTAAAGTAATCAAGGACGGTAGCAAAGATTTCATGCAGAGACTTGGCACTCTTATTATTGCAACACCCCACTGTGCTGCATTTGTAATAGTGGATCTTTTTCTTTTGCACGATATAACCTCTCATGGCTTTACCACATCCATCACAAAGAAGGAACCGCTTTAATGGGATTGCTTCATTTTCTTCGTTGATGCTATAACCATGTGCATTTTTATCCAACAATCCATTGATTATTAAAAATATATTCTTCGGCACCAGCTTTTCTTGATTCCCTTCAATAACTCGCCCTTCCAGCATATTATGTGATATCAAGCCACAATAAAAGGGATTACGAAAAATCTCTGATATGCGCTGATGATTAAGGATAAGTCCTTTTTGTTTCAATCGCTGCCTTATTTCTTCATTACTTAACTGATCTTCTGCCTTCCAGTAAAATGCTTGTCGGAGCAGCTTGCCTTTTTCATTTACAATTATTTTGCGCATTCCATTTTCTCTAATGCGTTCAAAACCGAGTGGCGGCATTGTCGGCCAATTTCCTCCTAGTGTCACGTCAAGTTAAAATTGTCGGGTAAAGGCGTTTGAGTTTAATCCTTGCATCGTCATTTGTAAATTGCCAGTTAATGGTAGCTTCTTTATTGTTTCGGTGGGTTTGCCAGGCCAACACTTCTTTTTGCATCTTTTTGATATTGTCAATCCTTCGGTTTAGACATTGTCCCATCAAAACATTTAACTCTATTTCTGCCATGTTCAACCAACTGCCATGCTTTGGGGTGTAAACAAATTCAAACCTGTCCCTTAGTCGTTTGGCTTCTTTCGGCTCAAAGGCCTCGTACAACGCTGCTGGTTTATGTGTGCCAAGGTTATCCATTACCAAGGTTATTTTAGTGACTTTCGGGTACCAATCGTCGGCTATTTGTTTGATGAATTTTGCCCAGTCTGTTTTTGTTTTCCGTTCTGTCACCTCCACATATCTTTTCCCGTTCAATGGCTCTGATGCCAAGAATATATTGGCTACCCCGCAACGCGCATATTCAAAATCTTCCCGAGCATCTTGTCCGGGTTTCATTGGGATGGGCAACCGTGTTTCTGTAATCAGCTGTTTTGGGGACTCATCCATACAAACGACCGGAAACTCTTGGCTATAAGGTCGTTTATATACATCCAGCAAATGCTCCATATTAGCAACAAAATCACTGCTTTGGTGCGGTGGTATTACCCAGCCTTTTACTTTCCAGGGTTTTAACTCGTTTTTTTTAACGTCTTTCTTATCGTTTCATAGGAAATATCTTCTACATATTTCAACTCAACCATTTTATCAGCCAATAAACGTAGCGACCATTTTGAAAAGCCTTCGGGTGCTTTGCCACAACTTAATGCTATTAAATGCGCCTCGGCTTCCCCGTCTATTTTTTTTGCTTTTGTCTTGATTATAGGCTTACGGTCCAGGCACGCTTCAAAACCGTCTTCAACAAAACGCTGTTTGACCCGGTCAATCATTCGCATGCTTACTTTTAAAACACGGCTGACTTCTTCGTTGATGATCTTTTCCCCAAGTCCACTTTCATCGCAATTCAATAAAATATAAGCATTGCGATACTGTTGGGCACTGTGAGAACCCTTGCTGATTATTGCACTTAGCCGCCCCCGCTCTTCTTCTGTTAACGTTACTCTATACTTTATCATATCCGTTTTGGATGATAAAGGTATAATAAATATACGACAATATCAAATTGACGCGACACTAGGAGCATTTCCTTTATACCAGCCATACATTTTTCCTTACGCAGCTGGTTATCAAACTCGCCGAAAAGAAAAAGCATTTTCTGTTGCATCTGCCCCGAAGGATTAGAGGTGTCAATTGGTTGTGTTACGGATACTATCTCAATGCCTAATTTTCGTAATTGTCCACTCAGCCAGATAGAATTATCGTTTCGGGAAAATCGCTCTAAGCTATAGACCAAGATATAGGATACCTTTTCCTTTGCTTTTTTAACGAAGGAGAGCATGGCTGTAAATTGCTTACGTTCATCTGTTTGAGCACTTTCATAAGTACCTCCAAACTTTGCCAGGGTAGAATATTTGCATCGCTCGGCGTATAGATTACAGGCTTTAATTTGTGTTTCCAGGCTTAAGTTATTGTCTGCCTGTTCTTTTGTACTTAACTGAAATTCCTTGCTCTATATTTTTTGATTTGCCAAATTCGTATCAAGCTTTTTTATTTGCAACTGTTAATGGAAACCAGAAAAGGGTGGATCGGAGTTTGGCTTTAGAACAATTTGGCTTTAATGTCGATGAAGAACCCCGAGAATCTTGGACACCTGAAAAAATTGCTGTTTATTATAGCCGTCGCCTTAATATTAAAGATGCACCCTTTCATTTTCACATTAGAGTAGCTCCTCGTGATGACCAATATTTAGTATCAACAGCAGTCAAGTCTGATTGGTTTGTATCTACTGCCACTGTAGTTGATGGAATTGTAGACTTAATTTCAAAAAACGCTAAACGCGACAGGGTGGAAATGCAACAACAATGTATATTTAAAGGCCGCAACCGAAAGCAATTATCTAAGATCAAGGATGATAGTCCATTGCGCGTTTTATACTTAAAAGGAGACGCTGAACATGACGAATTAATTTATAATATTGTTATAGATTTTTTTGAAGTTATGAAAAATTATGTCTGGATACATTGTGCTCCAAATTCATTCATTACCAAAACTATAGGTATTCAAGCATCATTTGACTTTCTAAAACGGATACTACTTAAGGAATCAGCCACCTTAGATTCAATAAATTTTACAAAGTGGGTTAAGTCCTTTGAAAAAGTTGATTTTTCCGATACATACTTTCAACAATCATCCAGCGTGGGCAGGTCAAGGATTAGAAACCTTATGTTAATTGCTAATAATTTAGATAATGAGCAGAGAATTAGAGAAGAAGATCGTAATAAACTTAACCAACTTTTGCACGAATCCAATCTTTGATTTAGGCTTCTTATAAGAGAGTCTTATAAAGCCTTCTTGTAAAACAGATCTAACTCTCTTCATGGAACGCAGGGGTCTCCATCTGTCGCGGTTACGAATAGGCAATTCGTATTTTGTATCCATTCGTTTAATTCTGCAATGCTCTTATCTGCAAATTTTATTGGTTTCATGTGGCGGTGGTGGGAGTTACATTGTTTTTTGCTACAGCAATAAATCCAAAACCTAATGTCAGGAACTCAAAAACAAGCGTATAAGTGGTAATAAAACACACCACCGTAATTGCAATTGGCATTTTTGAACTGTTGATATCGTTCAAAACTGCCTGACTACCATACATGTCTAAAGCATTATACCGCGAATGCGCCATCTGAATCATGTTCTCTAAATCGGCATTATTCCAGAAAGGGAAAAGTACAGGCTCATATTTGGGATCCTCTACGACCTGAACCTGAAAAAGAATAATATAAATTAACAGACTTAAAAAAAAGAGTATAAAAAATGTAATGGCGGCTCTTTTCCTTTTTCTCTGATCTATTTTACTCAAAGCAACCTTCCTATGATTCAGTGTTAAAAGAGTAAAGGCCCCACACGCTTCAATTATTCCTCCAAGCAACACCTTTGATATACCCGGTGGTGTACCAAGATTGGTGACAATAATGGCAACTCCCGGTAAGAGTGCAAATGTTGAACTGGCCCATTTAAAAAGCTTTTCCATCTCTATTAATTGAGTTTTAAATAAACAGAATCTACCGGATTTAAATGCGAGGGGCGGCATTCAATTGTCTTAAAATGGTTGTTGTAGCTATATACAACGACATACACAAACTCCTGTACAGGCACCTTAACCGTTGTCAAACCGTTATAAACATTATAATGAGCAAGCAATGACTGATCAAATCTTTTAAAGAGCGGATTCCGGTCCCAGACAATCTTTGGTACCAGAAAGACATTTGCACCTGAAGGGTCAGATTTAATTTTTAGCTGTATCTGTGATACCGGTTTTTCTTTTCCTTTGATATCGAGGCTGAAATCTCCGCGACCGGGTTTTGAATAGACAATATGGAGTAATGGAGATGCCGAAAGTCCGGGAGCATTAGTAATAAACGAAGCAGGCACTGCTGCTGAGAATGCAACGGTATCTTTCCACCTTTGAAAGTCTTCCGCTTCCACTAAAACGGAGTCGGTTTTAACTCCGGCCGTAAGCTGGTAAATCGACACCATTGCACCGGCATAGGTGGCATTGGGGAGTTGGTTAAGTTTATTTTTATCAGCAGGGCTGATATTTATTTTTTGAACAAAATACAACCTGATTTCTTCCTGAGCTTTAACAAGTTCTGACAGCCCACATAAAAAAATAATTCCTAATAATACCCGATACATTTCGATAAATTTGGCTGTATATTACTTTTAAAGATAATCAAAAACCAGCTCATGAAACAATTTTACTGTACAATTATTACCGCCTTAATAATCTGCATTACTGCGCCGGTAAAAGCACAAAGCTGCGCGGCTCTTGCTGATTCTACGGTTAAAATCTATAGGCAGGATGGTCCTGTCAAAGCTGCCCCTTTAGCTGAAAAAGCTTGTAAAGTATGCCAAACGGAGCAGGATCAGGGAGGCTATATGAATGCGTTAAGAAACCTGGCAACTATAGTTTCCGATACCGGAAATGTTGCAAAAGCACTTTCCTTATATAACGAGGCACTCAGGATAAGTACAAAGCTATATCCGGATGGTCACATGTCTACCGTAAATATCTTAATGGACTTATCCACTTTGGTACGCTTAGATACCGGGATCGCTTATCTCAAACAGGCAAGAGGTGTCGTTCAAAAAATCACCAATGGTCAGAATAGCTATGACTACGCCCGTGTTACCAATAATATTGCAAGGCTTTATACCCAGGCAGGCTTTTATGAAGAAGCAAAAAAATATTTAAAAGAAGCATTAACAGCAGAAGGTAGTTTACCTAATCCTTCAAATAGCGAAGTGACATGGAATAGCCTGAATATAGGTGCCGTGCTTTCTGCTGATATGGGAGATTATCAAACAGCTCTCGAAGTATATGACCGGCTGTCAAAAGTTTACTGGCGAAAGTATAACAGTGACCCTAGTCCTTATCTGTCGGTTCAGAATAATCTTGGTGGTTTATATTACAAACTGTCCAACTACAAAAAGGCGGCAGAAATTTTCACAGGTGTTAAAGAGAAATTTGAATCACTTCAAATTGTTAATAATGATTACGTGGACGTACTTGGTAATCTGGCGGTATGCTTTTCCGAATCAGGACAAACTGATAAGGCTATTCCCTTATTTGATAAGGTTATCGAACTGAGCCGTAATCTGAACGACGACGAACTGTATGCCAATACCATTAGTGACAAAGCCTCCTGTTATGCTCAACAAAAGCAGTTTGACAACGCCATTACTTTATTAAAAGAAGCATTGACCATACGCAAAAATTTGTATCATAATGAAAATGAACTTTACCTGCAAACATTAGGTAGCCTGGCTTCCTGTTTGCGGGATAGTGGCAACATTGTCGAATCCGTTGTATTGTCTGAAAAGATACTGCAAATCCTGCCCTCCGTAGTAGGACCGGCAAGTTCCGATTATGCAAGTCACATGCAGGAAGCAGCACTTTGTTACTGGGCTCAGGGGAATCTTGTAAAAACAGGGAGTCTGCTTAAAAACATGCAGGAAAACCTCAACAACCAGGTAAAGAATAATTTTTATGGCTTCAACAGCCAGCAACGGGAACAGTTGATCACCAGTTTTTACAGCTCATTCCAATTCGATGCAGCCTATGTTGCCCTTTTAAATAAGCAGCATAATACTTCATTTAACGGTTGGCTATTTGATATAGAACTGGCAAGAAAAAACATGCTTTTATCGACCAATAAAAGATTTACTACAGCCATAGAAACAAGTCAGGATACTACGCTTCAAAGAATGTATGAGAGATGGAATAAGTTGTCAATCAATCTGGCGAAACAATATTCACTGCCGCGCTCAGCGCGTGTCCGAAACCTGGACAGTCTGCAAACCGTAAAAGATAATCTGGAGCGCAAAATTGCGCTCCAGTCGAAGGAATTCAGAGCTGAAGTGGAAAAAGGGACTGTGACATGGCAACAGGTAAGAGATGTGCTTAAACCAGGGGAAGCGGCAATTGAATTTATAAAGTATGATGGCTACAACAAAGATTTTACCGATAGCGTTTTTTTTGCAGCGCTCGTCATAAAACACGGCGACACTTTGCCTTCCTGGGTAAGCCTGTGCAACTCCAGGGAACTTATCAAAGTAATGCGAAGCACTCAGGACCTGATTACAGACCAGGACAAAGTGAATGCACTCTATGGATCTAAAGACAGGGCAGATAACAGACTTTACAGATTACTATGGCTTCCTGTTTCGGCTGCGCTTTCAGGAGTAACCACCGTTTATTACGCACCTACTTCAGTATTAAACAATGTTGCTTTTCCGGCAATGCGCACTTCCTCCGGTAAGTATTTAGTTGAAGTATACGATATGGTGCAATTAAGCAGCACACGCAATTTTATACAACGACAGCCTGACTTTAAAATAACAGCCGGTATGAAGGCGACCCTGTTTGGAGCCATCAATTACAATGATTTTGATAACGCCGCCCCCCGTGTAAAACCAGAAAAAGAAATAATTCCAGGGGCGGCACGTGGCCTTGACAGGGACTATGTAGATGGAAAGTCATGGGAATTTTTACCCGGTACAGAGAAAGAGATCAGAGCTGTCGATACTATTCTCAAAGCAGCTCAAATCAAGGTTAGTATTTGGAGCGAAAATCATGCTTCAGAAGAACGTCTAAAGAGTTTAAACGGCATCAACGCTCCTGACATTCTGCAAATTTCCACTCATGGCTTTTATTTCGAGAACAAGTCTGCCGCTTACAGCAATGTATTTACCAGAACCATTCAACAAAATTTAAAGTACAGCCCCGATCCTTTGCAACGGTCAGGACTCCTTTTTTCCGGTGCTAATAAAACCTGGATGGGCGAACAGGTTGTTTCCGAAAGGGAGGATGGAATACTTACAGCTGCTGAAATTACCAATCTTAATTTAAGCAAGGTGGGGCTGGTCGTTATGTCAGCATGCCGTACTGCCCTGGGCGATATCAGTGGAGATGAAAGTGCGTATGGGCTGGAAAGTGCAACAAAACTGGCGGGAGCAAAAAATACGATTATGAGCCTATGGAGGATTTCTGATACCGAATCGCCTGTTTTTATGACAAATATTTACCATTATCTGGCTCAGAACAACTCACTGCATGAGGCATTTAGAAAAACACAACTGCTCTTAAGCAAACAGTTAGATCCTTACTATTGGGCAGCTTTTAGCTTATCAGACTAATGCTGTTTCTTTGTAAAAAAACACTATTCAACCTATTTGTAAAGTAGTTTCTATTTGTTGCTTGAAACTGTTGCAAGGAAAATACGTATTTATACCGGTTATTTCTGACCTAATATTGTACTTATGATACTTAAAAACTCCTTCAGGTGTTCAAAGAATCTCCCGGACACGCTATCCGAAATAGAATTTTAACAACGTGAGCATGTATGGGAATCGAACACCAACACATTATATTATTGACTTCTTAATTCTTCATTAAAAGATCAGTTTTCACCATAAATGCTTAAAATATAACTATTCACTTGTTCTACAGTAAGTCGAGGCCTTCTGCTAAGATATTGATCACCAAAATCTAATAAGTATCTGGGTCGAGTATCAACAGAATCATTTTCATAGACAACTTTGTGAAAACCATGCGTTTCTAACAAACCTGCCCCTTTTTTATTTCCGTCAGCAAATAGTTTTAATCGGTTTTTGAGGGGGGATTGATTCAATTTTCCGATATGCCTTAACATACTGAAAGTAAATGACATGCCGTAATTGCCTACGTTCCAGAACTTTTCTAATAACTCAATAGACTGTAGCAATAAAAAGGATTGGTTGGCATTTTTGTCGCTGGTAATTATATCATTTTCCCGATCTCCAATCTGCCATTCGCTTAACGTACCAGCTTTATAATCAAAAAAAACCTGTTCGCTGACCGGTAAGATACAGCTAAATCCAATAATTTCCTTTTGATCTGTATCAACCCCCTCAGCTGTTTTTACTGTCTTATAAGCTATCTTAAATACGTCAGGATTTGCCGTCCACCATTTTCTGAAGATAGTAGGCAGATCCTGAAACCTGTCGTGCTGAGGGTGCATTCCTCTCACTATGTCAACCAGGATAGCTAATTGTTCTTCAGTTAAAGACTCTTCGGTTTCTTGAATTTTCCGATATTGTCCGTTAAAAGGTTTTCCTAAAAAAACCAGGGCATTGGGGTCATTTGCCTTTGGTCTACGTTTCTTCCCTCTTAGATGATCGACAAGCCGGCCAAACTTAAACAAATCCAATGGGTCTTCATTTAAGTCTACAGAGATACGGTCATATAACATTATAGGTGTACTATTTTCACGATCAACTCCCCGGAGAATCGGAATGTATTTACCGCCCTTTTTATTCAGATCACGCATTAAATAATGATTCATGATATAATATTCACGTCCGGCACCACCAATTCTGTTATCCGCTTTCTGCTTATATTTAGGTGTCATAATAATAAGAACATAAGCTGATTCTGTGATTGAGCGTTCAATGAAAAAATTAATGTCGTGGCCGATTTCCAAATCGAACTGATCAAGAATTACATCAAAGTCTTCATATAGAAAGCGTTCAGCAAGTAACCGCACCCATTCCATATGTTCTTCACTGTCCCAGGTGTAGGATATAAATAGTTGAATTCTTTGGCTTGCCATAGCTACTTGTAGTGTTATAATGCAATGATTTGCTCCGTAATTACCTCAAATATATAGAAGATCTTTGTCAACCGTGCGGGGTATTGCAGTCAGAACACCGATCATAAATGTTATCCCTATTTGTATGATGTAGATTCACTTGGTTTTATATTTTCGCAGTTGATGCTTAGTCCTGTTCAAATCGAAAATGAGAATATTTTAATCCATTCTTTTAGAGCAGTTAATATTGATCAGTTTAATACCATAGCTGTAAAAGAATTTTGGAAGAGTCTTACGAAATCTAATGGGCTAAAAAATTAGTTTACGAAATTAAAATTAGTTGTATTTGTAAAATAAAGAAATCTTAGATAGCTCCTTATTTAAATCCAGGTTTGAAATCTCCATTGCGGATGCGTTTTCTCTTGTAAACAAATAGATTACTCTTTCTTTTAAATCCCTACAAGTGGAATTTATTATATTGTCAAAATAGTCAACGATATTAAGATTATCGTGCGCAGTGGAAATTTGCTTAATATATTGAGTCGTCAAAAGGTTTGTTGTTAGTAGTTTTGATGAAGTTAAACTTATACGGAGAGTATCATCGTAGGCATTAGACACCGGCAGTGTAAGTGCTATAAAACCAAGTAGCAAGTTTCGTGATCTTTCAAGGTCATTTTTCAAATTTAAGAACTCTGAAGACTTTTGAATATTTTCACTCAGCATATAGCTTGCCATGTTATTTGATATAATGGATAGAGTGTCTGCAAGTTTTTTGCGTATTGGTATAATATTTTTTAGATAGCCGTCTTGATCTATCGAATCAATTTGTTTTGACGAATAGTTTAAAACTTGTTTAAAGAACTGTTTAGCGATGGGAGAATTTTTATTGTATTCTATGAATCTTCGATAATAATTCGACAACCCTTGCCCACTAGGATATTTTATAAAGCTTAATGTTTGTGGCGTTATAAAAAGGTCATTTAGAATACTACACTTTTTATTAGGTTCGAAAGCCGACAACAATGGATTAGGATCGCCAACATTCGTCATAGTAAGCCCAAAGTCTATTTCTTTATCAGCGGTGACTTTGCCTAAAACATAGGTAAAACCCTGTTTTCCATCTGCAAGGCTTGATGACCTAAGGTAAATCGAAATATCTGTTTCCCAATTGCTTGTTATATCAAATTTATTGCCTGTGGGATTGTATTTCACGTTAGTTACATATAACCCTTCAGTCGCTAAATCTTCTAATGTTCCGATGTTCAAGAAGTCTGCGATTTTTAAAAAATTAGGTATAGAGTTTAACACTTTTCGAACTATCGTATCGGGAAAATTTGGGCTTTTACATTGTTGAGAGTTCGAAGGATATCCGACCTGTAAGTCATTGGGAAACGCTATATCTGAAATTTGCAGATCATCCACTCCCTGATCAATACTGTTATAAGGTTTAAAAGATATGCATCTTGAGCGAGTAGTTGAGCGATTACAAACATTAGCATTTAGGTAATCTTTTTCCTTCTGGTCCCAGAAAACCAACAGATTATTGACCTTTTTTTTGTAGTTTATTATTAGAGCATCACAAATTGTTTTATAATCATCAATGTTACCGTTGCCATTTAGCTCTTTAATAAAAGTCATAATATCATTACATTGTGATTCAATGCTTTTAAGCTTGGCAATTTTCACGTTCCCTTTAAACTCCGGCCAGTCATTTGCAAGATCCATGAATCCGTTAGCTGCATTCATCAACATTGTTGGATTTGATAAAAATTTATTTGTGATCAGGCATTTTTTAGTGGTATCACAAATAAGATCAATTAGCGTTGCTTGTAAAATATTGAGATTGCGATCTATACCGTTATCAACAATGCTGTTAGGATCAGAAATGCTAAAAGCATTAGAACTGGCGATAGTTTTTGCAAAAAACTCGAACTGATCCTGATACTTAACAAAATCAGATTGTGGAATTACGTAATCATTGCTGTAATTCGATCTTTTTGAATCTTCTAGCAATGTATTGAACTGTCCGTATTCAGTTTGAACTGTGCTACTGTTTATTTGATCATAAAAATGAATCATATTTTGCTGAATACCGCTTATACCCGTTTTAATTTCGTCTATACCGGAATTTAGAACTTGTAGATTAACGATAATCCTATCAAAGTATCCATTCATTACAAGAAAAATATTCTTCAATTGGGAATCTATTTGATCGAAACGCTCTTTGTTATAGTCGTAGAGTTGTTTAATGTCCTTTTCAACCCGTTGAAATTCTTGTAGTATAATTTGATTGAAGTTGATCTCCTCACTTTTTTTAAAATACATAACAACATCCATTATTACAGCCAGGTAATTAAATGAAACTAACATAGCCGTTGCATTTGTTGCGGTGTTATTAAGGGCGGCCTCGTTAGCCTGTGAAATGATATTGTACAATTTAGCTCCTTCCAAAGCTAAAAAAGCAACGTCTTTTGCAGTTTTATTTTCTCCAGCAACTTCGAAAACTTTAGATAATAAATTAAGTCCGGCAAATAGGGCTTGAGCGTCGGATCTTTCCTTATTTATTTCATCGCCAGACAGAGCTGACGAGCCAACAGATATTGAAGTATCGTTATTTAGTAATGAATAATTTGTTTTTACTGAATTATCAAATACAAGATTAAAAGATGATAAGAACGCATTATTCAAAGAGTCTAAGGTTTGGGGTGAAAAAATTACATCTCCATTTTTTTCGGTATGTTGGACAATAAATTGTGTAATGGGATTTAATAAATGTGAATCGATTTTAATGATTTGAGTTCCGGTAAAGTCAACGTCGAAATCAAAATTATTTTTAAAAAACGTATTGTAAGCGTCAACAGCGGCTTGAGGATATTGGCGTGTCTGCCTGTACAGTTCGGTACATTCAGCTTTTCCCAATTCTGCCAACATTTGCATATTAAATGAACTTTGAGCACCGTACAGAGCATCTGAATATTGTTGGTCAACAGAATTATAAATCCCCAAATATTTATAGGCTTTTTTTGCGAAAGAAGCATTTAACTTAAATTCGGGAAAAAGCCCCAAAATTGTCAGACCAGCATTCAAAGCATCCGATTCTCTAAATCTTAAAAGAGGATCATGGTCTACTTTCTTTTGAAATTCCTTTTCAAAGTCAGCAATAATATCGTTAATTCTACTTGGCGGTGTGGTGGGGAATATACAATTTAGTGCAGAAAATAAAGCGTAATACTCGTAGTGATTAGAGTTAATTTTACTGGCAACCGATGTTGACCATTCTAATTGGTCGAGATCTGCTGCCTTAACTGTGATTGGCATCGAACTTTGACCAAAAACCGATATTCCAAAAAGAATTAAAAATAATGTAATTAAAAATTTCATTGAAACGCTTATTTGATCATTAAAGATAACAAGTGTCAATTAAATTAAAAATTTCAATCATTAGATAGGGTATTCCAGGTGCATAATGATTAATCGCAGTTTATATGCATTTCCAGCTTTGTTTAGTGCGCAACCAATTGCAGATAGTTATTAAATTAATTTTACGGCACTTTGAATGACTTTTTAATAACAATTTGTGCGTTTTGAATAGCCTGTAAATCATCAAAAAAGTTCGACATTTCGCCGCTTCCCTCTACCTAAAGAGGAAAAAGAGGAAAAATCACCGTTAAAAGTGAATTTTCCTCTTTTTTTTTGTGCTGTAATTTCTTGAACGAAAGCACAATTACAAGGGATCAGTCTGATCCATGAAATCTTAGGAAATATTGAACTGATTAACAGTAAGTTAGCTGTAAAAAAGAACTGGACAAGTTCAGAATTATCTGACTTGTCCAGTATGGTGGGAGCTACTGTACAAATCTCGAACTATTTCCTGTCTGATTTGTGTCTAATCGCCGATTTGGATTTATAAATTCTATTCTTGACAGCATCCAGGAAGTTATAGGTTCGACTCTGATATTCTCAATATTGATAACCCATTTGTTTATGAGAAACGGTTTAGTTTCGTTGTTGTTAACTACTCCTTCCGACCCAAAAGTTTCTCCCAAGAGTATCCCGAGTTTAACAAGGGATTCTTTATCTCTTTATATCCCTTAGGTTACTTTTTTCTAACCAGCAAGTAGTCTCAGACTACCATAAACAAAAAACTCCTCAGAACTTAATCTGAAGGGTTAATGAAGTGGTGAATACTGTACAAATTTCGAACTTTCTCCTGTCTGATTTGAAGAAAATCGATGATTTAGATTTATAAATATGGCGAGTAATGGTAAAGCAATAACGATATGTCTAAACTAACTATTGGCAGAAACAGTGGTATATTTGTAATTCCAAATTGATTAGTGTACAAGTTTGGTTTAACGCTTGCGCTTCATCAAGCCTTCGGGGTGGGTGTCCTTGGTGTTCTTCTTGCAACAATAGTAGAATCAATCATTGACATTTTAAAACGAAGAATTATGAAAACAATTAAATTAACGAATTTGAGGAAAGCGATTATAAGGGAAATTAAGGCGATTAATTTCAAAAAAATCTTGGGTGGAGCTTGGCTGGAGAGGTTCATTAGGGATATCCACCCCGAGATCGCAGATGTAAGTGTAAGGTCACGTTAAGCCAACGATCTAATAGTCCCAGGCTAAGGGGTTCGAATCCCGTCTTCTCCGCTAAAAGGTTTAAGCACCGAATGAGCTGTAGTTATGCAAACAAATTTTAATGTGTGCGTAAATCGTGGCAAAATCGGTTCGACAATCTTAAAAGTGGCTCCCAGTATGGTTTAAACCGATAAGGTTCGAATCCTACTCCTTCCGCCAGAGGTTTGAAAAAGATGCTTCAAAAGCACATTTTCAACCTAAAATATCTAAAAAGCCTGCAAGTTCTTACTTCGCAGGCTTTGTCGTTTCTACACGTTATCTGCCCCATTTTATAAAATCGCCCAAAAGTTTTCAGCGTAAATCGTGGCAATTTTTATTTTCAAAAAAACTGCCACGAAATTTATCACAAAGCGCTGATTTACAACATGCTAAAGAGGTTTACATCTTGATTTTAAAGTACCCTATTCCGATTTTTATTAATCTTTAAAATCGTTGAATTATGTTAGAATCAAGCTTCGGGTTGCTCTACTTCTTAAAAGCATCCCCAAACAAGGAAAATGTGGTGCGTTACATCTATGCACGAATAACGGTAGACGGATATTCTAAGGAATTTTCTACTAAGAGAAAATGGGCTGCTGACCGTTGGAGCCAGAAAGCCGAAAGGGCCATCGGAACAAAAGAGGATGCAAAAACACTCAATCATTTTTTGGATTCGTTCGCTTTAAAAGTTGAGCTATCCAGAACAGAATTGATGAACGCAAATAAAACCGTAACAGCCCGTGCATTAAAAAATCTCGCATTAGGCAAATCCGATCATCGCAGAATGATCCTGGTAGAATTTCAAAAGCATAACGATGAAATGAAAAAGCTGATCGGAATAGACTTTGCGGAAGGTACATATGAACGGTATGTTACCGCGATGTCTCATGTGAAATCATTCATCATTACTAAATATGAACGTGACGATTTAGAAGTACGGGAACTAAATTATGAGTTTGTCAAGGATTACGAGGTCTGGTTAAAAACTGTTCGCAATTGCAGCCATAATACAACGCTAAAGTATATCGGAAATTTTAAGAAAATAGTGCTGCTTTGTGTGGCCAAACAGTATATCCTGACAGATCCTTTTAAACTGTTTAAAGCAAAAAAGAAGAAAATAAAGAAGCGTCCGCTTACACCCGATCAACTATTTAAACTGGAGAATTACAAATTTTCAACGGAACGACTTTCTATCGTCCGCGATGTATTTGTTTTTCAATGCTATACCGGTTTGGCCTATACCGACGCCTACCAGCTGAAGGCGGCCCAAATAGGCAAAGGCATTGATGGCGAACAATGGATCATGTCGGACAGGCAGAAAACAAAATCAGAAACTAACATCCCCTTGCTACCGGGTGCGATCCGAATCCTAAAAAAATATAAAAACCATCCCATCTGTATCAAAAGAGGCACGGTTATCCCTGTGAAATCGAATCAAAAGATGAATGAATATCTAAAGGAAATAGCTGATCTATGTGAAATTACCTTTGCATTAACTACACACAGGGCCAGACGCACCTTTGCAAGCACTGTGACATTAGGTAATGATGTACCTATTGACACGGTAAAGGAAATGCTGGGACACCAAACAGTGCAGCAAACAGAGGGTTATGCGTTGACCTCACAGGAAAAAGTATCAAGAAACATGCGGGAATTAAAAGAAAAGCTACAGATCGACCTAAAAAGACCATCGGAAACCCCTGCTGATCCAGCAACAAGGCGTCCAGTTTTTTTAGAAGAAATATCCAGAAATCTGCCAGAACTTCGTGGCAAAGCTTCGCAACCATCCTTTTCACCACACCCAAGCAGTCTTCCTGAAAACTGTACTAAACCGATTAAAGTTGACCCCCGTAATTTATTTCAACGGTTTGCGGATAGGCTCTAATCAATTTAAACAGCCTCTCTTATTGTATGAGAGGCTGTTTAATAAAAAGCATGATTAACAGTCAAGCGTATGAAATTCCTTTTGGTAAAATTTTATTTCTGCCACAGCTTTAGAGAAGTCCCCAATCGATACCTGGCAATTCAGTTCAATTGCTTTCTTAATCAAATAATGTCGTATATCTATTTCAGACAGATGAAAAGTTGGGACAGGAATAACAGTACCAACTTTTGCTTTATTCAAACAGTTCATAAAGTCAACAATGATCTCTTTTCTTTCTGTGGGCCTTGTTAAGTAATAATAGAACATCGCCTTGACAGGTTGAGACATGGCTCTTGAACCATTAATCCAACCTGATAAATTAGTTTTATCAATACCGGTATCAAAGGCGAGGTCTTTTATTCGCAGACTTTTTTTTGACATTCGATCCTCTATCCATGAAGGGTTCACGATCTCAACTACGTTAGACCTGTAAGGCTGAACTTCAACGTTTATAAATTTGTTGGCGAGAAACGGTTTGAAAATTTCGACAACTTTTAGTTCCAAAGTTGACCTGTCAAAATAGTGATCATTCTCATTAAAATTCTCTGTAATGAGTGCTTCAATTCTTTTATGAGCGCCAGATATATTTATCCTCAGAATTTTCAATTCCAAATTAGAAGATGGCCAGGTGTTGAAGGCTTTTACAATTTCTAATATCTCTTGATCTGTAAAAAGACGTGATAGTTTTTCAACATTAATAATCGTACACATGGGCAAGTATTTTTTATGCAAGTATGATAAAAAAGTTACTGATTAACAAATAAAATAGATTATACTATTTGTTAATCAGTAACAAAAAAATTAGCCATTAAAAGACTACAGCAAATGCTTACCACCTGTGATACTTATACCTTTTATACTAACAATTCAACCTCACTCCCAAATCCCGGATGATATGACGGAGTATATTTGATATAGCCGAATACTTGTAACTCCTTTAAATACTTATGGTACGTCGGTGAGGTTTGCACATGCGAAAACAACATGATTTTTTTACGGCTGATCAAAATCGGGCCATTTGTATTCTGGATAGTCTTCAAATGCAGAATAGCTACCAGCATGGCCAGGTGCCATACGGTTAAACGGCCATCTTTGGCAAACAAGGCTATGTAATCCGTTATCGCTGCTATCTCCTGCATCATTAGCCCCCTCACTTGTTAAACATATTTTTCAGATCCTTTATATTATAGTAGTAGGTACCGCCAAACTTTTTAAACCGGACGGTTCCCGCGATCCTATAGTTTTGCAGTGTTCCCGGTGATATATTCAACGCTGCTCTTACTTGGGAACCTTTCGCCCAATCCAGATTCAATGGTACCGATCGGCCTGTCTTCGTCACAGGTTGCAGCAAGTCCTTAATATCATTTAGCAATTGCAACCGGAACATTTTTAAATCTTCTCTCGTCAGCACTTCATTTTCCATCTCACCTGATTTAGTTGATTAGCATTATTTATCAATGATGCGTTAGGCTGATAAAATCAAACACCTCGATCATACATCCAACCTAAGAAAGACGATCCTGCTGCCTTTCGTTCTTTTATAGGACAACTCGTAACGCAGGTATCCGTAATCGTTCAGATCCTGAACAGCCTTGCGGTATGTTGTCCGGGATGACACCCTGGCTATATCCATAATCTCACGGCTGAATACGTACAATGGGTTTACATACCCTTCCTGATCCCAATACTGGAGCAGGGACGCATAGATCGCTATATGTGTGACGCTGATACGCGGATCGGATGCTATCGCCTTAAAGAAGCTGGATATGTAATTGAAGTGTTCCATTGATCAAGCACTTACATGCAATCCTTTTTTAGTTGACTTTTCGTGTCCCTGTTTTTCTTTCCGGTCTGTCTTCATATCAACTACTTTACCTTCCACTGCATTCTGCCAGGTGATCTGCTTTAGTTTTTCGTCAAATATTTTAATGGATTTATTTTGTACGTCAGATTCTAAAAAAACTTTCTTTTCCTTCCCAGCGACCAGAAGTGTTACCGGCTCACGGCTTCCGTTAACCAACGCTGTATGAATTTTATTGGTAACACTATAATTATGACCATCTTTAATGGGAAGCCTTTCGATCACTGTTTTCAGATCATTGTAAGCGTAGTGTGAATCAAACATTTTCATCCTATAATTACCCGTTTCATCTGTATCGTTAAAGTCGAGCTTCAGAATGGCAGTGTTATTCTGCACGTTTTCCCGTTCCTTTAGCGTCAGAGCATCGGAAAGCACAGAGCGGCCGCACAACAAGTGATATGCCTGTTGTGTCGTAAGTCCTCTACTTTGTTCCGGAGTAAACGCTACTGATTTAACAACTCCAGGTTCATCTTTATTTTTTAACGATGCTTTATAGAACCAGGTGTATTCGCCGAATACATCCCTGCTAAAGTTGAGGATAAACCGCATTTGTTCACGTTCATTGATCGGTACAAGTACAGCCTCCTGAAAGCGAGGCAAGCCGTACTGCACATTTTCCCGGATCAATGGTATAGCTGCCCCAAGTCCGTTCTTGATCAGATCAAATTCCAAATTCGGTTTCCGCTTAATAGCTGGTTGCGTCACTTTGACTGGCTGTGACAATACCGGTGTCGCTATTTTTTCCTTTACACCGAATTGTTGTTGGATAGCCCTCCGCCGGACGAAGCGCCGGACGAAACGCATCAACAAACTTTGTTTCGGGTACAGCTTCTTTTCTAAGATGTTGCGTTCTGCTTTTAATATGTCTCTGCTGATCTTTTCGGTGAAATTTAAATTTTTATGTGTTCCCAATAAATAATCGAAGTGTTTCAATTTTTCTTTCATCAGCACCACATTGTTCACCACTCCAGGGCCAAAAATTTTGATAGAGCGTTGCTCAGTTTTTCGCCAATCCTGCATGCCCGCTTCGATCCGGTCGTTTATATTCTCTTTCATAACATTACTGTGTTAATCAATTACAGAATAGCTTCAGGGCTTAACTTATGCCTTGTTTGCTCTTTTTTCCTTTTCCGGTTTTTTCACCTTCTTTTTCTTTCTTCCCTTCAGACTTACCCTGACCGGCTTCCTTTCCTTTTGATTCCGCCACGGATTGATTAGGCTGTTCTTCTTTGAGGTCTGCATGTTTCTGCCGGACGAAATTGCTGTCATAGATATTAATGGTTTTGTAGTGGGGGTTCGCCTCGACATAGTAACGGCTCGCATTGCCTTTGGCTTCCAGTTCCACCGGAACCAGATTGCCGCGTTCCAACGACCTCAATAGATTAGCCGTAGCGGTGCTATCAACAAGGTCTTTGATCTTAAACTCCATTAACTTTCCTAAAAGGTTATAATCGGACAGCTTGACGATCTCATAATTCCCGTACTTGTCAACCTCATTAAAATTCATTTTTGACCAGGCACGATAGATCTCGCCGGTTTCATGGGTCACATGCTCTTTCAGCACCGACCTGCCCATTGCCAGGTTCCAGGCTTCTTTAAGCGTGATGTTGGAATTGACCCATCTTTCTTCCGGGGTACCATCACCCGCCAGGACACCCTTAACCGGCGGATTCACGAAGAAGGTGTTTTTAAAGGCATCCGCTGTTCCTTTTTCAATTTCCAGATCGAATTTGTTAAAGAAATAATTACCCTGTTTGGATTGCGCAAAGTAGGCCGTAGTCTCTGCGTTGGGGCCAAAATCAGGATTGTACTTGCCGGTAAATTCAGCAACACCGTTCTTGGTATTTTCATCAATAACAGAATGCAGTGCTTTTCCGAAACCTGTGAACAATACTTGATCTTTTAAATGGCCTATATTATCTTGTTTCATGATATTTATATTTAATTGGATAAATAATCGGTTACCTGCAATACGACTACCTGGTTACCGGGATGGCGTTGATGAGCCTGTCATTACTAACCTTTAGTTCCAGGTGCCTGCCGCCGTCTTTTTCCATCAATTGCACGATCAGGTCTTTGTCATCGGGAAGCGTGAATTTGGGCATCGCGAACACAAGGCGTCGTTCAGTGGCCGCTAAGACACGGGCTGCATCGTTTTCGACATAGGTAGGTTTAACTTCGATCTCCTGGGTGGCTGTACGTTTGGCCTTTTTCTTATCCCGGATATAGAAGCGCAACTGGTCAATATCATAATCAACGTGGCTGCTATTTTTGATCACAACCTGGTAATACATCACATTACTGTGGATGTAAATACCGTCGATACTGAACCGCACATCGTATTTATCCTTCTTCAACCTCCTGATCGGGCGTTCTTTTTCCGACACATATTTTGAATCGCTTTTAACATCAGCATCGTTTAAATCTGGTGAACTGGTAAGCAAGGCAGGTCTGTCTTTCGTTTCTCTTTCATATTGGATGTTCAGTACACGGGGGCTATCTAAATAACTCAACACGTAGGAATACAAATGACCATCTGCTGTGATCACCGTGAGGTTGGTTTCTTTAAAGTTGGGTATGGCAGCTTTGAGCTGGAGTATATTTTCCACGCCCTTCGCTTTCTGGGCCAATACATCACTGCTACCCCGGTCAACGCCTACAATGGCGTAAGGGAAAACAATATTGGAGGTTTTGGAATACGTGATCGCCAATTCGATCGGACTGATTTCGGAGATACGCTTTGATCGTTCATTCTGAGCAAAAAGGTTTGAACTCAAAGCGAGGATGATCCCCATCACTACTACACTGATCTTTTTCATCTTTTGGGATTTTAAATGGAATAAATAATTGTGAACTAATTTGCTTGCTTTTGTTTCTCGTCACGCAGCAATACCCGGTATCCGGCCTTGATCACCACTTTGATCAATTTGATCTTCTTGGAGAATAGACCACGGGCGGCTTCAATACCCGCGCCGGCTGCCTGGGATACCAGTGAAGGATCAAAATTGGTCGAACCGATGCTTTGCACAGAGCTTTCGGCAGACTGCTTCATGGCGTCCCGTGTAATGGCACCAGGGATATAAATACCTTCCATACCGTCCAGGTCACAGGCGGTCAATTGCACGGCAAACAGACTGTTCTTGAACCTGACGCCGCTGATCTGGATCGCCAGCCTTTCCCCCTCCAGCGCCGCCGTTCCGAAAATAAAATTGTCCTTTGGGATCAATACGCCATTGATATACACATCCGAGGTCAGGCGCAGCTTCACGGTCGATCCGTTAACAATGGTTTGCGTTTCATGCACGACCGCAGGTATCGCATCCTGCGTAGTGTTTTCTTCTACCGAATTATTTAAGGAATAGAAACTATTGGCAAGCGGACGGACGGAGATCGTAGAATCTTTACCGGGTAGGTAAGCCGGGCTGGACGACAATAAGGATAGCGGATCATGGTTAACTTTCGTGGTTACCGGTAACACTTGCCCTCTGCGTTTGTCCGAAGCGGCTTTGATCTTTTCCTGCGCCCGGTTAGGGTTCTGGATGTCCATTATTTTTTCAAGCATCCCGTCGAGCTGTGACATTTCAGGATCTTCGCCTTTATCGTTCATGCTCTTCATCATTTGTTCCAGACGCGTTACATCCGCACTACTTACAGCGGGTTTGGCTTCCGCTGAAGCAGCAGGCGGCGATGTCTGGGTACGCTGCGCCTGCTCTGATCGATTCATGGCGGCGTTCAGCTCAGAGAGCTTGCTATAAATTTTTGCTTCGTGCTGATCCGTATATTCGGGCCTGATCTTCGATCTGGTACCGATCAAACCGGCATTAGGCCCCATCGGTCCGGTTAGGCTATCCGGTACCTGCACCGCTCTATTACTACTGTCCTTATAGTACGGGTCTTTCTTGGATTGTTCTAAGCGCTTTGCGGAATCAGTGGCCGCCTGATCGTAGTAGCTCATTTTGTCGAAAGACTGATCCTTTTTAAATTTCGCATCCGGCAAGGCCGTGTTAAAACCCTTCTTATCTTTCAAGGGATCTTCTGCACTGGCGGATGTGCCGCCACCCATCACCCAAAACAGCAGGGTGATAAAGGGCAGGATCAGCGCTGGTACTGCTACGAAGAATTTTCTTTTGCGCAGGAATTTCACGGAATGTGTTGTCGTTTCCATATTGGTTGATTTTAATTTTTATTAACTGATTTTTTATTGATTCGCAGGGTGTCCGGCCCGATCTCCGCAGGCCGGATAGCCTGGTGCTTAGGCACCTGGTCTTTATAAGTACCACCCTTCTTTCCGCCAACGATCAGGTAAAAGAAGTAGGCACCGGGGATCAGGAAGAAGACCGCAATGATCATGACCTTAACCTGCGAGGACACATCTTCAGCCTTGACATTCAGCCACCCGGCAAACGCTTTTAGCCGATCGTTAATGAACAACTCCAAAGCAGACCTGGGTGTATCAACGCTGGGTACTGCTCTTCTTTTAAAAATATTTTTCATGTCAGGGGTTATGAGTGGTGATGTCCTTATTTTCTAAAGTGGTCCAGCGCTCGATCAAAAAACCGTGGGGATTGTTGTCGCTCCGGATCACATTACGCAGAAACCCTTCCGTGACCAGGCTCCGGGCGATGGTACTGGTCGTTCGGATAATACTTTGTGTTGCATAACAGCGGAAGGGATACGGATAGCTGTTCAGATCAACAGCTACGCTATCTACCATGATCCGCTGGCTGATGTTGCCACTCATGATATTGGCGTAATAACCGTTCTCCTTTAGATTATCATATTCCCGTTTGGCTGATCCGTCGGCCAGGTATAAGGCTTTGGTTACATTGGCCTGAATAACCTTTTCGTCTGGATCAAAGGTAAAGAAGGCATTATGAAAAGTTTTCACATGGTCTTTTGCTTCGACAACGATGTTGTCTTTCCGGTCTGATTCATATGCCTGTATAGCTTTCCCATTCGCCAGAACAATTACCCGCTGTTCCGCCTTGCTGGCTCTTTGATGGCTGTTGTAGATCACTACACCGGTGATCAGCGAATAACCGGCAATAACGGCGACAAAAAAGGTCCGCATCTGCCTGAAGGCAGAATCAATATTTTTCATTTTTGTAAACATGGCCTGTTGATTTAAGTAATACTTTACGCTTTATCCTTTCATTATACCCGCTGCACCGCCTAAAGCGCTGCTGGTCTTCTTCAGTATAGCATGGCCTCCAACGCTCATGATATAGTTAGCAATGCTGGGTACAGTGAAGTAGCCGCAGATACCGATCAGCATGAAAATCAGGTAAGCTGTATTACTGGAGCCGACGAATGGCGTGGAGCCGTTTTGCTCCAGGCGGAGCATGTTTTCCTGTACTTTGCTGATGATCGCACCGAAGATATTGGCAACAGGCAGCCACATATATACGTTGATGTACCTGGCGAGCCACTGTTTCAGGCTATGCTGGAATCCATCGAACACGGAAAGGCCAAACACCAGCGGCCCCAGGATAGCGAGGACGATCAGCTCGAATGTTCGGATGGTATCGATACACAGCGCAGCGGCCTGGTACAGCACATTGAGAAACTCAGCGATCAATCGCTTGATCATGCTTTTCAGGCCCCATCCTGATACCTGCACGGCTATAGGATTGGTGTTTTTTACGGCTGGTGACGCGGTGCCCGTGCCCGGATGTGTATACCTATACCATTTGTCCGGGTCGCTTCCCATACCTGTGCCAGCACCTTCAACGGAAGCCGTATCCGAAGAATTATCCAGCATCCGGTTCATGGCCCGGTTGGAATCGCCGACCATATTTTCAGTGGCGGTGATGGTGGGCTTTAATACCGAATTGATGATATTAAGGACGAATGGAAATAAAATAATAGCAAGGCCGACAGCGAAAGGCCGGAACAAAGGGTAAAAATCTATCGGCTCTGCATTGGCGATGTGTTTCCACACCCGAAATGCGATATACCATAAGGCTGCAAAGCCTGCGATCCCTTGCCCCACAGCGATCATGTTACCACATAAAGGGATCATGTCGTCATAGAGCTGATCCAGTACGCTCTGAAGGTCATGTATTGAATCAGCCACGCCTGCGTGACATAATTGGGGCATTACCATTCCCACCACTGCAAGTATTGCAGCACCTTTCCACTTTGCCATAATTGTATGATTAATTGTTAATTCCGTAAATATTTCTCAGGGTCGTATTATCATTTTTCTGCCGTGCGCGGTTAACACCAAGTATCCGTGTTGAATTGTCGAACTGGTACAAGAAGGTTAGTTTATCCTGCATATCGTCATAGATGCGGTCAATAGCTTTGATGCGCTCGTCATCACTCATACGCAATTGACCGGCAGTAGTGACCATGATCAATTCGTCTAAGTTCTCGGCTGTCCTTTTAAGCAGCCCAGCATATACTTTGCCCATGTAGTCCAGCTCCGATCCAGCAAAATTCCCATCTGAACGAAACCGGCTGTACGCGGTCTTGTATTCTTTGACCAGCGCGATCTGACTACTGATGATCAATGCGGTTTTCTTATACTTTCTGACCGTAGGGCTGACCAGTAACAGCCCGTCTAAAAATGTTTTATGTAAGTTGAAATTCCCCTGTGATAAGTCTTTCACACCGTTATAACCGTTGTTCAGTATTTCGTAGCCTTTCTTCATATCCGCGAGGATACTTTTGAATTGACGCAGCTTTTCCGCGTTCAGTAGCAGTTGCTGTATTTCGGTACTTTGTGCTTTTACAGCTGCCGCATAACCTGCAAGTATCAAAATGATACAGATGATCTTTTTCATGGTGTTATTTTTTTGCCATGCAATGCACGGAGGTTTGACAGTTCCTGTTTCGCTCTGCCCCTTTGGTCTGCCAGTTTCAGAATAGCGCTGGCTATGCTCTGCGAAAATGTATAGTGGGTGGTCATATCGGCATGCAGCTTATCGATCCGTTCGATCCGTTCATCGTCGGTCATCTCTGCTTCTCCAGGCGTGATGATCGGGGTCAGTTCATCAATGACTTGCTCACAATCTGTAAGGAGGCCGTCATATACTGTTGCAATGCTTGCTTTTTCTTCGCTTGAATACAGCACGCTGGATCTTACTTGTCGCCAGGTAGTTTTATACCTGTTCAGAATTTCCGTTTGCATATCACGTATTTCTTTCACTTTTTCCAAGTTGCGTATCTTGGGATTGACGGCCCGTAGGGAAGAGAAATATCCCTGATGTAAATTCAATTCTCCATTCTTCGCATCGTTGATAAACTGGAAGCCATCTTTGGTGATCTGGTAGCCTTTCCAGGCGACCTTACTATACATGGACAAAGCGACGATCTGTTGTTGCAGATACTTTTTTTGTGTCTTCTTTTGCGAAAACCATTCGGCCCAGGTCTGTGCCTGCCCGGTGTTTCCCAGCGCACACAACAGGCCGAGGATCAGCATGTATTTTTTCATAACGATCTGTTTTAATGTTTTAAACCTCTTTTCCTTTGCAGCCGCGCCGAGAAATCCGGTTTCACGGATTGGATGGCCTGCTTTTTCGTCGGTATATCCGCAGGATCGGTAATGCGCAGCGTGAGCTTCGCTATGCTGTGACCGGCTATACTTTTATGCTCGATCTCCATACTGGTCACAAAAAGCTGCTGTATGGCAGGATCGTGATCAATCTTGAACGTGCTGGAAACATACCTGCTGTTATCCGGTGCCCATTCTGAGTAGGTGAAGACCGATACCGGCCAGTCAGGTTTCGTACCCGGCCCTTTCCATTTGGTATACCAGTCCAGGCATTCAGCAAGCGGCCCCGCAAACGCGCCGTTCACATTGAAATGACCGTCATGCCCTTTGCCGGACAACAGTTGGGAGAATGCAATGATCGATTCTTTAAACTTTTCCATAACGGTATGAGTTATTGTAAACCATAAATTATTTTCACCTGTTCTGCTTCCTCCCGTGTTTTAGAACGCTGTACGCTCAGGCCCATACACTGCTGATTGAATTGTACCAGGTCTGAATAGTTGACTTCGATCCTGTCTGCCGCAACATTGATGATCTCCATTCGCTTCGCATCACTCATTTGTGTGCTTAGCGCATTGATCACGAGCATGATCTGATCGATGTTTTGTTCCGTTTCATGCAGAATGCCATCGTATACTGTACCCATATATGCTAACTCTTGTGGCGTAAAGTGTTTATCCTGCCGGAGCAGTGACCAGGCGGTCTTGTATTCCTGCACCAGCCGGATCTGCATTTCAGTCAGCGTTTTAATGCGTTTGAAATAAAAGATCACGGACTTTACTTTCGATAATTCGTCGTAGTAATCTTTGTAGAGGTCACGCTGTTGCTCTACCCAACCTGTGATCTCTTTCAGTTTGGTTTGCGCCATGACATTTTCTACGGTCTTCTGTGTTTGCTGTAGCCAGATCGTTTCATTTTGCAGCCGTTGAATTTTCAGGTCGATGGCCTTGATCACTTTCTTAACTCCCGCTTTGATGATATCAACAATGGGTATCTGCGCATGGACATGCTTTGCCGGTAACAACAGCCCTACCATTACCACCAGCATTAGAATTATTTTTTTCATATCGTAAACCTTTCTCTTACTTTTTCTACAGAGGCAGTGATCTGCCCTAATTCACTTTTAACATAGGCGTGGTTATCCATGAGCATCAGTAACCCTTCGGGAATAAAAATGCAATGCCGGTCACCGGAAATTTCTACAAGTGTCCTGGTAGATGTGTCGTAAGCCGCAAACCATTCTTCAGCCTTACGGTTGGTGATGGTTTGGTCACCCTGGGTCTGTTCATCAAGGGCCAGCTTATGAACTTTGAATAGTTCCGCGAGTTCGCTGATCTGTTCAATGATGACACGGGTAAAGTGCCTGGTATCACCGTTTCTGACTTCCCTCGAATAACTTCCCGGCACGATCTGGCGCATGGTGGATTGCTGCATAGCGTGTTTGGATATGAACAGCCAGATCATGCGCAGCACACCAGGTATATCTTTGTGTCTCATTTTGCTATTTTTAGAGATTATTTAACTGTTTGTTTCACCAGGGCAGTGATCCCCGCTTCCATACTGCCATACCGTTCCGCGAACTCCAGCACTTTGACGCGATCTTTTCCGTCCGTCGTAAAAGCGTAATACTCTTCAGGAGAGAGTTCGTTTTTGTAGGCGCGTTGGGTATGTCCGCCGATGTCGATAAATATTTCGCGGTCATGTTTGTTGACCGATAACAGGATGGTCTTCGCCTTGTCGGATAAACCAAGCGTCTGCTGCAACTGATCGAACTTGTTCTGATACTTGCGCATGTCCATCAATATTTTGATGTCCGCGTTGTTGATAATGGCGTCTTTGATCACGGGAGAACTCACCAGGTCGTCCAGTTCCTGCGTGATGACGATGGGAACCCCGTTATACTTCCTGATCGTCTTAAAGGCATACTTTAAAAATTCTGCCATACCGGATTTTGCAATGGCCTTCCATGCTTCATCTATCGTCAGTACCTTACGGATGCCTTTGAGTTTTCTCATTTTAGAAATAAATAATTCTACTATAATGAGCGTACAAACCGGGAAAAGGATGGGATTATCGCGGATATTATCCAGTTCAAATACAATAAAACGCTGGTTTAACAGGTCTAAATTTTCGGTAGCGTTCAGCAAATAGTCAAATTCCCCGCCGCTGTAATAAGGCCGCAAGACATACAAAAAGTTATCAATATCGAAATCACGATCTTTGACTTTGTGCGTTTTCAGCACTTCTGTATAGGTGCCTTCTAAGTATTCATAAAAGGAATTGAAACAAGGAAATACCGCTTTATCTGCGTCCAGCATCGCGTAATAGCCGCTGATCGCGTTGGATAGTGCTACGTATTCGCTCCGATTAAAATTTTCATTTTCCTGTTTCCACAGCGCGACCAGGAGTGATTTTAAACTTTCCTTTTTTTCGGTATCCAGCGGCTGGTCTTCTAAAAGATAGAAGGGATTGAACTTGATCGGGTTCGTCTCTTCATAAGTAAAGTAGTAGCCGCCGACCAATTCGCAAAGGCCCCGATAGCTGCCGCCGATGTCAACAGTAACGCAATGCGCACCCTGATCATACAGCGTTCTTAAAACATGATTGATGGTAAGGCTCTTACCTCCTCCGCTGGAGCCGCAGCAAAGCACCCCCATGTTTGATGTCCATCCCCTCTGACGCGGCAGATCGAACAGATCTAAAAATACAGGACGCTCACTCATGCGGTCGCAGAAACGGATACCCTGGTCGGGGTGTACGGAAAGCGGCGAACCCTCTGTATTGAAAAAGCAAACGGCCTGCTCCAAAAACGTATCGAAAGTGTCATTGACAGGGAAGTCGGCGGCATTGCCTGGAATACCACCCCAATAGATCTGTGCAGCACCCGCCGTTTCTTCTTTGGCGACCGCATCCATCTGGGCCAGCGAAGAACTGATCATATTTTTGATGTCCTTCAGCTGCTCGCGGTCTTCCGTCCAGGCCAGTACATTGAAATGCGCTTTAACGGACAGGCGCTGCTGACTGATCGCCTCGTTCAAGTATTCATTGGCCGCATCTCTGGAGATCAGGTTGTCCCTGCTGTACGCAGATAAGGACTGAAGCCGCAGGCGTTTACTTTCAATTTTTTTCAAGGTCGCCGCCGCATCATCAATAAAAATGTATTGGTTGTAGATATGATCTGTTGCCAACAGATGGCCCAGAGGCGAAGCAAAGCCGATACTGAATTTGGTTTTGTCGGTGCTGTACTTTTCATAGTTCGTTTTGGTCGAACACACAGGCGGCAGATCCTGTGCGTCGGCAAGGGTAAACAACTGGCAATAACGTTCGCCGATCTGCATGTGATGGCCGAACTGCATATCTTTTAGGAGAATGCCATCATCTTTAGCGGATAGTGTACAATACTTCTCGATCACACCCACCCTGCGGTTTTGGCTGGCCAATTCCTCATCTGTCAGCCGGTGTAATTTGACAAAACCAGAATCTTCCAGTACACCTTTAAACTGTCCGCAGCTATCCATAAACTTCTGTAGCTGGTCGGGCTTGACCGTTTGTTCCGGTACCAGGCCAGGGCGCAGCAGGTTGGTAAACAAAGAGGTGCTGACTTTCCGGCCCTCGGGTTTTTTGGTCAGGAAGATATAGCACTCATGGGCCAGGTAAGGCCTGTTCTCAAAGTGCTTCCTTGCCGCCCTGTTCAGAAAGCTGTCATTACTGGATGCTTCCTGTTTATACGTTGTCTTTAAAAACCAATCTTGTTTATGCAGCACCGTAAACTTGGGCAACAGTTTAATGGCCTTGACCCAGGATTGATGAAAGGCTTCATACTCTTCATTACTCAGAGAAAAGATCTCCGGTAAGGTGACATGATAAGCAAGCGTAATATCACCCTGCTTGCTTAAAATACAATTGTGTTCAATGCCCATAATGGGTAACATTTCTTCTAACCGCTTTTCCATCTTCACTTAATTACCTTGTTATGTAATATCATCACTTGCGCATCTCGGTCGCGCTAAACTCAGTTCAACCCTTTACCTTTTTTCCTGATGCGTTTTTTCTGCTGTTGCCTTTCTTTTTTTTGATTTGCTAAGATCACTTTGGGGATCTGTGTTTGTTCCCAGGGAATGACCCGCGCATGGTGGACAGCCTTTGGCGGGAACTCCATCGTCAGCTTGCGCTGATCCAAATTGTACTTTTGAGCATAGCCTACGGGGTCTGCGACCCGTTCATGTGGCAGCTCCAGTACCACAAGGCCTTCAGGTATAGCGGTCATGGCAAACCAGTCTACCGGGATCCTGCGGTGCTGCTCAGGATCATAGAGGATATGGTAAAACTCCTGCTGATCATCAGCGTCATCACGCATCCTGGAGATGTAAATGCCCATTGTGCGGATATCATGTTTTGGCTGGTAGAGGTCATTTTCAATGTCAACCACAAAGGGATGATCCAAAACCATGATGACAGGCAATTCGTTCAATACCGTGCGCTTTAGCATTTGCTGAGGATCAACCATGACATCGTAATCAGCGCATCCGACCACCCTTTCCATCGGCCTGTTATAATGTTGCGCCATACCGTCCGGGTCAAGGGCTGACATCATGGGAAGGCTGACCACTGCGACCCCATCATCGAATATGCTATCAGCAACATTCTTTAGCCTGGGGTCGTAATACAACACATAATGATTGCCATTGTAAGTCATATTATGGATAAATGAGATGGTGTTGCCAGGGTTGCCTACTTCACGCAACCGTGCCTTACTGACCTCTACAAAGAAGTCCACATCATTGATCCTATACATGGGCAGTTCCCGCTCTTCCATTGCGCACATTTTTACCTTAACTATATTCAATTCAAAACCCCTGATCAACTACAGCGAAGGCCGCTTGATCCTTTTACTTCGGATACGGCAGATGTTCATGATCCTTGTCAGCTCCGCTTTGGAGAGCCTGCTCACATGGGCTTCCAGCCTTTTGCCAATGGGATACCTGCGCAGCATTTCAAGATCATCCAGCCCATACAAACGCGCCGCACCGATCGGGTCAAGCGCCAGGCGGTCAGGCGAGATCACTTTAACCAGACCGGCAGGCAGCTTTTTCTTATCCGGGCCGATCTTTACAACCTGGCAGGTTTTAGGGAGATAGTAGCAGGCATTGCGTTCAAAAGGGCTGCTATACAGGTCATCGATGGCGATCACCCGGCTCGGATCGGTCACATCACGCAGTTCACCAAGACCGAGATAGACCCGGAAATCCCGGCTTGCTATATCGATGATGGGATATTCATCATTCAACCGCCTGGCCAGTTGTTCCTGGTTATTCATCACGTCCACATCACGCAGCTGGCTTATGCCATCCATACTGACACCATATTTCAAGGCCATGCCTTCCGCATCCAGCACAACCATTTTCGGTACAGGGACCACGACGATCTGCGGGTCATCCATCGCACTCTGCGGGAAGTTCTTGATCCCGCGATGGAAGTGCATCGTATAATGATCCAGCTTATCTTTCATCAGGTAAAAAGGTATCTCGTTACCAGGATAGGCAACTTCCCGGAGAACCCCATGTGCCACATCAACAAAAAAATCATTTCCTTCAAGGGTATAAACAGGCAACCTTCTCTCTCCCGGCTTCATATCATCCTCCTTTCAATTGTATAAAAACCTTCCTGCTGCTGGACTTCAATACTTTCGGCAGCATCCTTTTGGCCATGACTTTCATCATGCCATATTCACCATACTTATTACTCATCGCATACACCTTGACAACCACGACCGTACCGCCGATCAGGATGATCGCCATACAGACAAAGGAATTGACACCGATCAGGAATAGGATCGCGTACAAAAACATCAGCCCCAGGATACCGCCACCCAAATACCAGATATACTGCGCCTTCAGGCCACGGAACTCGATACTTTTGTTGATGCCCTTATTAATGGGGTATATACTGTTCGTCATGATCTATAATTTTTGTTTTCTTTTAATACGATTCCGCTCGGAAACCTTCTCTTTCATATCCAGAACCGGTTTTCCGTTGGCGGCAATTACTCCTTTGAGCAGCTCTTTACGCTCTTCCCTGGATGGAACGGTGGTCAGTATGATATGGTCGGGAAATTTACCTTTGCTGCTATACTGTGCGATCTCCCAGCTATAAGCGGCATTATTCGCCTTTTTATCGAAATAGACCTCATTGGTTTTCGATATTTCTGAATACTTCAGGATGTTCCACCTGTTATTCACCTCCCTAAATCCTTTACGGATTTCGTCTACATAAAATTCAGTTCCCGCTATACGTACCACCGGAAGCGGCGTTTGGTATAATTCCGGGAAGATCCACTCATGTTTTTTTGCTAAAAGGTCTGCCCCCTCTGGGTCTAATGTGCGGATCGGCCTGATCGACACATATTCGTAGTTCATGGTCAAGTGGTCAGGGCGTTCCTCCGGGTATCCAACTATTCGCTTGTTCACTGTATCAAATTCAAACTGAAAACAATCCTCAAAGCGAAGCATTTCATAGGAGTGCAGCCTGATCGATGGCTCACGGACGTTGATCAATAGGTCACGATACGCATCAGCATACCACTGCTCGCCCGCCGCTTCCACCACCGGCAAATCCCTATTCTCTATTTCGTTATTCAAGTTCATAACAACCTCCGGCCTAATAGATGTGATCATGCATCTCGGCGATAACCGCATGGCGCAGCAAGTGGTTATCTGCGCTTGCTTCTGAGAACCCGAAGGTTTCAAAGATGGCCTGGCAGCGGTCGATCAGATGGGTGACCTCGTAGGTCAGCACACCACTGGCGCCAAACCCGGCACATTCTACAGGAAACTCTTCTTCAAGTACCGTCCTGATGTACAAGAACTTAGAGGGCCTGAGTTCCCTGGTCATTTCATCAAGGCACAATTGCACAACGATGTGTTCCGGCTTTTGCTCCAGGATCAGGTGTTGCATGAACGGCTCTACAGCTGCGACCTTATCTTTCAGATAATTCATAAACGAATAGCCTTCCTGTAAGCGAACGACCAGATCAAGGTTGTTTTCCAGGACATATGCCCGAAGTTTTTCGGTTAGTATATTTTCCATGATCCTGGCTTAAACTCCGAAGAATGATTTTAACACAGTGGCAACGACCACCAAAAATATACAGCTGCCGAACCAGGCGGCGGCAACCTTCGACGTATCCTGATCCCCCGAGTTCCACTTCTGAAAGACCTTCACAGCGCCGATCAAGCCGACGATCGCGCCGACGGCGTACATCAGCTTAGTACCTGCATCAAAATAACCGGTGACCTTCGATGTGGCCTCGCCGATCCCCGCGCTCCCGTCCTGTGCCATAACGGTCACGTCAATGCCGATCAGCAACAGGGTGAAAGCAACGGTTAATACTTTTTCATTTTTAAAATTCTTTCTGCACTTTTTCATAACTCACATTTTTAAATGATGATCCACACGAAGGGCTTATTCCCTTGTTCCTTGACATACCTTTCCCGGTTCCCTCCGCAGGCCAGCTGCGAAGGGAGGGAAAAGGTGGCCGCTGTTCTCATTGCTATTCACGCACACGTTTGCTCTACAGCACAGCATGAAACAGGGGCCATTTTTTTACTTTATCTTTATTGATGGGTATCACCTTCCGGTGGCCTCCCCGAAACAGGGAGGCCGGAAGGTCCGGTTACCACACTGCTTTACTCCCACAGCTCTTCTACCTCTTCCTCGCTGAGTGTGATAGAACCGGTTTTTTCGCATTCGGAGACGATCAGCTCAGTAAGCGATGATTGGAATGCCGTGTCTTTTAAACTGGAATGGTTTTTTAAAATGCCCCTGATGGTAAGGGCGGTATCTTCTTTGCTCAACTGTTGGGCAGCTGCATCAGTGATACCGGTTTTTAATTGGAGGATCAGCGCCTCTACCTCGGCAAAGGTTTCATCGGTAGTATAGGCGAATGAATCCTGCGGACCGTCGAACCGTTCGTACTGATCCACTTCGTTCGATCGTTCGGTTTCTTCCTTGTGATCCCGGTACCCGTCATCCGGCGTTGATCCGTCCTTTTTGAGTTTTGCGCTGAGTAGCCTTTTGGCATCGGCTCTGTAGAATGTGGCCGCGATGATCAGGTAGTAGACCACCAGCAAAAGCGCGACAGTGAATAGGTAGTTTCCCCAAGTGATGTGTGTAAACATAATGTCTTAATTTTTCTTTTTCACAATTCAACCGGTTACCCGGCCTCACAATTAATTACAGCTCAAAATTGCGTTTATCAGACACCTGGGTCAAGTACAAAAAAAGTTTCACCCCACTTTTCACCCTTTTGTACCTCTTGTAAATCAGTGATTTACGAAGAATATTTTTTGAAAAAAAATAAAAAAAGCCTTCCGGATCGGAAGGCTTTACAAAATAAAAAAGGCAAATAATTCAATAACCACGGATGAACTCTATCATTTGTTCCAGCACATAGATCAGCACATTCTTATCATGATCCTCCCCGACATAGCTTTTGGAACGGGCGGCTTTCCAGGATAGGTCGTCGCGTTCCTGTGTGGATATAAAAGGGATGATCTCACGGTAGATGGTGGTCAGTGTTGTAGCCAGAAGCACTTTAACGCCCTTCGCCGCTTTGAGCAAAAGGCTGATCTGGTCACCGGTCAGCGACAACAAAACTTTGCGAGGCTTCTTCCTGACATTCGTTGCCGCTTCCTGCTGTTCGTACTGCGCTTGAATTTTATTTTTTAGAAACGTGATCTCATGCTCGAACCAGTTGCTGATCGTCGTTTTCAAACTGGGATGCCGGGGATACAGGCTGGTGTTGGGTTTGACGTGCATTTCTCGGAAGTCTTTGGCCAGGTGCATCAGCAGCTCCAGCCGTTCGGTATCTATTTCCGACGAGCCATCGACCCGTTCAATGATCCGCTTGGTAAAATGATTGATGTAGCGGTTATGGTTAAAGTCAATGCCGACAAGGGTTTCGTTCAATGCGGTATAGATACAAAACTCTTTTTCCGGTTGATCCAGTACCTCCAGGTCTTTGACCAGGCTCTTGAAATACGATACTTCTTTAAACGTAATGGGATAGCTCTTTCCGTCCGCTTTAATAAATTCATTGATCACATCAAAAACGATGTCGGTCAATTTGGGGTCAGCGATCCTTTCCACAATGGGCGCTTGAAATTTATCCAGTTGAACCTTCAGCTCATGCCGGGTGGCCAGCAGATACCTGACGGAAACCTCCTTATCCAAACTCAGGTAAGAGGCAAATCGCAGTTCAAGGTAAGATAGCAGCTGATCCAGTACGGTCTGTACTTCGTCGTATACCCGCTCCAGTTCACTGCTCGGGGGTATTTTCATGCGGTTGACGAAGGCCTGGTCAATGAGCAGGATCACCGAAGTATGGTAGTGACTGCTCTGCGCCTGGATATATTTGTCCTTGATCAAAATAAACACAAGGTTCCAGAGTTTGTATTCAATTTGGCGGCGTTCTGTGCCAAGCTGCACAATGATGGCATCGGCTTGTTCAGCACTCATCTGACTGAGTTCAGGAATGTCAGGGTGGAGCGTAACGTTGATCAAATGATCCAACCACTCCATATAATATTCGTTATGCATAATAATATTATAAGGTTAAGACTATTGGTAGCTGGCAGCAATTGAAGTATTAGCCTGCCGGTCCGGGTCGGGGAATCCCAACCGGCAGATGTTCTTCATAGTTTAATCGTGTATCAAACGGGACTTCGTAAGATGCTTAGGGAAGGATAGTATTTAATCGCCTGGATATAATACAACTATAAGTTGTAATTGTTTGTCTTATGTTTATTTATTTTAAATAAGGACAATTTATAAGTACCTGTACTTCAGACTTATTAAAGGTTAGACACTAATTGTTTATGAATTTAAATGATCAATTATAGCCGTTATACGCTTCGATCCAATATTTTCTTACTATTAATCATACTTTACATCCCTTGATAGGAAGAGAATTATATTTTACTACATGAACACGACAGAAGATGATCATGGTGCCGGGATATTAATAGCAGGAATGGATAGCTCCCGCAGAAAAACGCAGACCAGGTTCATTTTTCCCGCAAAAGCCGGAATAGTGGTCTTTTTTGTACAAGGCTCCTGTTTTACCCCCATACGGAGGAAAAATATTTTTCATAAAACCTGTTAATTTTCATAGCATTGCAGTTTTACGACCCGTCTTACCGGGTCGGGATAATTAAAAAGTAAAGATCAATATGGCTTATTTTCGTATATACACGCTACAGGCTCGCTTACCCTCCCCGTAAGGTCGGGTGTTGCCAGATCAGCATCGCACGGTTCCCCGTTTGCGAATTTGCGTTACCCGCTGATCTCTTTATGGTTTGTGAGAACAAAGCATAATAGTGTAGATAACCCTAATGTTTTAACAGGAAGGGTTCGGTTCTGGTATTGCAAATTATACCGCCGTTAAAAGAGCCGGGCCGAAAGGCCCGGTTTTCATTTCTATACCTATGGGCATCTTTTTTTCAACCTGACCCTTTTCAGAACTGACCTCATAAGCTGCATTAATACGCAATTACCTATAAAAATGTGTAGATCGCTGATCTCAACGATCATAAAAGGTGACCTTTTTTTGCAATAGATGTACCTTTTTTTTCTCACTAATCAGAAAATCCTGTAAGTTTATATAGTAGTTTGAACATCGGCTATCGCCCTTTCCACCGCTTTACCTTTGTTCCACTACGTCAGCAAATCCCCTTTGCCGAGTACCAGGCAGCTTAGAAAAATTTATGGAAGTGATCAGCAATGACCAGTTACTGGTCTGTTGCCCTATATATTATCATGAGAAAACAATAACTATGAAAGGCCTTTTGCCGCTAACACACATGGAAGAATGCACACTGCTTAGGATGATGCCAGCCTCTCTGAGATCTTATGTTCCGGGATGGACTACTGCCGACGCTGAGATATGCGATTACTCTTTTGGGGTCATTACCAGTCCGGAAACCACAGATAAAAAAGGCAATGCCTACACCTGCCGGATCAGTCAGATGGAGCGTCGGGAAAGATTCATTACGGTTTTGGATGCCGGGACATATTTTATCCATATCCGGCTGAAGGGCGACGCAAAGGTTAATTTGATGGCTGAGGAAGATCGGGTAATGAGCGGCAGGACAATAGCCGTTCTTTACCTTCCGCCGGGTAAGATCATTTCAGAATTGTGTACCGGTATAGGTGGCTCTTTACTGATCAGGATCAACCCAGTTATTGAGCAGTATGCCATTGACAGCCATATGCGGCAATTGTTGGATCAGGCCAGGCAATGCCCGCATGAACCTTTCCTGCTCCCGGTGGTCGGGGTTGATTTTTGGCTGGGTGCCATTGTCAACCTGCTGATGAACAATGGTAAGCATAAGCCATACAACCAGGATCTGTACAGTTTGCTGGACCGGCTGATCCGGCTCTATTTGAATGAACTTAAACAGGATATTCCCCCGGATCATAAAAATAAACTTCAGCTTCAGGTATTGACCGGTGCCAGGATCGGTAAAAGTAAACTGGTCGAAGGCAGCGCCGCTTTTATAGACTACCATCACATCATACAATACCTGGAGCAGCACCTCAAATACAATTATGATAAAAGGGAGATCGCTTTAAAAAGTGAGCTGACAGTGAAGCAGTTCACCCGGTTGTTTGAGGATGGGTATGGCAAGTCTTACCAGGATGGCTATATAGAGCTGCGCATGATCCAGGCCTTACGCTTGACGGTGGCTGATGTCAAACTCAGCCAGATCGCTACCGCGATAGGCTATCATAATTTCGGCAGCTTCAGCAAAGCCTTTAGAAAATTTTTTGGCTATCCGGCTTCGCTGCTGCAATGGCCTTATTATAATAACGAAATACATCCCGATATATAATCCCTTGAATAAAGGGACGTTGGGATAAACGTAATGGTAAGGTAGGATAAACGTAAGTATTTGAACGAAAGAGAAAGCAATGTAGTTTTACTTTATCAAACGGTACGGAAAGGATCACAGTTAGTCAGCCAAAAGGAACAGCACCATGAGTTAAAAACATCAGCACACAGCACGGATCAACACTACAGCTTAGTTCAGCAATTCCCCATGTATAAATAATTACAGCAAGACCTTCCGGCAATGGAATGTCCTGTTGAACCGTATTGAACGGCTCCATTGATGTTCTTTGTCCGAGGGCACATATGGTATTATAGCGCTTCCTGTCGAGGGAGGGCTTTCTAACAGCAGGTAATGCACTTGCCGTCCATAGGTAACTATGGATAGCTATCGATCATTTTAAATAAAGAGGCTATATGAGAAAGGCTAACAGTATTCCTATGTCCAATATTCTTCAACCTGATCAGGATAGCCCATGAGGCATGAGTAATGTTGAGGTCGCCCGTTTGATCCGTACCCTTTTTCTACACTATTTCATCCTATACTGCAATACCGGTATGGCAGGGCATGTCCTGATGATCCCTGCCAGCCGGGAACGCAGATCATTGTCAGAATTTTAATTTGAGCTATGAACAAAGAATTGAAATACGCAGGCTTTACAGTAATGCTGTTCGCAACCATCGTGTTCAGCGCCTGTAAAGGTGATCCCAAAGCGAGCCTGCCGGAATTTAGCTTATTGCTGCCGGACAGTACCACGATATTGAATACAAAGGATATACCGGACGGCAAACCTATTGCGATCATTCATTTTAATGCCGACTGTGAGAACTGTCAGAAGGAAACAGAGCAGATATTGAGCCACATGGATTCATTGAAGCAGGTACAGTTCTACTTTTTAACGACCGAGCGTTTTGAAAGGCTAAAAGTATTTAACCAGCACTACAAGCTGAAGAACTATCCGAATATAACAGCCGGACAGGATTTCAATAGTTTTTATCCGGCACACATTCAAAACTGGTCTACGCCTTTGATGGCCCTTTATGACGGCGATAAAAAGCTGCGGATCGTTTATAAAGGGGCACCGCCAATGAGCGACCTAATCAAAAAAGTTGCAGAACTACAATAACTATTACCATGAAAAAGCAGTCCATAATCGAAACTATTGCCTTTGCATTTATTATCCTGTTTGTATATACCGCATTGAGCAAGCTATTTCTTTTCCGGGTGTATTTGTATGATTTAGGCAGGTCACCAGGTATTGAAAAATTTGCACCCGTATTGTCCATCTTGGTGCCAGGCTCAGAGCTATTAGTATCATTATGGCTTATACAATTAATTTTTGGAAGTAAGAATAAGCGAGGCTTTTATGGTGCGCTTGCGCTCATGTCAATATTTACTTTGTATGTAGCATATATTCTCATATTCACCACAAAGAGACCATGTACCTGTGGGGGTATTATTAGGGAATTGTCCTGGCCGCAGCACTTCATCTTTAATTTGTGTTTTACAGGCCTGGCTATATGGGGCATTTGGCTCCAACGAAGGCAAAAAACAGCAAATGATACCAACGCCACAATATTGAGTTATAGTTAGCATATAAATCCAGTTATGAAAATTTTGGACATGCGACCATTGATGCCTGATGATCCTGCACTGCTGGATAATGGAACCTGTAATTATGCAGATGTCCTAAAATTTCATGGTATTGAATACAACACTGAAGGGTACTACCTGGTAAGTGGCTCCCCGGTGAACAATGACAAGATTATAACAGTATCAATTATTCGTTCACAATTGGCTGAGGCGTTGATTTTATTGATCCCGGTGTTACGTGCGGAGAGATTGCCTTTCCGCTTGATCAAAAATTTTGAAACGGCGAAATTGGTATTAAACGGGATCACAGGCTTTGAAAATATTGGAAAGGTATTGATGGTCTACTTACCGTCTGCCCAGAACGCTGAGCATATGATCCAAAAGCTGGTTGCACTCACATCAGGGTTTACCGGCCCGGCAGTACCAGGACAGAAATATTGCGGGGGTGCGATCTATACTTACCATTATAACTTCGAGAATGTAGCTGAATTGGTTTTTCCCAAAGAGCCGGAACAACGTGTCTTCCAGCATAAATACAAGGTGCTTTCAAATCTCAAACCGGGAGTTAAGGGCGCTGTATATTATGGGATTTATGTAAAGGGGCTTTTCCGGGTTTCTAAGTGTATAATTAAAGAAGGCAAAAAAGACATGTGGTCTGACGATGCAGGAAGGGACATGAGGATTCGCCTGGATTGGCAAAAACGTATCCATGATGACCTTACGGGGTTGGTCAGTGTACCGCGAATTATAGACCTGTTTGAGCATGAGGACAACGCTTACCTGGTCATGGAGTTTATTAAGGGTAGATCACTGGATCAGGTGATCTATGATTTACTGAACGGACGAAGCTGGTTGCAACTGGAGCTGAAGGGCCGCTATCAATTGATTGATCTGCTGGCTAAGGTACTGGAGTGCGTGAGGGTGCTGCACGAAAAAGGTTATGTACATCGGGATCTGACACCGGTTAATTTTATGCTGAATGATAAGGGGTGGCTTTATATGATCGACCTGGAGCTGGCTTACCAAACGAAGGTTTGCTATCCCCTTCCTGCCTTTGAATTAGGCACGGCCGGTTTTATGTCGCCTGAACAGCAGAAAGGCGAAGAACCGACCATACAGGAGGATATATACGCTTTGGGCGGATTGATGGTCGTTTTCCTGACGGGTTTGCCGCCTGTCAAGTTCGATCAGGCGAACCCGGAAAAACTGGCTGATGGCCTGGGATTTTTAATCGGAAGTGATCAAATGAGTGCTATCATAGCTGCATGTTTTGAACCTAAACCGGATGACAGGCCGGGATTAGCACAGATCACAGAAGCATTAAGGGCCTTCAGGTCAGAGCAACCGAAGAGCAGCTTTGAATTTGGAGATCTGAAGCTCGAAATTGATAATAAGGAGCTGATACGTTTTGCGATCAACGCGCTGACCCGGCAGGAATTTACGATGAATAAGGGGCTATTAAAGATTTTGAATGCGGCAGACCACCGCACGTCCAATATCAGGCAAACGGGTAGTTACTCCGCTGGACTGGCAAGTCCGATCACAGGTATCTTGTATGTCCTATCGCTGGCTCCTGATCTGGTCGATGCTGAAGTAAAAGGCTTTCTATCCGAATACCTGGATAAGAACAGAGAGGCGTTTTTAAACAGCGGAAGAAGTGATATTCCTGGTCTTTTTTCTGGAAGGGCAGGTAAAGCGTTGGCTATAGATCGTGCGATGCGATTGGCCGTGCTGGAGGTAACACCTCAATACCAGAGCTTGATAGAGGAAAATATCAGGCAGACGACGACCATTTTAAATCTGGCGGACGGAGTTGCAGGCCAGCTTTTGGCAACGTTGCTAATTTCAAAACCCGATCAACAAGACGAAATTGCCAATAGAATCGCGGTACTATTCCAACTCTTAAGGGACGCACAATTACCGGACGGTTCATGGAATGTCGGCAACGGCCCGGATGGAAAAACAAGGGTCGGCCTGGGTTACGGGGTATCGGGAATTATACTCAGCCTGTTACTTCATGAATCACGGTATCCTTCCGCAGAAGCAAAAGCTGGTATTACGAAAGGTTTAGGCTGGCTTGCAAAGAACAGCGAAACAAAAGATTACAGCCTGATGAATGGTTTTAACGGTGTGGCTTTGGTATTCACTCTGGCTTTTAAGCAATATGGAGATCAGCAACATTTGCTGGCCGCAGAACGATTACTGCGTAAAAATGAAGCATTCCCGGTTTACGTGGACAACGGAGTGGCATTTGGACTATGTGGCTTAGGACTGGTTTACGGGTTAGCAGCTGGCGTAAGTGACAATGAACAATGGCGGTTGAGGGCACTTTGGATATATACTTTGCTTGTAAAAATCAATTTGCGACCGGAGCGCAAGCAAATTTCCTGGAACATGAAAGGTGTGCCGGAACATGACGCCTCATTGTTGACGGGGAATACAGGTGTAATTCTCTTTTTGTTACAAGGGCTGGCCAAAGAACGTAACCAGGAAATCAAACATTAAACTGATAGAAATGATCAAATCTAAACTGTTGGGTGTTATAAGCGCTTTATCATTAGCTATCGGCGGCGCACTGGCGAAAACGAATTATCATTTTGCACAAGTATATTATTACACGGTAGCAAGTGTATGCACTGCCACACCGTTACTTGATAAAATGTGCCCTATTGGTGGTGTAGGTTGCCTATATGAGACATCACCAGGCAATTTTCATCAATTGTATGCAACAAATAGTTGCAGTCCGAGTTCGAGTTTACGGGAAGACGATTAATACAAAATATGCGCATAATGCCTTTATGCAGAAGGCACAGGGTTAGCTGAAAACCTGTAATAGAGTAGGCAAAATTCAAATCAAAACAAAAATCTAAATTTTATGAAACGTTCTAAAATCGCAATCTTAGCAGGTACATTAATGTTAGCAGTTGGTGGTGCTTTTGCTTCTGCAAAAACACACGTTGCACAGATTTACTATTATACTGTGGCCAGTGTGTGTACCGCAACACAGCCGATTGATAAAAATTGTCAACTGGGTGGTACTGGATGTACATTTGAAACCTCTCCAGGCAACTTTGAACAACTCTATGCGACTGCCGCATGTAGCCCTTCATCATCCCTTCAACCATAGATTGGTTATTTAATAGTTATCGGGTAATCCCGATAACTATTATTCTTATTTAACTTAAATAGCATTAATTATTCGATATAACAATGCTATTTAATTCTTTCTCACTCAGCACCAAATCAAAACCATTTCGATTAAACGCATCCTTGACATCTTGAAAATCAGTCATAAATGCTTTGATGGACATATCTACGTTAAAGCTCAATCCGGTATCATTAATCAATGGCGGTATCAAATCTAAATTTTTATACATATCCTTAAATGGACTTTGGCAAACATCCCTACCCTTTATAATTTGGTCGATAGAGACATTTGTATAATTATACCCTTCGTAAGGTCCAAATGATTTAATTTCCTGTTTTTGACCTGTTGTTTTCAACTGTGCGACCCGTTGTTTATCAATCACGACAAGCTTCCACACTTTAACTTTACGTAATTCCACCTTCGATTTAAAGCCGAAATACCGCTGTAAATCTTCTTGGAATAAATGCCGCATGAATTCAATATTACCCTTTTTTGGTTCAACCTTTAGACTATAACAATACATGTTCTCACCCGTAAGAAGTTTCTTCGGCTCAAATAACGCCGAATCAATATTTTCTAATATAATGTTCTTATTGAGTACACCAAAAAAAGCACTGTTCGCATCCCAGCTTTCTTGCCCAAAATATGCTACACGCAGCATCGAAGGAATATCAAGCCCGTAAGTTTCACCCCAACCAGGAACTCGATCTGCACGATTTCTAAACCCAAAATAGTTATACTCAGGTAACCCAGCTACCCACCTCTTTAACAACGATCTCGCTATAAAATCAGTATCGTTTCCGCCATTAATGAATTTCCCACTGGATAATAATGGGAGATTTTTATCATAAGCAAATTCCTTCAATTTGCCTTCGCCTATCGAATAAGCATACTCCAAGTTTGGCTTTTTACCCTCAATAATTTGACGTAATTGAGCGGAATCCAACGAGTAAGTTTTGGCTTGCACAATTCCTTTGGGGTCAATGACCAAAATATGGGGTAAAGCATAAACGTGTATTTGATCGTATAACGTACTATCGAAAGCTACAGTAAAGCTTAATCCCAATTTTTTTTTATAAAGTTCATACAAGCGCTTCGTTTTAGCTTCGGAAGTTCTTGAATCCTTTTTACCATCGTGTGCGCCGATCATAATTAACTGAACCTTGTCACCGAAAGTATGACTGATTTTATTCATTTTTGGAAAGCTGTTTAGGCAACCTCCGCAAGTAATGGCCCAAAAATCCAGAACGAGCCATTTGCCCCTAAATTCATCCGTCGATACCCTTGCCTTTGAATAATTTACAATATCGGTAAAGGTGTAGTTTTCAAAAGTATCGCCAATTTTAGGATATGGTGTCTTCTGCTGTGCACACAGGTATAATGGAGAGGCCGCGATGATGCAAATCATCATTGCGAAATATATCAATATTCTTTTCATCGCTGCTATTATTTGTACCCTAAATTCTGTGTCAACTGATTATCGTTATCTCTGTCTTTTTGTGGGATAGGAAATAATTGAAAATTCGTATCCCATGCACCAAGCTTAATAGGTGTAACGATTTTCATTACCTCATCTACTTTCCCGGTGCGCTTCAGATCCAGCCAGCGGTGTCCGTATTCGCAGAACAATTCAGTTTGACGTTCTTTTAGAATTGCGGATAATAAATCGGGCTTTGAAATTGTGGGATTAGTATTTTTGATCAGCAACAATCCGGCCCTCTTACGAATGACATCTATATCATCTATAGCGCCCGACAAATTATCCTGCAATGCCCTGGCCTCTGCCCTGATTAAGTATTGTTCCGACAAGCGAAGTACAGTAGAGTATTCTGTAATGGTAGCAGAACTGGCTACCTGATATTTATAGGGATAGTAATAATCGATTTTCGGCGTTACGGTCGCGTCAGTGAATTTCCCGATCCAACTTGTCTTTCTTTGATCAGTAGCTTCAAAAGCAGCAAGCAATTGAGGGCTGAGTGTGGATGAATTGATATTATTCAACTGAGGTTTGGCAGTGAGAATAAAATAAGCTCCTTCGTAAGTATTTCGATTTTGAGTTGGCGTGGGCATCATCAGCTGCCAGATGCTTTCCACACTATTCTTTTTAAATACGCCGTCCAGCGGTGCAATGTCAAAGG